>JBBRDJ010000064.1:0-17681 GCA_038203945.1 Gemmatimonadales bacterium
TCAACCTGCTCCAACAATTGCTGTCGGCGCAGCAGCTGAGCGTACCGACTATCGCGGGACATCAGCTCCTCATGCTGGCCTTGCTCAACGATCGCACCGTTGGCCAACACCAGAATCAAATCGGCATCGCGCACGGCACTCACCCTGTGCGACGCGATAATCGCGGTCCGGTCAGCTAACGCACCACGCAACCCACGCAATATCTCGGCTTCCGTAAGCGTATCAACGGCCGACAACGCATCATCCAGCAACACCAATCGCGGACTGCGCGCGAGTGCGCGGGCCAGAGCCGTGCGCTGTTTCTGTCCACCGCTCAAGTTGATGCCGCGTTCACCCAGTGGCGTGCCAAAGCCCATCGGCAACGCGGACACCGTGTCGGCGAGCTGCGCGACCTGTGTTGCCTCCACCACTTCGGGCACCACAGCATCGCCCCGCGGTACGGCGTGTTCGACCGTGTGTACTGACGTGGCATCAACCGTCTGGCTGGCCGTACCGGTCGCGTCTCGCTGCAGCGCACCACGTGGTGCGTCGTCGCTGATACCGTAGGCGACATTCGTACCGATCGTTTCGGAAAACAGCAACGTCTCCTGCGGGACGTACCCTATGTCTTGCCGCAATGCGTCCAGCGAGAGTTGCGTGATCGGTACGCCGTCAAGCAGAATGTCGCCGCGCTGCGGTTCGTACAGCCGCGGAATGAGATCCAGCAGCGCGCTCTTGCCGCTGCCTGTTGCACCAACAATCGCCACCGTGCTGCCAGCGGGCACGGTAAACGACACGTCGCGCAGCGCCCAGCGAGTTTCTTCGTCGTCGTTGGATGGATACGCAAACCACACGTGGCGAAACTCCAGCGATCGGCCAACAGTGGCGCTGGGCAGCACGGCCGTTCCGGTGTCGTGCACCCGATCCGGTGCGGCATCGAGGATCTGCATCACGCGTCCCATCGACGCAGCACCGCGCTGAAACAGGTTGATCGTCCAGCCCAGTGCGATGAGCGGCCATGTCAGCATGGCCAGGTATATGCCAAAGGCAACAAATCCTCCCACCGTCAGCGCGCCGTCAATCAACAGTTGGCCACCAAAGCCGAGCGTGATCGCTGCGCCCAGTCCGGCGAGCAGGCCGAAGCCCGGATTCATGATGCCGTTGAGTTTGGCCAGCCGCATGTTGCGCTGAAGATACTCTTCGCCCGCGTCGGCAAACCGTGCGACTTCGGCGGCCTCCTGTTGGTACGCGCGCACGATGCGCACACCACTGAGATTCTCCTGCGCTCGTGTGCTCAGTGTGCTGAACTGTTCCTGTACCGACTCAAAGCGTTCATGTACGGCACGTCCGAGTTTGATCATCAAAAATGGCAATCCGAGCATCGGGAGCAGCGCCGACAGCGTCAACGGCACGCTGATGCGCGCCATCATGATGAGTGCGAAGAGCGCGCCAAAAATGGTGTTCACGAAGTACATGATGGCCGGGCCGGTGGCCATGCGCACCGCTTGCACATCGTTGGTGAGACGGGCCATGATGTCACCCGTACGCATGCGTCCGTACCACGGCGCGTCGAGTACGAGCAGCTTGGCAAAAACGTCGCGCCGCAAATCGGTTTCCACGCGCCGGCTGATGCTGTTGAGCAGTTCACGCATGCCAAAGCGAAAGACGCCGGCCACAGCGGCTGTGATTAACATCACGACCGCAATGGGCCACAGGGCTCGGGCGTCCGATACGCTACCCATGCGATCTATCGCCTCTCGCAGCAGCGCCGGGATGGCGTTGGCTGCAGCCGAGGCTGTGACAACGAAGGCCAGTCCGAGTGCCAGACTGCGACGATATGGTCGCAAATATGGGAGCAATCGCCGTAAGGCGATGCGCGTTGGTACTGAAGTCACGCGTGGCGTGTAGTATGATGGCGAGAGTTGTGTAGCCCGACCCTGTCGGCATTCGGCGGGTGTGTCACCCCATTTATCTTAGACGGAGAAACCCCATGCGTGAATATATGAGCGTGCAGCGTAGTGCCCGGACAGTTCTGGCCGCCATGACACTGGCAGCCTTGGCCGCGTGCGGCGGCGATAACACCGATTCGGCACTGACCGACGATGACGCGCTCGGACGCGATCTCGCGCTGGCAGGGCAGGATTCAACCCAGCCGGCGCTGCAGGACGTGGCCGTCAATGAACCGCCGGTGATCGCGCCCGTCTCGCCGGCGCCCGCACCGCCAGTGGCACAGCGCCCCACACCGCGCCCAGCGCCGCGTCCCAGGCCAAACGTGCCCGCGCCCACTCCGGCGGCCGTACCGGCTCCCGTTGCCGCACCCACGGAAGGCACGATTTCGTCGGGCACGACGCTGCGATTTGCCACCAATACCAAGGTCTGCACCGGTGAGCAGAACGTGGGTGACAAGTTCACCGCGCGTCTCAGTGGTGGTGTGACCGGATCAAACGGTGCTGAAATGCCGGCCGGCGCCACCGGCACTTTTGAAGTGGTGACTGCCAAGCGTGCCGAGAATCAGAACGACAATACCTTCCTCACCGTACGCCTGGTTTCGGTCACGGTAGACGGCAATGTGTACCCGGTGCAAGCGACCACCGGAGAGACGGGCACCACGCGCGTTCGTGGGGCCAGCACGGGTACTGACGCCAAAAAAGTTGCCGGCGGCGCCATCCTCGGCGCGATTGCCGGTCAGATCCTGGGCAAGAACACCAAGAGCACGGTGGTGGGTGCGGCCGCTGGTGCTGCGGCGGGTACCGCTGCGGCGGTTGGCACGGCCGACTTTGATACGTGCCTCAACCAAGGAGCCACGATCACGGTGGCGTTATCATCGCCGGTTGTGGTCAAGATCTGATCTGAATGCCAACTGTGTGATGCAGTAGCCGAGTGATTCAGTGACCGACCGCGCCGCCACTGCGGCGCGGTTCGCTCACGCCCTCCCAGCCGCCGCGCACGCGCATGATCGCGTTCACGTTTACCAGCGCGCGTATCGGTCGCAGTGACCAGCCCATGGCGCGCAGCGAATCCTGTACGGCCCGCGTCACGCCGCCTGTTTCAATGGTGAGTGAATCGGGGAGCGCCTGATGATGCAGCCGCGGCGCGCGCATTGCATCGGACAGTGTCATGCGATGATCCAGCACGTTCAGGATCACCTGCGACGTGCCCGTGATAATGGTTGGTCCACCCGCCGCACCGGCCACCAGCAACACCTGATTGGCAGAGTCGAGCACAATCGTGGGTGACATTGCGCTCAACATGCGCTTGCCCGGCGCGATCGCATTTTGTTCGCCCTGCACCAGTCCAAACATGTTGGGGCTTCCCGGCTGCGCAGCAAAGTCGTCCATCTCGTTGTTGAGAAAGAATCCCGCACCGCGCACCCACACTCCCGAGCCCCAGCTGCCGTTGAGGGTAGTGGTGGTGGCCACCGCATTCCCGAACTGATCAGTCACCGAGTAGTGCGTGGTGTTCATCGGTTCGCGGGATAGCGCCTGCATGGCGCTGTCCACAAGCAGCGTTGGCGTGGCGCGTGACGAACTGATGCCCGCGCGCAACTGCGCCGCGTAGCGTTTGCTGGTGAGCTGCTCCAGCGGAACGGCAATGAAATCCGGATCACCGAGCTTGCTGTTGCGATCAATGAATGCACGCTGATACGCACTCGCGACAGTGTGATACCACTGTGTGCTGCCGTACGTCGCGCTCACCGGCCACGTTTCCAGAATGTTGTGTGCTTCCGTCATCGTCACTCCGCCCGATGACGACGGCGGCATGGCCAGCAATGTGAAGCCACGATACGTGGAGCGAATGGGACGGCGTTCACGCGGTGTGTAGCCGCGTAAATCCTGCGCCGAAATAATGCCGCCGCCGCGCTGCATTTCAGCCACAAGCGAGTCGGCCACCCAGCCGCGATAGAATCCGGAAGGTCCGTTGTTCGCAATCGTTTCCAGTGTGCGTGCAAGATCAGGCTGCACCAGCCGAGTGCCCGAAGGCAGAGGCTCACCACCGGGAAAGAACAACGGCGCACCGCTGAACAACCGTGCACGATCGGTGTTGCGAATGGATGACGCGAGTGCGCTGTCAATCACAAATCCGTCACGCGCCAATGCAATCGCCGGCTGCATCACATCACGCAACGACATGGTGCCGTAGCGCTCGAGCGCGCGTGCCAATCCCGCAACCGCTCCCGGCACACCCGACGCGAGATGACCCGTCACGCTCTTATCGGTGAGTATGCCCGCGCTGTCGAGATACATATCGCGTGACGCGGCGCGTGGAGCCACTTCGCGATAATCAATCGCGGCGGTGCGTCCGTCAGCCAGACGAATCACCATGTATCCGCCGCCACCAATGTTGCCCGCCTCGGGCCACGTTACGGCGAGCGCAAATCCGAGCGCCACCGCAGCATCAACCGCGTTGCCGCCGCGCAACAAAATCTCATTGGCCGCCGTGCTGGCCAGCTCACTGTTGCTCACGGCCATTGCGTTGGGCGCAAAGGTGGCCGACTGTCCGGCGGGAAAGCGCCACCCGCCGGGAAACTGCGCGGGCACGCGTGACGCTATGCGTGGATCAACCGGCGCACGCCTCGCTCCGGTGGGCATGATGCCGGGCGTCGTCTGCACGCCCACGGTTGAGCCCACGCTCGTGCCCGATGTGGTGCTGGAATACGAACAGGCGCTCAGAAGTGCGGCGAGCAATACACTCGACACTACCTTCGGCACCACGCCCAGCACTACGCTCGGCATTACCTTGGGCACCACGCTCGGCACTGTGCTCAATACTACGTGCTGCCGCGCGCTGCGCAGCCGGGCAGGCTGCGGCGCCGCCATCAGCCAGGAATGCTTGTTGACCAAGCCCACAATCAAAGTCCGTAGCGAAGTGTGACGCGAGAGTTGCGTGTGCGATACGTGCGACCGGTGCCGTCAGGCAGCAGGTCACCACGGTGCCACGAGATACCAAAGTCCTGAACAAACGCCACCTGAAAGTCGCGTGAAAACGCGTAGCCAAACCCGTAGCCCAGTGACGCGCCCACGTCGATGGTGTTGTCGATGCCGAGCGATTCACCGTTGGCTTTGACCGTGAGATTGCGGAAGCTCATGGCACCGGCAGCCACCTCCACGATCTGATGCAAACCTTCGCTGTCACCGCCCCCACGCAACACACCGTGCGCACCCCACACTTCGGTTTGTCCCGTGCAGCCTTCCACGCGACAAGCTTGGGCCCGCGACGTGTCACCGGGAATGGGATCTGGCGCGGCAACTCCCGCGAGCGGCCGATATCCAAAATCCACTTTGCCATAGCTGCCGGCAATGCCGATGGTGGTGCCCGGACCCATGGATTTCTCAAGGGAGCCCCGCAGCAGCCATAGCGGATCACCGGTAAAATCCCACACGCTGCCCGACGGTCCATCGGAAATGGTGCCAAGTCCCACTGCCGATGCGCCGCCGCTAAACCAGTAGCGGCTGCTGCCCCCCGAGCGAGCGGGGCGGTTGCCGCCACCGCGCAGTTGCGCCTGCAGTGAGTTCACGAGCGGCGCGATGACCAGTGTGGCAACAATCACCAGCGTCGTGAGCAGTGCGTGCGGCCGAAAAATGCCGGAGTTGTGCAAAGTCGAAGGGCGCATGCGAAGTTGTAAGGTGCCTTGGCTGTCGGTTAGCCTGATGAGGAAAACTAACCCCACTCATACAAACGAGCCTTTATTCAGTGACTGACTCGACGCTTGATCCGCGCGTCACCGAGCGCCGCAACCCGCGTTCGGCGAACATCGACCTCGCGTCGCCCGCCGATATAGTGGCGATCATGAGTGCCGAGGATAACACGATTGCCGATGCGGTGGCGTCCCAATCTGAACCCATTGGGCAGCTGATCGTGGCCGTGGAGGCCGCGTTCCGATCCGGGGGACGCTTGCTCTATGTGGGGGCCGGCACATCAGGCCGGTTGGGCGTGCTCGACGCGAGTGAATGTCCGCCCACCTTTGGTGCCGATCCGCGCATGGTGGTGGGCATCATCGCGGGGGGGGATCGCGCGCTTCGGAACGCAGTGGAAGGCGCTGAAGATTCGCCCGAACAAGGCGCGCAGGCCATGAATGACAACAGCGTTTGCGACCGGGACGTGGTCGTGGGCATCGCCGCTTCGGGTACCACACCGTTTGTACACGGCGCATTGCAGCGCGCCCACGCCATTGGTGCGCGTACCGGCATGGTGATGTGTTCGCCGCCACCGGCACACATTCTGCCGTTTATTGATATCCCGGTGGTGGCCATTACCGGACCTGAAGTAGTGACCGGCTCAACGCGTCTCAAGGCCGGCACGGCCACCAAGCTGATACTCAACATGATTACCACCGGTGCGTTTATCCGCATCGGCAAAACGTTTGGTAATCTCATGGTGGACCTGCGCGCAACCAACAACAAACTCACCGATCGCAGTGAGCGCATTGTGATGGAAGTGTGCGCTGTCTCGCGCGAGCAGGCGCGTGCGTTACTTACAGAGGCCCAAGGCCTCGTGAAACACGCCATCGTGATGCAGGCGCTTGGAGTAGACCATGACACCGCCGTCGCGAGATTGGACGAACACGGTGGCGTGATTCGACGGGTGCTTACATGAGCCACACGCCGAGCAACGCGCCGCAGGTCATGGTGGGCCTCATGTCCGGCACATCACTCGATGGCATCTCCGCCGCCGCCGTCACGTTTCAGGAGCAGGGGGCGCGCATTGTGCCCACGCTGTTGTCGCAGGCGCATCGCCCGTTTGCGGCGCACGAACGCGCGCGATTGCTCGCCGCCATGGACGGCGGTACCGCGCGCGAATACTGCATGCTGAGTGTTGACCTCGCGCATTGGCTGGCCGACGCGGCCGATCTGGCGATCACCGCTGCCGGTGTGCCGCGGCGTGACATCCGCGCCGTGGTCTCGCACGGACAGACCATGTGGCACGAAGCCGGTCATAGTACCTGGCAACTCGGTCAGCCAGCCGTGATTGCTGAACGACTGGGCGTTGATGTAATCAGCGATGTGCGCGCACGTGATGTGGCCGTCGGCGGGCAGGGCGCACCGTTGGTGAGCGTGGCCGACGTACTCTGTTTTTCGCACGAGCAACGGTGGCGTGTGCTGCAAAACCTGGGCGGTATTGGCAATCTCACACTCGTGCCGCCGGCCGGTAGCGATCAGACGTCGCTGGCATTCGATACCGGCCCCGGTGTGGTGATTATTGACGGTATTGTGCGACGATTGCTACCCGATCTGTTGTACGATGTAGACGGATTGCTGGCGCGACAGGGGCAGGCAATCATGCCGGTGGTGCACAGCGCGCTGGCGCATCCGTATTTTGCGCAGCCACCCGCCAAAAGCACCGGACGCGAACTGTTTACCGACAACTACATCAATCAGTTCATCGCCGACTGTCGCGCCCATAAAGCGGGCGTGTCGGTGGCCGATATGCTGGCCACTGCGGTGGCCCTTACCGCTGAATCGATTGCCGATCAGATGAGTCGCTTTGTGCAAGGGCACGCGGTCGAGCCCGTTGCCGATTTTGTGGTCGCGGGTGGTGGCGCCGACAATCCCACGCTCATGGCGGCCATCAACATTGCGCTCAAGGCACGTCTTGGTGCAGAGGCACCTGCGGTGTTGCGATTTACGGATACATTCTTTGAGGGTGGCGCGAAGGAGTGCGTCGCCTTTGCGCTCATTGGCTGGCTGCATCTGCAGCAGCGCGCTGGCAATGTGCCCGCGTCCACTGGCGCCCAACACGCACGTATCCTGGGCGCACTGACGCCCGCTGGAGTCTACGCATGAGCAGTACTGTTTCCGGAAAGGCCGCCGCACGCGAACTGGCGCAACTTGTCTTGCCCGCGCTCGTGTGGCGTTCACCGGATGGGTTTGATCACGAACTCGATCGCATTACCGAGTACCTCGCACTCGGCGTCGGTGGCTTTCTGCTCGTTGGCGGCGAGCAGGATGTCGTACGCACACTCACCAAGCGATTGCAGCGTGAGAGTCGGCATCCGCTGTTGATTGCCTCCGATCTTGAGCGCGGTGCTGGTCAGCAGTTTGGACACGCCACCGGTTTGCCGCCATTGGCTGCCATTGTCGCACTCGATGATCTCGAAGCGCTCAAGCGCGCCGCCCGTCTCACCGCGCGTGAGGCACGCACGATGGGTGTAAACTGGAATTTGGCACCGGTGTGCGATCTCGATGACGCCGACAACAATCCGGTGCTGGGCACCCGTTCGTTTGGTACCGACTTTACGCGTGCGGGAAAGCTGGCTGCGGCGTGGATTGAATCGTGTCAGAGTGAGGGTGTGCTGGCCTGCGCCAAACACTTTCCCGGACACGGCCGCACGCTGGACGATTCACATCTCACGCTGCCGGTGGTTGATGCGCCGCTCGACGTGCTCAAGGAAGAAGACATGGCACCGTTTCGTGCCGCCATTGCCGCCGGTGTGGCCAGTATCATGACGGCGCACGTAGCCTATCCGGCACTCGATCCGTCCGGATTGCCGGCCACGCTGTCGCGCGAAATGCTGCAGTGGTTGCTGCGTCAACAACTCAAGTTCGACAACCTGGTGGTCGCCGATGCGCTCATCATGCGCGGCGTACTCGAAGGGCGCGATGAAAACGAAGCGGCCGTGATGGCGGTGCACGCCGGTTGTGATTTGTTGCTGCAACCCGACGACGTGCACGCTGTGGTTGAGGCGCTCGAAACCGCGCGTCGAGAGGGCAAGCTCGATCCCGAACGCGCACGTTTGGCGCTGCGGCGTCGTCTCAAGTGGGCGCAGTGGGCGTCACCGCCCAACGATTGGCGTCGTCCGAGTGGCGCAGACACCGCGTGGGGCGCACTGCTGGCTGATCGATGCATTCGTGTGGAACATGGTCCCCTGCCAGCGCTCGCGTCCGTCACCGAAGTGGTGCTGGTTGATGACGATGCGCACGTGCCCGGTGCGCAGGCACCGCGTACAGCCATTCTCGAAGCGTTGCGATTGGGCGGCGTTGACGCGCGTCGCGCCGACGCGCCGTCAGCGGTGAGTCATGGACCGCTGGTGCTGGTGATCTTTGGTGACCGTCTGCCGAGTAAAGGCCGCGCGTGGTTGAGTGAGGATACGATCGCACGCGTGCATCAGGTGCTCGAGGCCGCGCGGGAAGCTCAGCGCGAGGTGGTGCTCTGCGCCATGGGCGATCCGCGACTGGTGGCGGCGCTGCAACTCGCACTGCCCACCGTGGTGGCGTGGAGCGGCGACGCAGTCATGCAGCAAGCCGCCGCACGCGCAATGGTGAAGAAAAAAACCTGAACGACCCGCTATGCGTTACCGGCAAAGAACAGTCGCCACACCAGCCACACCGAGATCCCCAGTCCGAACATCACCAGCAGCAACATGATGGGTCGGGCTCGGGCTTTACGTGCTTCGGTGGAGGCGTCGTAGCGCGCACCGGCCCCCGACGTGGCAGCGCGCCGAGTGTCGAGAAGCGGCGATGCGACCGGAGTGCTGCTAAGTAGCGGGCTGTTGGTGTCGGTGTCGGCTCGCGGTGGCGTAGCCGAAGTTGCTAAGAACGCTTTAGACGCTTTGGGCGGCGACGCCACGGCCGTTGGTTCGTCGTCGGCCAGCGTACCACGCAACGGATATACCAAACGACCCACGGCGTCTGTCTGCTGAACTGCCTGCAGTCCGAGGCCGTCAAAACGCGCCGCCAGCACGGTGATGTTGTCTGGGCCGCCCAGTTCGTTGGCCCGCGCAATGAGCCGGTGACAGAGCACCGCCGGATCGGACTCCTCGCGGGCTGCGGCTTCAATGTCGCTGCCCCGGGCCACCCCGGAGAGACCGTCGCTACAAACAATGAGCAGGTCGCCCAGACGCAGCTGCTGATGCGTGAGGTCGATCTTGACAGTGGGCTCGGGGCCAAGGGCCTGCAGAATGATGTTGCGACGCTCACTGGCCTCGGCCTGCTCTTCCGAGATCTCACCGGCGTCGACCAGTCGCTGCATGAGCGACTGATCACGCGTAAGCAGAATGAGCTTGTTGTCGCGAAACAGGTACGCTCGGCTGTCGCCCACCTGTGCGATGTACACCGTATCGCGAAAGACACCGGCCACCGTGGCCGTGGTGCCCATGCCCCGATGCTGCGGATTTTCGCGCGCGAAGCTGTGAATACGCGAGTTGGCCGATTCAGCGGCGTCACGAATGGCTTCGGCAAACGCTGCCGAGTCCGGTTGCTCAACCGTGCACCAGCGTGCGAGCAGTTCTTCGAAGATCACCTGTGCGGCCATGGCACTGGCGATCTCGCCGGCCGCCGCACCGCCCATACCGTCGGCCACGGCAAAGAGCAGTCCGTGCGGGCCTTCGGTCCGCGTTTCCGTGCCGTGATCGAATTCGATCAACGAGCCGGTTTCGAGATCGGCGACGAGAAACGTGTCTTCGTTATGCTCGCGCGTGTGCCCCACGTCCGTCGCGCCATACAGGCTCACGACGACGCGTGCGTCAGCGTCTGGGGGCACAGGAGTTGGATGCAGGGCGAAAGAGGTCACATGGGGTAGGGATGACCAGACAAGGAGCAAACTAAGCGTCCTGTGCACTACGGCGCAGTACGCCACAGGTTCCGATCACACGAAAGGCTGGGGTATTATGCCCATCAACCGCGGGGTGGTCAACGCGTTTCGGTGGCTAATTGCCACATTTGTGCTTTTTAGAGCCTCTGGCCGCTCGACAGAATAGGTAGCGGTGTCGAGCTTTGATCATGCCCGCTCCCACTCATTTCGCTGCGGTCGCCCGCGTTCGGTCGCTCGCGCTGCCCCGTGTTCGGTGCCTCGCCTTGCCCCAAACTCGGTCGCTCGCGCTGCCCCTTCTGGCCGCCGCGCTCGTGAGCGCCTGCGCCACATCGTCGTCCTCACGGCCCGAATCGTCGCCCAGCCCGGCCGACAGGCAGGGCGGAAGCCGAGCTGAGCTGCTGGTCGGTTGGCCCGCCGACAATTCGCCTGCCGTGGCGCTGCCCGCGGTGGCGGACGTGCGCGGCCCCATCAGTATTCGGGTGCAGCATCCGCCGGCTGGCACGGTGCTGGCCGTTGACTCGACGTTTGTCTTTGGCACCGTGGGCACGGGCGACGCCACCCTCCGCATTAACGGCGTCCCGGTGCCGGTGGCCAACAACGGCGCGTTTCTGGCGTACCTGGCGGTGCCGAGGGGCGGCAGCGGCCCGGGGACAGGGACGGGCGCGGGTTCGGGCACGGGTTCGGGCACGGGCACGGGCACGGGCACCGGAATCGGCACCAGCGGACGGCCAGGCGCCGCGCCGCCGGATAGTGGTCCGCAGTTTGTGCTCGACGTCGTGCGCAAAGTCGCCACGCCCACCACCGCCGATTCGGTGCGGGCGCGGGTGCGCATTCGTCGCCCCGCCGCAGCTCAGCCGTTGCCCGACACCGGCGTGCTGCGCGTAGATAGCGCCTCGGTGCAGCCGCGCGGTGCACAGCTGGTGCGCGCCAACGAGCGTGTGCGCGTGAGTGTGCGCGCCCCCGGCAATGCCACCGCATTTATTCGTTCGTCGGACAACCGCACGATTCCGCTGGTGCGGCAAAGCAGTGCCAGCGGCGCCCAAACCACCTTTGTGGGTGAGGCGCGCGCGTCGCAGCTGGGCGCGCAGGCCCGTCTGGTGGTGGCGCGAGGTCGGGACACGGTGCGGCTGGCCATGCGCGTGCCCGACACGCTGCAAACCGCGTTGCCCGCACGCTACGGAGTATTGCGCAGTAATACCGGCGGATTGGTGGCGCAAAGCGATACCGACCAGGTGGTGATCGCGCGCCCCGTGCCAGATGGTTTTTACAAGTGGTCACTGCTCCCCGGCACACAACTCGAAATCACCGGCCAGCAGGGCACCGAACAACGCGTGCGCTTTGACAGTCAGCTCGAAACGTGGGTGAGCGCCAACGATCTCGAGCGATTGCCCGAGGGCACGCCCGATGTATCACGCGTGAGTGGCGGACTGCGTGTGGTGCCCGCCGCTGAGTACGTAGACGTGATCATTCCCACCGGCGCGCGTCCGGCGTTTTTGGTAGAGCCCGACGACGCATCGCTGCGCATCACGCTGTACAACACACAGCTGTCGCCCTCCATCTCGCCCATGATCGGCACCGATCCGCTGGTGCGCCAGCTGTCGTGGGAGCCGGTGGCCAGCGATCGCACGCAACTCGATGTACGACTCTCAGCGCCGGTGTTTGGCTGGCTCACCCTGTGGGATGCGCAGCGACGCGCGCTGGTGCTGCGTGTGCGTCGTGTGCCCAACATCAGCGCTGACGCTGATCAACCGCTGGCCGGACTCACACTCGTAGTAGACGCGGGACATCCGCCGGGGGGCGCCACCGGACCTACGGGTCTTACCGAAGCCGACGCGGTGTTGCCAGTGTCGCAAATACTGGCCCGCATACTGCAGGAGCGTGGCGCGCGCGTGGTGATGACGCGCAACACGCCGGCCGCTGTTGGACTTACTGACCGGCCGGTGATGGCCCGTCGCGCCAACGCACACGCGTTTTTGAGTGTGCATTTCAATGCCTTTGGAGACGGCACCAATCCGTTTACCAATCACGGCACCAGCACCCTGTTTTTTCATCAACCGTCCGAACCACTGGCACGTGCGATACAGCGCAACGTGATGACGCAAATCGGTCAACGTGATATCGGCATTCACTATCAGAACCTGGCCATTGCGCGGCCCACGTGGTACCCGTCAGCGCTGGCCGAAGGATTGTTTCTCATGTTTCCTGATCAGGAAGCGGCCATGCGCAACCCGCAGTGGCAAGAACGGTACGCGCGTGGCATTGCCGACGGTGTGACCACCTACTTTCGAGACCTCGCCCAACGCACGGCTGAGTTGCAGCGGCGCTACGGCAGTGCGGACGAGGCCGGCGAGCGCAGGTAATGCGATGGATTGCGCGGTTGGTTTTGTTGCTGGTCACGATCTGTGCGGCCTCGGCGTTGCCCGCGCAGGTGGATCCGCGTGGCGACATGCGGACCATTCGCACGGAACACTTTCGCGTGCACTTTGCGCGTGAGCACGAAGCGCTGGCTCGACGGTCGGCAGCCTACGCCGAACTCGCGTGGCAACAGCTGGCGCGTGAACTGGTGGAGCCCGCGCTCCCGGTTGAACTGCTGGTGGCCGACAATCTCGATGTGAGCAATGGCTTTGCCACCCCGTTTCCAACCAATCGCATTGTGGTGTACGCGCTGCCGCCACTGTTCACACCGGAACTGCGGCAGTCCGACGATTGGCTGCAGCTCGTGATCACGCATGAGCTGGTGCACATTTTTCATCTCGATCGCGCACGCGGCATGTGGTCGTTGGGACGCAAGATTTTTGGACGTAACCCCGCGTTGCTTCCCAACGCCTTCCTGCCGTCGTGGATGATTGAAGGCATCGCCGTGTACTACGAAACTCGACTCACCGGTTCCGGCCGACTCGCGAGCACCGAGTTTCCCATGGTGGCACGGGCGGCTGCACTGGCCAATGATGTGCCACCGCCTAATGAATGGAGTCTGACTACCGCCCGGTTTCCGTTGGGGCAGCATGCGTACGGCTATGGCTCAATGCTCATGTCGGCCATGGCGTCGGCTGTGGACACCACAGCCGATGCAAGCAGCGGAATGCGCGAGTTTGTTGAGACCGTAGCCTTTCACCCCATTCCGTTTCGCCTCAATCGTGCAGCCAAACGTGCGTTTGGTGTGAGCATTGGCGAAACGTTTGATCAGTTTCGCGATTCGCTGCAACGAAACGCTGTCGTGGTGCGCGACTGGGCTGCGGTCGATAGCATCACGCGTCGCCTGGCGCCGGAGATGGAGTGGTTTGCCGAACAGCCACGCTGGGAAACAGACAGCACACTGCTGCTGGCCATGAACAATGGTCGCGATGTCTCGGGTGTGTACCGCGCTCACGTGGGCGCTGGCGACATCACGCTCACGCGCATTGCTCGTCGCAACTCGCTCGATGCCAACACGCCGCTACCAGATGGCAGCTCGGTATATGCGCAACTCGACTTCAACGATCCCTACGAGTTGCGCAGCAGTTTGTGGCGGCGCGACGCGCGCAACGAGGAAACGCGGGTAGGCGGCAGCGAGCGGTTGTTGGTACCTGATGCGCGGGCCAGTGACGGCGAGATTGTCGCGGTGCGGGCCGTGGCCGGCAGTGCAGAGTTGATCCGTGTGCTGCCCGATGGCCGGGTACGCGCGATCACGCGTGCGTCCATTGACACGGCGTTCACGGAACCCCGCTGGAGCCCCAACGGACAGTACATTGTGGCCGTACGGGTGGTGCGTGGTGGTGCGCAGCAGGTGGTGGTGCTTGACAGCAACGGCCAGCTCACGGCCGTACTGCACGATGAACGCGGCGTGGCGGCAGTGCCCACGTTTACGCCGGATGGCGAGCACGTGGTGTACGCCAGCGATGTGCTGGGCAGCATGCAGTTTTACATCGTGCCGTTTGATGGTGCGACAAGCGCATCGTTCGGCGCATCGCGCAGTGAATCGCGCAGTACATCGCGCAGTACATCGCGCAGTACATCGCTCGCGTTCAACCCGCGCGCCCGCGCACTCACACGCGTCCCCACCGGTATCACTTCGCCCGCCGTCTCACCAAACGGCCAACTCATCGCCGGCCTCGAATACACGCTCACCGGTTCGCGACTGGTGGTGTTCCCCATGCACGCGGGCTACGCGATCAGCGACGGCGCTCGTACCAACAGCTCGGCGAACCGTAGCACGTTGCCAGACAGCGCGTCACACGACGCCCGCATGCCCGGCACAGGCCTCTACGCGCCCACCTCGCGTTCGCTGGCCGTGGTGCCCGACAGCAGCCCCGTGCGCCGCTACAATCCGCTGCGTCAGCTGCTGCCACGCTGGTGGATGCCGCTGGTTGGCGAGGGCAGCGACGGGGCGGCCACATACGGACTCTCGTCGAGCAGCAGCGACATTCTGCGCCGACACGCCTGGTCCGCGCAGGGCACGTACCATCCGTCGCGCTACGAGCTGGAGGGTGCCCTTGCCTACCGCTACACTCGCTTTCCGCGTGTGTCCGGTTGGCAGCCACTGCTTGACCTCAATGGTTCGCAATCGTGGGATCGCTTCCGCATTGCCGATACCAGCAACGCAATGCTCGGCGAGTTGAATCGTGTATCACGATTCGCCACGGCCGCGTTCACGTTTGCTCGGCCACGCGTGCGCACCAGCACGTCACTCACACTCGGCGCGCAGTTGGAACGTCGATTCTTTTCAACGTCGCCCGATTCGTTGTTGCCGAGGTTGGCCAACCGGTTTGCGCGTGGTGTGAATACGCCCGGTGTGTTTGCCACCGCATCGTTCAGCAATGTGATGCGCGCGGGCCGAGCGATTTCGCTTGAGGATGGTGTAACGGGGAGCGTGACAGTGCAGCAGCGCTGGAAGAGCGGAGCACTGGAGCAAACATCGCAGCGTGTCACAGCGGTTGCACGCGCGTTCAAGGCGTTTGACGCAAGCGGTTTTGCGCGACATGCCGTGGGTGTACGCGTGAGTGGAGGTCTGACTGATCAACACTCCACGTCTGAACTCTCACTGGGCGGTACCAGCGGATCATTGGCCGAGTTGGTGCCGGGTGTACTGGTGGGCGATCCGGCGCGTCAGTTTCCGGTGCGCGGATTTGAGCCCGGCGTGCAACGTGGCTCGCAGGTCGTGAGTGCGTCGGCGGAATATCGTGCGCCGCTGGCGCTGATTACGCGCGGTCTCGGGCTGTTGCCGCTGTTTGCCGATCGCTTGTCCATGACGGCGTTTGGTGATGCCGGCCGTGCGTGGTGCAGCGGCACGGTGCGTGGGACGCCGGGTGCCGCGGGTTTGTGTTTGCCGCCATCGGTGCGCGACGGATGGTTGGCCAGTGCCGGCGCTGAACTCGCGCTCGACCTCGGTGTGCAGTGGGATGTACCGTATCGCGTGCGCATGGGCGTGGCGCAGCCGGTTGTGCGTCCCTCTGACGTGGCTCGGCAGACGTCGTTCTACTTCACGCTCGGTTCGTCGTTTTAGCGCATCGTTCGCACGCCTCTGCGACGCGCTGGGGGCACATGGTACTTGGCGTATCGCTTGCACACCCGCTGCGACGTTCTGGGACACATCACGCGGCAGCAGACCTGTTCCCGAAGGCGATAGAGTGTTGTGTGTCTGTCTGATTCAAAAACAGCTTTCCAACTTTGGAGTGCAGTCATGAGTATTGCAGCGTCGGCGTTTATTCATCCTGCGGCAATTGTGATTGGTCGCGTATCGCTGGGCGACGAGTGCAGCGTGTGGCCCACCGCCGTGATTCGTGGCGACGTGGAGCAGATCACCATTGGCGCGCGCAGCAATGTGCAGGACGGCGCGATCATTCACGCCGATCCGGGTGTGCCTACGGTCATCGGCGACGATTGCGTGATCGGGCATCGCGCGATCGTGCATGGCTCTACCCTCGAAAACGGCGTACTTATTGGCATGGGAGCGATTCTGCTCAATGGCGTGTACGTGGAGCGCGGCTGCATAATTGGCGCGGGCGCGGTGGTCACCGAGGGCACGCGCGTCCCGGCCGGATCGCTGGTGCTGGGCACTCCTGGGCGCGTGGTGCGCCAGCTTGATGACGCACGCATGACGGCGATCGTGGGCAACGCGGCGCGTTATGTTTCACTGTCACGCCGCTACCTGGCGGGCGAGTTTGATACGCGATCCTGAGCAAATGACCCCTTGCGCCACTGCACATTGGGTCAAAAAAGGGCCGCTTCGTGTTTCTGGGCAAATCTGTTGCCCCGAGGCGTCACCACTGTTGCATTGCCGGTGCTGCGCGCACTCGGCAGGTGTCGCAGCAAACCATCAGTATATTGGGTGAGCGTTGTGCTAAGCTGTTGTTGTACAAGCACTTCCTTTTTCCAGTACGTGCCAGGTTCTGCTTTATGGATGCAAGAGCTGTCACAAAAGCGGTCAGAGTGTCTCACTGACCGGGAGATGGTGGACAACTTGGGCCGTCGCACAAAACCGTGATGTCATTTCTGCAAATCGTTCTGCCGCAAGCTGTTACGAAAGTACTTGCGCGGGCTCACGAATAGGGCCACCATACTCCTCCGCACCGCCTCCCGCCCAAGCTGCGGATTCAGTCCGCGCCCGCGTCGTTTATCAGACGCCTCCAATCGATCGTCCAAGCAGTTTTTTTTGTCATATTCAGTCAGGAGCTGTACGCCATGCCTTTCTCGTCAACGCCCCCAGACGGCCCGGTGACACTCACCAGCAACGCTCGCACGGTTCTTGAAAAGCGCTATTTGGTCAAGGATGCTGCGGGCAAGCCGGTGGAGACTCCCGAGGCCATGTTCTGGCGCGTTGCCACGGTGGTCGCCGAGGCCGATCGTCGGTTTGGCGCCAGCGAAGGGGCCGTGAATGCGGTGGCCGAGGAGTTCTATTTCCTCATGACGCAGCGTCGGTTCGAGCCCAACTCGCCTACGCTCATGAACGCTGGTCGTCCGCTAGGGCAGCTCTCCGCGTGCTTTGTATTGCCCGTGGAAGACGCGCTCAGCAATGGCGAGAGCGGCATTTATGATACGCTGCGCAGCATGGCGCTCATTCATCAGAGCGGCGGTGGCACCGGCTTTTCGTTCTCGCGTCTGCGTTCGCGTGGTGCCATGGTACGCAGCACCACTGGTGTGGCGTCGGGCCCAGTGTCGTTTATGCAGCTGTACGATGCCAGCACCGACGCCGTGAA
>JBBRDJ010000065.1:0-17625 GCA_038203945.1 Gemmatimonadales bacterium
ATCGCCTCACTGATGTCGACCAAGCGCAAATCAACGCGCAGTCGACCGGCCGAAATGCGCGACGTATCCTGCAGGTCTTGAATGAGTCCGTCCGCTTGGCGCGCCGCACCGCGAATGGCCTGCAGCTGCTCAAGCTCCACCCGCAGCGGAGCGCCCGCATCGCTTTGCGCCATCAGTGCGCCCGTGAGCATGACGATCGCGTTCACTGGATTGCGTAAATCATGCGACACAATGGCCATCAACTCATCGCGCTCGCGCACCGCCTGCCGTGCTTCCTGGTACAGTCGCGTATTTTCGAGGGCCAGTGCCGCACTCGATCCAAACTGTTCGGCCACTGACACATCGTCCGGCTTGTGAGATGTGCCTTCGCGCGAGCGAATGAGACTGAGCGCGCCAATAGCCCGAGGCCCGGCCCGCAGCGGCACAATGATCACGCTGTGTGCACCAAGACTGCCGGCGCGTTCGCGGGAGGCTGTATCGGGGAAGGTGGCGTCGAGCCAAGGCTCCACGTCGGTGATCACCACCGGTTCTCCTTCACGTGCGACACGTGCCGCACTGCCGTAGGGAAGCGGTGACGGCAGCGGTGAATAGGCCGCTGTGAGCAGAGGCGCCAGCTCAGCATTGCTGGTGGCAACGGCGTGTGCTGCGGCCGCGCGTCGAACCTGTCCGTTGTCGGAAAACAGCTCGACCAGACTCCAGTCGCCCAGCAAGGGCAACGGCATTTCGGCAATCGTGGCGAGGGTGGATTCAACATCGAGTGATGCGGCCAGCACCCGCCCGGACATGGCGAGCATGTGCTGGCCATCTTCCACGCGCTGACGTTCACTGACATCGCGAATGACCACCATGAATGTGCGTTCGCCATCCACCGTCACGCGCGCGATCGATGCGTCGGCGGGGAACTCTTCGCCGTTGCGGCGCACTCCGGCAATGACCCGTCGTTCGGCCATGCGCCGTGCGTCCACCGTTCCGGCACTGAACGCGCGCATGTGTCCTTGATGCGCCGCACGTGATGCCAAGGGTAACAGGCGATCGAGCGGTTCGCCGAGCATTTCTTGTTCAGACCACTGAAAAATGCGCTCTGCGCCCTGATTGTAGCGGACAATGCGGAATCGTTCATCGAGCGCGATCATACCGTCGGCCGCGATATCGATAATGGCCGAAAGAGCGGCTCGCGAATGATGTTCGCTCATCCCATTCCGTGTCGAAGAGTTCCCGGGTAGCGTTCTTTCATCGCACCGATGCGCGGCGCGACAACCGACGGAGCATAACGGCAGGCCGCCTGCGGCGCGATGTACCCAACGTGATGCGCCAGGCGCGATGCCGCGTGACGTCGCGTGATGTCGCGTGATGCCGCGTGATGTCGCGTGATGTCGCGTGATGTCGCGTGATGCCGCGTGATCAAGTCAATGCGCAGTCTTCTCTCATCATTTCCATGACCGCCTCCTTCGCCTTGCATTGCTACCACCTCCAGGCGCGCTAACCATGAGTCAATCTGCGCGAGTTGCCCGACGCGTGCCGATCATCCCGGTGCTGGCCACCATTGCGCTGGTCGTTGGGGCGCTGGTTGTCCCTGCGGCTGGCCTGCTCAATCTGACTCCTGCCGCGGCCGATCAATGGCGCGGCCAAGTGTGGCTGGTGGCGCTGGTGGTGCTGGGTGCGCCGGTGGTGTGGAACACGGCGCGCGGGCTCCTGCGCGGCCAGTTCGCCGCTGATGTCGTCGCGACATTGGCGATCATAGGGGCCGTGCTGCTGGGGGAGCCGCTGGCTGGGCTGGTGGTGGTGATTATGCAAACGGGGGGCGAGGCGCTTGAGGCGTGGGCTGTGGAGCGTGCCTCCAACGCCGTGGCCGCCCTCGAAGCCGATGCGCCGCGAACGGCCCAGCGAGTGCTGGCGGATGGCCGTGTGGAAGACATCGAGGCCACGGCGATCCTCCCCGGCGATACGCTCCTGGTACGGGCCGGTGCGCTGGTGCCTTGCGACGTGGTCGTGCTCGATGGTACCTCGCTGGTGGACGCGTCACGGCTCACGGGAGAGCCAGTGCCAGTGTCGGCCCGGGCCAACACGCCGCTGCCGTCCGGCGCCGTCAATGGCAGCGGGGCGCTCACAGTGCGAGCGGTGCGTCTGGCCGCGGAAAGCCAGTATGCGCGCATTGTGCAACTCGTGCGCTCGGCGCAGGCCAGCAAGAGCCCGCTGCAGCGGGTGGCCGATCGATGGGCCGTTTGGTTCACGCCGTTTACGCTGGTCACTTGCCTGGTGGCGTGGCTGATCTCGCAAGATGCCACCCGGGTGCTGGCGGTACTGGTGGTGGCCACTCCCTGTCCGCTCATATTGGCGGCGCCGGTGGCGGTGATTGGCGGCATCAGTCGCTCCGCTCGACGCGGTATCATTGTGCGGCACGGCGGGGCGCTGGAGGCGCTGGCAACGGTGAATGTGGCCGTATTCGACAAGACCGGCACGCTCACCGTAGGGCGCCCGCGAGTGGCACAGTTTGTTGTGGACAACGGTGCTGGCCGTTCGGTGCTGATTGCTCGTGCCGCGGCAGTTGAGCAGGGATCAGGACATCTGCTGGCCCGGGTGTTTGTTCAGTGGGCCGAGGATGAGGGCGCGACGCTGCCGGTGGCGCGCGAACTGCGCGAGGAAGCCGGACGTGGTGTGCAGGGCGTCGTCGATAGCGTGCAGGTCGCCGTGGGGTCTCCGAGATACGTGAGCGACGTGATCCCCGCCCTGCGCGACCGCATTGCAGCAATGGATGTTTCACGTGATGCGCTGCGGGCGTACGCGGGCTCCAGTGATGGCGCTCTTGCGCGCATAGAGTTCGCGGACGAACTCCGCCCTGATCTGGCGACGCTGTTTGAATCGCTGCGGGCGCTTGGGATCTCGCGCACCGTGATGCTCTCGGGTGACCAGTCGGCCAACGTGGCGGCGATCGCCGGGAGGCTCGGGATCACCGAGTTCGCTGGGGATCTCTCGCCGGAGCAGAAGGTGGAGCGGGTGGCCGCACTACAGGCAGCGGGCGATCGAGTACTGATGGTGGGCGACGGCACCAACGACGCACCGGCGCTGAGCACGGCGCAGGTGGGTGTCGCGTTGGCCGGCCACGGCGGCGGCGTGAGCGCCGAAGCGGCGGATGTGGTGCTGCTGGTTGACGAGCCGCAACGAGTGGCCGACGCGGTGGAGATTGGCCGTTACACCATGCGCATCGCACGCCAGAGCATTGGTGTGGGGATTGGCCTAAGCGTGATCGGGATGGGGTTTGCGGCCGCCGGCATGTTGTCGCCGACGGTGGGCGCGGTGGTACAGGAAGTGATTGATGTGGCAGTGATCGTGAATGCGTTGCGGGCAGCGCGGGGGTAGGAAGACAGTAGCTCAGGGCTCCTCGCACTCCAAAGAACGGGTCAAGCTGAGCAGGGGTTAGCTCACCGACAGCGTCGCCCCAGCTACCGCGATCCTCTCGCTGCCATTCTGCTTGGCCATGTACATGGCCCGATCGGCCCGCGCGATCCACGACTCGAGATTTTCCTGACCATCATATTCGGCGAGGCCGA
Source organism: Gemmatimonadales bacterium (assembly GCA_038203945.1). Taxonomy (GTDB): domain Bacteria; phylum Gemmatimonadota; class Gemmatimonadetes; order Gemmatimonadales; family Gemmatimonadaceae; genus JAABRT01. Next base: position 3,549 of record JBBRDJ010000065.1, read on the forward strand.
TCGACGCCCCCACCGCAAACTCCATCGACGGGTGCGGTGACGGCATCTCGCCTACCGCACCCACCAGCCGCCGCGCCAATGTGAGCGCCACCTTGATGTCGGTATTATTCAGTATGACCGCGTATTCGTCACCGCCGTAGCGACAGACAACATCCGTTTGCCGCATGAACACCTTCGACAGACACTTGGCCACGTTCACGAGCGTCTGATCGCCGGCCTGATGACCGTACATGTCGTTCACCATCTTGAACTTGTCGAGATCGATCACGACCAGCACCACCGGTTGACGCGACAGCGCGTGAATGTGCACGGCCCGGTTCGACATGGCATCGAACAGCTTGCGGTTACCGAGTCCGGTGAGCGCGTCGGTGGTGCTTTCGCGCTTGGCTTCTTCCAGCTGAGTGCCCAGATTCTCGATGCGGCCAGCCAGCGTCTGATACTGCGCCTGCATCTGATTCTGACGCGAGCGAAAGGCCTCCTCAATCGCTGACAAGGCACCCAGCACTTCACTCTTGACGTTGCCCGTCTGCACTCGCGTGATCGCCGTGCGGGCACGCTGGAGCTGAATATCGGCGACGCGATCAGCCGTCTGTTCGGCCTTTACCGCGTTGTGCACGGTCTCCACCACAGCCCACAGCGCATCTCGCAGCTCATGGATGGCGGTGTCCACGTAGCGCGATTCGTCACGCCGGTGCTCTGTAAAGGTTCGGGCAATCCCGTCCCAGTCGCGCTCGCGAACGCCCAGCGAGCCGCCTTCGTGAGGCACCACGGGAACACCAAGTGTGGCGTGTCGCTGCCAGCGCTGTAACTCGCTTGAAATCTGCTCCGCCGATTGATCCGGCAGATCAAACGCGTGGCGAGAGAAGGCGGTCAGAATGGAGCCGAGTGCGTCGAGCACAAGCCCAACTTCGTCAACGCGGCCCTCTACGGTGCGGAGCGACAGTCCGTGTGCCGGTGTGGGTCGCGAGCGCGCCGCAGCAGCGCCGCCAGCGATGGCGACGAGACTGGGGGTTCCTGCCTGAGTTGTGTTGTTGTGGACCTGAGCGGGCGAACCGTCACTATCTGCGGCCGGCTTTGCCCCACCGCGATCGAAGCCAAGCTTGCGGAAGAACATAGGATTGGTAGGGTGGGAAGTTATGTGGAGGTATCGTCCCCCCTACCCCGAAACTTGAGCGAGTTGTTAAAACTCGCTTTCCGCCATCGCCATGATCGGTGCTGCACCGGCTTGTATCTGCGCCAGCAACGAACCCGTTTGCGGCATCATGTGCGTCATGTAAAAGCGCGCGGTTTTAAGTTTGGCTCCGAGAAAGGCTGCGTCACCTTGACCCGCATTCAGCTGATGCTGGGCGACGGTAGCCATCTTGAGCCACTGCCACCCCAGCGCAGTATATCCCATGAGGTGCAAATAATCTGTAGCGGCCGCACCGGCTTCGTCGGGATTGGCAAAACCTTTTTCGGCCAGCAGCATGGTGGCCTTTTGCAGACGTGAGAGCGCGTCGCTCACCGGTTTAGCCAGATCAGCCAGTGTGTCCTGGTCGGCGGCGGCGTCGATGTCGGCTTTGACCATCGCAAAGAACCGACGCACCAATCGTCCGCCTTCCATGGGCAGCTTGCGTCCCACCAGATCCAGCGCCTGGATGGCGTTGGTGCCCTCGTAAATCTGCGCGATGCGTGCGTCGCGCACATACTGCTCAATGCCGTATTCGCGAATGTATCCGTGACCCCCGAGCGTCTGCAGCGCGATATTGGTGGCATCGAACGCGAGGTCCGTGAAGAATGCTTTGATGACTGGTGTCATGAGCGCCACAATGTCCGACGCCTCCTCACGCACGGCGGCATCGGGATGACGATGCTCGGCATCAATGAGCATGCCCACCCAGTACGCCAGGCAGCGCGCCCCTTCATTGAAGGCCTTCACGCGCAACAGCCCCTTTCGCACATCGGGGTGCACCAGGATCGAATCGGCCGGTCCATTTGGATTCTTGACGCCCGTGACTGAACGACCCTGCAATCGGTCTTTCGCATACGCGAGCGCGTTCTGATACGCGACCTCGGACAAGCCGAGCCCCTGCATGCCCACGGCCAGTCGGGCCCCGTTCATCATCACGAACATCGCGCGCATGCCCTTGTTCGCTTCACCTACCATGAAGCCGGTGGCGTTGTCAAAGTTGAGCACGCACGTGGGTGAACCCTTGATACCCATTTTGTGTTCAATGGAACCGCAGGTCACGCCGTTGCGTGTGCCCGGTCGGCCCTCTTCGGTGGGGAGGAACTTGGGCACGAGAAACATGCTGATCCCTCTGCTGCCAGCCGGCGCGTCGGGCAGCTTGGCCAGCACCAAGTGCACAATGTTCTCGGTCAGATCCTGCTCGCCGGCCGAAATAAATATTTTGGTGCCGGTTATGCTGTAGGCGCCGTCTCCCGCGGGCACGGCGCGCGTGGTCAGAATGCCAAGGTCCGTGCCCGCGTGGGCTTCGGTAAGACACATGGTACCGGCCCACGTGCCGTCCACCAGCTTGGGCAGATACAGCGCCTTTTGTTCCTCGCTGCCGTGGCTCATGAGCGCGCTGTAGGCACCGTGTGACAGCCCCGGGTACATGCTGAACGACAGATTGGAGGAACAGAGCATTTCCTCGAACACAAACCGTACCGCCTCGGGCAGCCCTTGCCCGCCAAATGCCGTGTCGGCGGCAATGCCGGTCCACCCACCTTCGGTGTACTGCTTGTAGGCGTCAACGAAACCCGAGGGCGTTGTCACCGTACCGTTTTCGTATGAACAGCCTTCCGCGTCGCCCGATTGATTGATCGGGAACAGGATTTCCTCGCACACCTTGGCGCCTTCGGCCAGTACCGCATCAACCACATCCGGCGTGGCCTCTTCATACCCCGGCAACTCAGCCAGTCGTTGCACGCCATGTACCTGGTGCAATACGAATCGGATGTCATCGAGCGGAGCGCGGTAGGTCGGCATGCGGTACCTCGGGAGGGGATCTGGGATGCAATGGCACTCCCTAAAACATGCCGTCACGACCGGGGCGCCACAAGACCAAATCATGACGCTGGCGTCATGTTCTACCCGCTTCTCTTCCTCTGGCGCACTGCCTGCGCCCGCCACGCGTTAAACTCCCATTGACGTTACGCTGACCCTTTGGAGCTTGCATGAAACAGTTTTTCACCAACATCGCGGCCAACCTGGCCACGGTTGCCCTGCTCTTCCTGCTCGTGCTGATGCTCACGATCGGCCTGATCGCGGCCGCGTCGGGCGGCGACGCACCCACGGTGCCCGACAATGCACTACTGGTGGTCGATCTTTCGCAGCCGCTCGCTGATCGGCCGGCTGAACGTACGCTTTCCTCGGCGCTGGACCGCGCGCTGTCCGATCCGGGCGGCGCCAAACTCTCGTTGCGCTCAGCGGTGATGGCGCTGCGTGAAGCCGCCGTCGATGACCAGATCAGCGGCGTATTGCTGCGCGGCAATATGGTCAGCGACGGTTTGTCTTCCGGCTACGGCGCACTGATCGAGTTCCGCGAGGCAATTGCCGCCGTCGTCGCGTCCGGCAAACCGGTGCACGCGTTTCTTATCGATCCCACGGTGCGCGACTACTACGTGGCCAGTGCCGCCTCCAGCATCACGCTCGATCCGTTCGGCAGCCTGCAGTTTGGCGGACTGGCGGCCACGCAAATGCACTTTGCGGGCTTCCTCGAAAAATATGGCATTGGCGTGCAAGTGAGCCGCGTCGGGAAATTCAAGGCGGCCGTGGAACCCTTCACACGCACAGACATGAGCCCGGAGAACCGCGCACAGACACGTCGCTATCTCGAAAGCACATGGAACGTGATCAAGCGCAGCGTGGCGTCATCGCGCTCGCTCGATACGGCACGGGTGCAACTGCTGGCCGACTCCCTTGGCCTCTTTATGCCTGAAGACGCCGAACTCATGGGACTGGTTGATCGCGTCGCCTCGTTTGACGTGTTGCTGGCCGATTTGCGCGCGTTAACGGGTAGCCAGAGTGTCACAGCCGCCGCCACTGGGACCATTGATAGCGTCGGCGCTCTGGTTGACAGCAACACCGTGGTCGGTACCGATAGCAGCGAGATTGATCCGTTTGGCGAGGCCACCGGCTCGCTGCCACAGGTTTCCCTGCGCGACTACGCGCAGATGGTGATCGGGCGCAACGAAGATCCGACCACGCGTCGCAAGATCGCCATTGTGTACGCACAGGGCGAAATCGTGAACGGTGAAGGCGGGACGGATCAGGTAGGTGGCGCGGCGTATGCACGTGAACTGCGCCGACTGCGGTACGATCCGGCAGTACGCGCGATCGTGTTGCGTGTGAACAGTCCCGGAGGCAGCGTGGTAGCGTCGGAACAGATTCGTCGCGAACTGGCGCTGCTGAATGCAGACAAGCCGGTGGTAGTCACCATGGGCACACTGGCGGCGTCAGGCGGCTATTGGATTGCCACCGCCGCACGCCGCGTCTATGCGCAGCCGAGCACGCTCACGGGCTCGATTGGTGTGTTTGCCCTCTTTCCGAATCTCGAAGGCATTGCCGAAAAAAATGGTATTACCACAGAAACCGTCAGCACGGCGCGGTACGCGGATCTCTATTCGCTGGGCCGCCCGCGCACCAACGCCGAGATGGCGCTACTACAGCGAAGCGTCGATCAAGTGTACGATTCGTTTCTCTCTCGGGTAGCCATCTCTCGTCGTTTGCCGCTCGATTCGGTGGCCGCCATCGCCGAGGGGCGTGTGTGGTCGGGTGAGGACGCGTTGGCGTTGGGGCTGGTGGACGAGATGGGTGATCTCAACGACGCGCTTCGTCACGCCGCCGAGCTGGCCGACTTGGGCGAGAACTACGGCTTGATTGAAGTACCCAGTGTGAAAAGTACGACGGATATGTTGCAGGAGTTCTTTGATGATTCCCCGCCACCGGTGGTTGGCGTAGTCCGTTCGGCGGCCGGATTCATGGGGCAGCCTGCTACGCAGACGTCCGGTTCACTCATGTCGCCGTTGGCGATGCCGCGCGGACCAATGACCGATGCACTGCGGGGATTTGTGCGCGAAGTCAGTGCGCTGGCCCGTCTCGATGATCCACGCGCCACGTATGCGCGCCTGCCGTTCGGGTTGCAGCTGCAGTAGTTCTGGTTATTGATCGTCTACGCCCTCCGGCGTGTTGTTTTCCTTCACCTCGCTCCCCTGATCTGATGCTGGCTCGTCACGCCTTGTCGTATGCTGTTGCGCTGTTGGTTTTACAAAGCCGCGTGCTGCAGGCCCAGACTGTCAACAGCGCCGCTGCTGATTCCCTGGCCGCTCGTGCCGCAGTTGGCCCGGTGTGGCCGGTGAGTGGGCCGGCGGCGCTGCCCGGCGCGTTGCTGCCGTCGCGACGCATTGTGGCGTATTACGGCAACCCGAACTCCAAGCAGATGGGGATTCTGGGCGAAATCCCGTCTGATCAAATGCTGGCTCGCCTTGAGCGTGAAGCCAAGGCGTGGCGCGAAGCAGACCCGGCCCGGCCCGTGCAAAAGGCACTGCACCTGGTCACCATCGTGGCTCAGGCCGACAAGGGGCGAGACGGAAAATATCGCGCCAAAATGAACGACGAAATCATTGAGCGCGTGCACGGGTGGGCCAAGAGTGCCAACGCAGTGATGTTTCTTGATATTCAGGTGGGGTTGAGCACGATTCAGGAAGAGGTGCCGCGACTTGAAAAGTTCTTGCAGCGACCCGATGTGCATCTGGGCATCGACCCGGAGTTTGCCATGAAAAACGGCGTCGCGCCGGGTAAACGTGTGGGTACGTACGATGCGGATGAAATCAATGATGTCATCGAGTACCTGGGCGCGCTTGTCACCAAATACAACCTGCCGCCCAAGGTGCTCGTGATTCATCGCTTCACACAACGCATGGTCACCGGCTACGATCGTATCAAGCTCGACCCGCGTGTGCAGGTGGTCATGCACATGGATGGATGGGGCGCACCGCGTCTCAAGCGCGACACCTATCAGGCGTACATCTACAAGGAGCCAGTGCAGTTCACCGGCTTCAAGATTTTCTACAAGAACGACACTCGGCGCAGCAGCACACTTATGACGCCGCAGGATCTGATCGGTCTCACGCCGGCACCGTTGTACATCCAGTATCAGTGAGCGTTGAGCGACCGCCGCAGCGCGTCATCGTGGTGTGCTAACGCGCGGTGACGCGAAAACCTGCAAAGATGGTTCGTGGCGGGGCCGGTTCATAGAATCGGCCCCGCGATGCATTCACCAGCACCGCGCTGGCGTATCGGCGATCGAATGCGTTCTCCATACCAATCATCGGTGACACCGTCCAGCGGTTGAGCGCAACGTCTGCGCCCGCTCGCACGCCCACAGCCGCGAATCCGTCGGCACGCTCTGTGGCGGCATCGTTCACGGATGCTGACGATGCGCCGACCACGTCCAGCGTTGCAAACCAGTCTCCACGACGCGTTGTGACCCATGCGTTGACCTGATGCACGGGAATGCCCGGCAGCGCATTGCCATCAAACTGCGTGCCTGCCACCTCGTATTCCTCAAAGCGAAAGCGCGAAGCCGTGTACGCAACGCCTGCATCACCTCGGCCGAGCAGGGTGCGCAGGCTGGCTTCGAGACCACGCCGCGAGGTGCGGCCGGCGTTACGGAAGGCACGTCTGCCGGGCGCATCAGGCACATCAAAGGGCACCAGTTCGTCACGCGTCCGCGCTTCAAAGACGGCCAGGTCAACCCACGTTCGTGTGCCTACAACGCCACGAATACCCGTTTCGAGCGTGCGCGTGCGCTGCGGGGCGAGCGAAGCGTTGAGACCGGCCGATCCGTCGCCCTGCGTGGTGAGTTCAGTGATGGTTGGTGTTTCAAACGCCGAACTGAAGTTGGTGTACAGCGAGAGCGACGGGCGCACGCGCCATGTGAGGCCGAACATTGGATTGACGGCGATTTGTCCTTCTTCTCCGCTGTCATCGAGATTGGTGGGCGTGACAAAACGATCGTTCACGCGAAAGCGGATCTGATCCCAGCGCAGGGCAACGCTGGCTTCCAATGTGCGCGGAATACCAAGCTCGTACCGGACAAATGCGCCTTCGGACTGCACCACCTCACGCTGGTCTACACGAACCACGCCACGATCGCTTGCGGTAGGACAGCGTGCAGAGACGGATCGGTTAAAACAGTTTTCCAGATTGCGACGCTCATCGTTCACACTCTGGATATCGACGCCAGCCGACATCCGTCCGGTGAAACCCTGCCACACATGCGAGGAGGTGCCACGCACCCACAGTCCCATGTTGCGCCGATCTACGGTGACCACCGCAAAGGGCAGCGGATTGTCGAGATCACGCGCACCGATCCAGGCCGCAGCCGCCAATCCGTCGTCAGCAGTTCCCTGTTCGGCCACCACACCCACCTGACCGTGCCGCACCGTTTTGCCGGCGTTGCGCGTGATGGAGAGCGAGTCGGCCAGTCGCACATCAGACGCCAGTTCAGCGGCGGTGAGCGCACCGGGATTCTGTGCGCGCGGCATGTCAAAGCCGCTGGCGAGCACTTTGAGTCGCGTGTTGCGGAACGTACCCTCGAGACGCGCAAAACCGCTCGTCGCCTCCTGCTCTGCAAAAGCGCGCGGGCCATTGGTGCGCGTGTGCGTGATGCTGGCCAGCCACGTTCGCTCCGGCCGGCCGGCGGGCTGCACCGTACCGGAACCCATCACCTGCGCGCGTCGCGCATTGCCGCCGTCCCAGAAACGAGCGCGCAATTCCGATGGTACGGTGGCCGCATCGAGGGTGCGGAAGTCGAGCACACCACCGGCCGCATTGCCGTACAGTGCCGCAGCCGTGCCGCGAATGACTTCCACGGTCCCGATGGTCTCGAGGTCCAGCCAATCCATGGGCGTCTGACCATCGGGTAACGAGAGCGGAATACCATCGCGCAAAACTTTTACGCCGCGCACACCAAAGGCGCTGCGGGCGCCGAACCCGCGCACCGCAATACGCGCATCCTGCGTTGGGTTGTTGCGCGACTGCACTTGCACACCAAGCACGCCAAACAACAGGTCGCCAACACTCACGCGCCGTAGTTGCGGCCGCAAACTGTCCGGGTTGAGTCGCGTGATGGCGAATGGCAGGTCGAGCAGCGAGCGATCACCATCACGTGCGATTTGCACGCGCACGGTCTCGATGACGGGCGGTCGACGTGTCAGTGTGTCTGGCTGCGCGTGCAGGGCGTCACCGCCGGGGAGGACGGTTGCAACGGCCGCAGCAGTGGCCAGAACGCGGCGGGCGGCGAATAATCGGAGGGGGTTTGTAAGCACTCCGGATTCAAGCCTGTTGGCCGCGTGCTGGCAAGCACGCAGGTGCGATTTCGCCGGTGTTCCCGTGGATTTCTCATTAGCGTAGTGGCTATCCCCCCGTGGTGTTCGGGATGTGTCACTCAGCGCATCGGTCACGGCCGCGGACTGGACCGCGGAGGCGCGGGGGACACAGGAACGACAACGGCAACTGCTGGGGTGAGTCGAATCGGGTCGCGCGTGTGTCCTTTTATCCCCATTCCGTGCTGTGGCACTCCGCGTCTCCGCGGTGCCGCCGGTCACCGACACTTAGGGCTTCGGTCACGGCCGCGGCCTGTACCGCGGAGGCACGGGGGACACAGGACCCGCAACGGCAACTGTTGGGGTGGGACGAATCGGGTCGCGCGTGCGCCGTTGTCACCGCACGTCGTACATGTTTCGGCACACCGTGCGTTTAGCTGCCGCTCGCCACAAACGCGGGTGCGCGTTACGGCGACGGTTGTTCGCAGTCGGGCACGACGGCCAGTCCGGGCGCGTCAACCAGCTGCCCGATGCGCGAGCACGTAATACCCGTCGTGCGATCCCGCACCTTGAGGAACCAGTGCGAGCTGCTGGCATTGGTCGCGACCACCTCCAACTGCGCCGGCATCGTCGCGCCGCGGGCGGCCAGTTCGCCCCACAGCGCGAAGCGTTGATTGGCTGCCCGAAACTCCATCTGCTGAAGCGAAGCCCGCCCCAACGTGCCATCCATTCGTTCTTGGGAGCCTGAAGAGACTACGGTGACACGCGCTCCCACGGCCGCGAGCGCCAGCGTCAGTCCCACAGCACACGCGAGCAAAGCGGCTGTAAAGCGGCGCTCACCAGCACTCCGTGCCTGTACCGTCGCGATGCGGCGCGCGACGGGAGCATTCGGTCGGGCGCGGGGGGACTGTGACGTCTGCGGCCCACGCGCTGCGGTGGCCCGGGCGGGTACCGTTGACGCGCTTGCGACCGAAGCGGGTGCACGTTCGTTGCGGCCCCATCCCGAGGGCTTGGGCGTCGTCAGTCCCCAAGGCGTCGCCGACGACTTGGCCGCAGCGAGCGAAGATTTTGGTGATCGACGGACTTCGGAGGACATGCGTGCAGTTTAGCCTCGTCTGCTCCACCGCGGCATAGCATCTGTGGCACGTGCGTCACGCACACGGCATATTGTCGCGTCTGCTCTTCTCCCACCTTCGTCCTTTCTGCATGCCTTCCACTGTCCTTGGCGAATTTGTCGGCACCGCGCTGCTCATCCTGCTTGGTAACGGCGTTGTTGCCGGACTGATCCTCGAACGTACCAAAGGATTTGGCGACGGGTGGTTGGCCATCACGACCGGTTGGGCTCTGGCTGTATTTGCCGGTGTGTCCGTGGCCCTCGCACTCGGTGCGCCCGGCGAGCTGAATCCAGCAGTCACCCTCGCCAACGTGATCGGTGGTACACGCAGCGGTGGCGACGCTCTCTGGCACGTTGCCGCACAGCTGAGCGGCGCCATGCTCGGCGCAGCGCTAGTCTGGTTGCACTACTTCTCACACTGGCGTGAAACGCCCGACGCCGACACCAAACGGGCATGCTTTTGCACGTTGCCGGCCATCCGTTCCTGGCCGGCTAACCTGTTCAGCGAAGCGCTGGGAACGTTTGTGCTGGTGCTGGTGGCAATGGCTCTGGGCAGCGCGGGATTTGCTGGCAACACACCGGCCACGAACCTGGGCGCCGTGCTGGTGGGGGCGCTCGTATGGGGCATTGGTTTGTCACTGGGTGGCACAACGGGATACGCCATCAATCCGGCCCGCGATCTGGGTCCGCGCGTGATGCACGCGTTGCTCCCGATCGCCGGCAAAGGGCACAGCGACTGGTCGTACGCTGCGGTGCCCGTTGTGGGTCCGCTGCTGGGCGCGGCAGTCGCGATGTTGCTCTGGCGTGCCGTCAGCGTGTGACGCAATGCGCGACCGCGGATTGCGCAAGCACCACTAAACAACTATTCTTCTGTATGGTTGATTATTTGGAACAGGCTGCGGTGTGCTGACACTCGCCTTTGCCGTGGTGATTGGCGCCGTGCTTGGGATGCTCGGCGGTGGCGGATCAATCCTGACGGTTCCTGTGCTCACGTACGTGGCCGGTCTCGACCCGAAAGTTGCCATTGCGTCATCCTTGCCGGTGGTGGCGTTCACCAGCGCCTTTGGCGCGTTGGGGCACTGGCGGGCTGGTCAGGTGCAACTGCGGGTTGCGGCGATCTTTGGCGGCTTCACCATGGTTGGTGGGTTTGCCGGTGCACGCCTGGCGCAGTTTCTCTCTGGTGAATCACAGCTGTTGATTTTCGCGTTTGTCATGCTCGCCGCATCTGTCTCCATGTTGCGGCCGTATCATCCGTCGGTCAGACCGCCTGATGGTGCTCTGTTTGTGTTGCCACTGGCCAAGCTGGCGCCTTTGGGTCTGGCCGTGGGTGTGCTCACTGGCGTAGTGGGCGTGGGGGGGGGATTTCTGATTGTGCCGGCGCTTGTGCAGCTCGGACGGGTCCCGATACGCGCGGCCATTGGCACATCGTTGATGGTCATTGCCATGAACGCGGCGGCCGGAACGATCGGCTACTACGGGCACGTCGATTTGCCGGTGAAAATGCTGATTCCGTTTACCGGACTGGCGCTCGTTGGTATCGCCATTGGCACCGGTGCGGCACAGCGCGTGCAGCAGAGCGCGCTGCGTCGGCTGTTCGCAATCCTGCTTTTGCTCGTAGGTGCGTTCATCTTGTACCAGAATCGCGTGGTGTTGGAAAAACTGACTCGCTCGCTGGCCAGCCCGGCCGTGGAGCCCACGGCCAGGGGTTCGAGTCTCACCGTCGATCACCGAGAGGTGTGATATGTTCTTTCGCCAGTTCTATGACCAACCACTCGCTCAGGCGAGTTACATGATTGGCTGCCAGGCTACAGGCAACGCCATCGTCATTGATCCGTTACGCGACATTGCGCCGTATCTGGACGTTGCAGCGGCAGAAGGATTACGCATCACCCACATCAGCGAGACGCACATTCACGCCGACTTTGTGTCGGGTTCCCGTGAACTGGCCGCGCGCACCGGCGCGACGTTGTATCTCTCGGCCGAGGGCGGGAGCGACTGGCAGTATGCGTTTGCGGCCAGTGACGCGGCAACGCTTTTGCACGATGGCGACTCGATCATGGTGGGCAACATTCGTCTCGACGTATTGCATACGCCCGGTCATACGCCCGAACACATCTCGTTTGTGGTTACCGATCAGCCGGCCGCGTCAGGACCGATGGGCGTTCTGACCGGCGACTTTGTTTTTGTCGGTGATGTGGGACGTCCTGATCTGTTGGAAAAGGCCGCACATGTGGCCAACACGATGGATGCAGCAGCACGTACACTGTTTCAGTCGCTGGTGCGATTTCGCGAGCTGCCCGATCACCTTCAGGTATGGCCCGGCCACGGAGCCGGCTCGGCTTGCGGTAAAGCCTTGGGCGCGGTGCCTTCGTCTACGGTGGGGTACGAAAAGCGTGCCAATTGGGGGCTGCGCATCACGAACGAGGAAGACTTTGTGCAGGCGGTGCTGGAGGGTCAGCCGGAACCACCGGCGTACTTCGCACAGATGAAGCGTATCAATCGTGAAGGACCGCGTGTGCTCGGTGCGCAATCGCTGCCGCCACGGGTTTCGGCAGATCGCCTCCCCGAGTTGTTGCAGGCACAGGCGTTTGTCATGGATCTGCGTCCGGCCGCCGACTTCGTACGCGCGCATGTGCCCGGTACGTTGTCGATTTCGTACAACCGCTCCTTCAGTAACTGGGCCGGTTCGCTCGTTCCTTACGATGTGGATTTGTGGTTGCTCACCGATGAAACCATCGATGTTTCCACGAAAGGACACAGCGACGCACCAACGGACGTTCCAGTCGCGGTTGCGCGCGCTGTGCGGGACTTGTCCATGATCGGACTCGACCGGATCGCGGGCTGGTTTGATGCATCGGCGTCCAGCGAGTGGGTGAAACACGTCGGTGCCCTTACCGGCGTAGAGCCGATTGCGGTGCACGATTTGGCGGCCGGCGAACTCGACCAGCGGGTGCAGCTTCTTGATGTTCGTGGTGCGAGCGAGTGGGCAGCGGGCCACATCCCACAGAGCCGCAACATTCCTCTGGGCGATCTGCCAGCCGCCATGGCGTCTCTCGATCAGCACCGGCCAATCGTGGTGCACTGTCAAACCGGTGCACGATCAACGATCGCAGCCAGCATTCTGCAACGAGGGGGTCGTACGGATGTGCGCAATCTGCAGGGAGGCTACGCCGCGTGGCGTGACGCAGGCCTCGCAGTGGTGCATGAACGTGAGCTGATGGTATGAGCAACACACGTCGCAAGGCCATCAAGTCACTGTCACCAGCCATGCTCAGCAAGGTTGCGGAGCGATTCAAGGCGCTCGCCGAACCCACGCGATTGTCACTCTTGCAGGCGCTCCAGGGGGGGGAAACTGCGGTTGGCGAGCTCGTGGAACGCACGGGACTCTCGCTGGCCAACGCGTCCAAGCAACTCCAGCAATTGCACGCGGCCGGCTTTGTATCGCGTCGCAAGGACGGTCTGTTTGTGTATTACGCGCTGGCAGATGACGATGTCATGCAGCTATGCGATTTGGTGTGCGGACGCGTTCGGCGAGACGTGAAGGCTGAGGAGCGCGCGATTCTGAGCCAGGGGCTTTAGGGGGTCGACTGCGCCGTCGGCACTTCGCCTGCGCCCCACAGAATGCGTTGCGCCAGCTGTTCACTGACAACGCGCCGGACCGCGGTTGATCCGGCGCGGATGGCATCCACGGCCGCCAGCAGGTCGTGTAGCCGTGGGTCGCGTAGCGCGACGCGGGCAGCGGCCGGGAATAGCGGCACGAGCAGGTCGCCGCGCATCGTCCCTGAAGCATCGGGCCATACCACAGTTCGCGACACGTCACTGACCGATTCGCCCGCGAGCAAGGCACCGACTTCAGGGTAGGACCAGGCCGTTGGTACGCCCAGCGTCTCCTGTCCGCGGATTGGAGGGAAGGCGTAGCGCACGCCATGCACGAGGAACTCGCGCAATGCCGAGCGTGCCACGGTGCGGCTTCCTGGGCGCAGCATCGTGGCGGCCTGCAGGCGCGCCACGCCGCGATGCACCGCACTGGTGCTGGTAGCCAATGCATCGGCCATCGGCTCGTACCGATCTTCCGGTTCGAGCAACAGTCGCAGCGCGACAGCAACATCAAACGGCCGAAGTGTGAGTTGCGACAGTATACGCATTCGAACCAGGCAACGCGAAAAGATGAATGGTGGCCAGCTGGAGTCGTGTGTCACCAAGCTACCGGTGGAGAGCGCGAGCGCCATGCCTCCCGCCTTTTCTGGTGGACTACGACGGCGCGGCGCGTCAAGCCAATGTGTCGGGAGTGGGCCTGCGCGCCGGGTTCGCGAGACATGGGATAGCCTCCAAACGTGGCGCGCAGTACACTATGGGGTTGCTCCACAGCCTTTCCCACCGGCACTTGCCACACTCCGTTGCTTGGATGTTTGTGAATCACTCGCTCGCCAATTTCTCGTCACGTGACAGCGCCCTGACGGGTACATCTCCGGCTGCGTCAGCAGACGTGTCGCCCCCTGTGCGTGTGCTCGGCCAGCAGCGTGACACAGCGCATGTGGTGGGTGGACTCATCGACGTGCTGTTGCGGTCTCTGGCAGTGCCGATCGCCTTCGTCGCGCCATTGCCGGACGCGCTGAAATGGGCCGATGCCTGGCCGGAGACGGACGCCGA
>JBBRDJ010000066.1:0-17209 GCA_038203945.1 Gemmatimonadales bacterium
AGTGCCACCGTGACCGAACGGTCGAAGCGTCCCTTGCGGAGCAGCGCCGGGTCGAGGTCGGCGGCACGATTCGTGGCCGCCACCACCACGATCCCCGCAGTGGCGCTAAAACCATCGAGTTCGACGAGGAACTGGTTGAGCGTGCGATCGTCTTCCGGGTGCCCGCCGGTTCGCCCGCGCCGTCCGCCCAGCGAATCGATCTCGTCAATGAAGATCACCCCACCGCCCGCCTTGCGGGCCTTCCGGAAAAGCGCCTTCACGCGCATGGTGCCCAGCCCAATGAACATGCCCGAGAAGTCCGGTCCCGACATGGCGAAAAAGTTTGTGCCGGCCTCTCCCGCCAGCGCTCGCGCCATGAGCGTCTTTCCCGTGCCCGGTGGTCCTTCGAGCAGGATCCCTTTGGGCACCTTTGCACCCATCCCGACAAAGCGCCTGGAGTCGCGCAGGAAGTCGACGACCTCGCGCAGGTCGGCGAGCGCGGCGGCGTTGCCTGCCACATCGGCAAAGCTGGTGCGAGTGCCGGAAAACTTGCCGGAGCCGACCTCAAAATCGCCGCCGCTCCCGGGCGACTGTCGCACGTATTGCGCGTAGAGCACGAAACCGACGCCGGCCGTGAGGAGCAGGGTGACGACGAGTGCGATCACCTGCGAACGGTCCGGCGGGGACGCAGCAAAGGCCACGGCCACCTTCGCAGTCGTGGCCGCTGTGACCAGCGCACTGCCCTCCCCCGTTCCGTATTCAACGCGAATCTCGCGTGTCCCCGACGCGTGCGGCGCCACCAACCACCCACGCACCGCCGCACCGGGCTGGATCACGATCGAATCAACCTGCTGCGCCGACATTGCCGACATTAGCTCGCTGTAGCGCATGGCAACCGGCGGCGGCGACTGCGACGCACGCCCTGAGTGCACTCGAAAGGCGATGGTGAAAGCGGCCACGACGACGAGCGCGGCGGCGGTCCAGCGTGCAACGGGGGAACGGAACGGAGCGGAACGCATCAGCCACCAGCGGGAAGAAGAAGAGAGTCTGATGGATGACTCTCTAAGCGCGGCTGTTGTAACCGTCATCGTCACCTGAAAGCGGCGGTTCAGCTCGCGATCGGTGTCAGCTCGCCGTCGGCGATGTTGGCGATGCGTTCGGCTTCTTCCCAGCGGGTGTACAGTTCGCCGAGTTCACCAGCCATGGCGCGGCGTTCGTCTTCTTCGTGGAGCAGCATTTCGAGGGCGAGCGAACTCCCGCGCATTGGAGCGGATGACGGCCGCTTTGTGGCCTGCTCCGAAATGCGCTTGAGCAGCACCATCTCATTTCCCGCGTTTTCCATCGTCTCGATCGTCTCGATCGCCTCGTGAATCTCGAGCCGACTGCCGCCACTGCTGTTGATGATCGGCAAGACGTCACGCGCGATACGACGCGCCTCTGCACCCTGCACATGCAGCACCCGGTCTATGCTGGTGAACGGGCCGATGCGCCCGCGTTCGCGATAGGGCACGGTGGCATCCCACTCACCCTCCGGCGTGGCCACGATGCGGGTTCCGGGAAGATGTCGACTCATCATGGGCTCAACCGATCCGTTGGGCAGACGCAACAAGAAGCGCCGCCGCTGCTCACGAACTAGAGAATACACCGACCAAACCTGCTGCCCGCCGAGGCCAAGTACCACACCCGGTAGCCAGAACGTGTACGTCGCCCACAAGCTCCCGAGTAGCAATGCAGGTGCAGCAACGACAGCCGCAGTTGCGCCAATGAGATACTTCCGCCGCCGGCGCCGCAGATGCTCGCCGTAGCGCCACGCGGTGAACTCCGGTCGCAACGGTTGCCCGATGCGCACGAGGTCCGTGCCGTCCTTGAGTCGTGCAAGCGCGATGTTATCGCTCGACACACGACGCGTGGTATCGCGATACTCGCGCTCACATTCTTCGATCGCTTCCCACCGTTCTTCGATTGGCGTGAGATTCCATCGTGCGCACTTCGGGCACACGGCCCACAAGCGTCCGCGTGCCGCGTCAAACGCGAGACGGCGACCGATGGGAAAGTGCTCGATGCGCTGGTTCGCGCCGAGTGACGCGTGGCAGAAGAGACAGGTGGAGAACACCGGGGGAAGATGCGCTTGAGCGATAGTGCGGACAAGTCGCGTTGGAACGGGTGGGCTCTCCGCTCAGGCTGCCGCGATGTCGGCGGCGAGCGCCCGCCAAGTGAGCCTGGCCGGCGCTGGTTGACGAACACTGCGGCGTGCTGCAGATCATGCGTATGCGCTCACGTCACGTTGTTCTCGCTCTCGCCAGTGTTCCGCTGCTCACGACAGCGGCCCTCGCTCAATCCAGCATCGCACCGCCGGCGCGTTTTGTCGATCCGGAGCGAGTCACCAAGCTCGAGCGCGCGTTGCCGGCCATCGACAGTGTGATGCGCGCCTTCGCTAAACGCACGCGCGTGCCGGGCATTGCGTACGGCGTGATTGTGGACGGCAAGCTGCTGCACGTATCGGCGCTCGGTGTGCGCGAGGTGGCCGGCCAGGCACCACTCGATACGAGCTCGGTGTTCCGGATCGCGTCGATGACCAAGAGTTTTACGGCGCTCGCCATTTTGCAGCTGCGTGACGCGGGACGATTGTCGCTCGACGATCCGGCCGAACGCTACGTGCCGGAGTTGGCGCAGTTGCGCTATGCAACCAGCGACGCACCACGCATTACGGTGCGTCATCTGCTCACGCACTCGGCCGGATTCCCGGAGGACAATCCGTGGGGTGACCAGCAGCTTGCCGCCACCGACGAACAGCTCGCGGCGATGGTGCGTGGTGGCATTCCGTTTTCCAACGCACCGGGTGTGGCGTACGAGTACTCGAACTTCGGGTTCGCACTTCTCGGACGCATCGTGGCCAACGTGAGTGGTCAGCGGTACGCGCAGTACATCCAGGAGCGCGTGTTGCGACCATTGGGCATGACCTCCACCACCATGGAGGCGCGCGATGTGCCGGCGTCACGACTCGCGCATGGCTATCGACTGCAGGATGGTGCGTGGCTCGAAGAACCACCGCTGCCCGATGGTGCGTTTGGCGCGATGGGGGGCATGCTGACCTCCGCCGCCGATCTCAGTCGCTGGGTGGCGCTGATGCTCGATGCCTGGCCGCCGCGCGATGGCGCGGAATCGCCGGTGCTCAAGCGATCGTCGTTGCGCGAGATGCAGCAAATTGCGCGCTATAGCGGCGCGGGGGCGGCACAGTTGCCCAACGGCGAGTTGTCGCTAAACGCCGGTGGGTACGGATACGGATTGCGTGTGTCGCAAAGCTGCGACATTGCGCACACGGTCGCGCACTCTGGTGGACTGCCAGGATTCGGCTCGCAGATGCGATGGCTGCCGGAGTACGGTGTCGGTATGATCACGCTCGGCAATCTCACGTACACGCCGTGGACCGGACCAATGAATGAGGCGTTCGATGTGATCACGCGCAGCGGTGGTTTGCAGCCGCGAGTGGCGCAACCGGCACCGGTGTTGCTGGCGATGCAGGAGCAAGTGTCACGATTGGTGCTGCAGTGGCAACAGCCGCTGGCGGACAGCATTGCCGCGATGAATCTGTTTCTCGACGAGCCGGCAGCGCGCCGCGCGGACGCTATTGCAACGCTGCGTCGTGCGGTCGGTGGACAGTGTCGGGTGGACGGCCCGCTGGTGGCGGAGAATGCGCTGCGCGGGCAGTGGCGGCTGCAGTGCGCGACCGGGGCGATGCGAGTAGGCATAACGCTCTCGCCTACGGAGCCGGCGCGAGTGCAGCAGATGACGGTGGCGGAGGAGGGGGAGGGGAGTGGGGGAACGGCGACTTGCCGGAGGGAGTGAACGCGGTCAAACGGTTGGTCCCGACCGTTAACGGTGAACACACAGCAACGGCCGTTTGAGAGCGTTAACGGTTGCAGTAAACGGTTTACGGTTTGGGTTTGAAAACTCCAACCGTTTACCGTCAACCGTCACTGTGAACGCGGTCAAACGGTTGGTCCCGACCGTTAACGGTAAACGGACAGCAACGGCCGTTTGACCGCGTTAACGGTTGCAGTAAACGGTCTACGGTTTGGGTTTGAAAACCCCAACTGTTTACCGTCAACCGTCACTGTGAACGCGGTCAAACGGTTGGTCCCCCCCCCCTAGCCGCCATCACCCCGCCCGCGGAATCCTCGCCCGCACCGCGTCGCGATTCGCCGACCGATCCACGGCCACCAACTGCCCCTCTGACGCCGCCACTACCACGGCCGTCGTCGCGTCCCCGGTTACGTTCGTGACCGTTCGCAGCATGTCGAGCAGACGGTCCACGCCGAGTATCAGCGCGATCCCCGCACTCGGCACGTTGATCGCTTCGAGGATAATGACCAACATGATTATGCCCACGCCCGGTACCGCCGCCGTTCCGATTGATGCCAGCACGGCGGTGAAGACGATCGTGAGCTGCGCGGTGACTCCGAGTTCGAGGCCGATCGTCTGCGCGATGAACACTGCCGCGACCGCTTGATACAACGCCGTGCCGTCCATGTTGATTGTGGCCCCGAGCGGCAGCACGAACGACGAGATTTCCTCACTCACTCCCAGCTCCTCCTCGCACCGCTCCATCGTTACCGGCAGCGTCGCGCCGCTGGAGCTGGTGGAGAAGGCCACCAACTGCGCGGGCGCGATCCCTTTGAGGAATGTTCCGATGCGAAGAGGCGTGAAAAAGCGCAGCAAGCCAGCGTAGGTGACGCTGACGTGAATCAGGAGCGCCAGCACCACCGTCAACATGTACAGACCGAGCGCGCCCAGGAGCCGGAAGAGCTGCCCGAGATCGTCGCCCGCCACCGATGTGATCGTATCTGCCAGCAGGGCGAACACGCCGATCGGTGCCATGAGCATGATCACGTCGACCAGGCGAATGACGAGATCGTTGAGACTCGAGAAGAGTTCGAGCAATGGCCGCGCTTTGTCGGCCGGGAGCTGTATCAGTCCCACGCCAACGAGAATGGCGACGAAGACGATCTGCAGCATGCTGCCGTTGTCGGACGCCGCCCTGAAGACATTGTCCGGCACGATATCGACCAGGATTTGCAGCGGACCGCGTTGCTTTGTCTGATTGGCCGCTTCGGCGCTCGACGACGCGTCACTGGCGTAGGACACTTGCAGTTCGGCGCGCATTTCCTCGGGTACGCTGCGCCCGGGCTGGATGATGTTGACCGCGGCCAAGCCGATCGTGACCGCAATCGCCGTGGTGCCAAGGTAGATGCCGATCGTCTTGCCGCCTATGCGCGAGAGCTTGCGGAGATCGCTGAGCGACGCGACGCCGGTGATGAGCGATCCCAAAACGAGCGGAATCGCAATCAGCTTGAGCGCGTTCAGAAAAATCGTACCGAACGGAGCAATCCAGTCGGAGACGAAGCCACTCCATCCCTGCGCTGCGGCGATGATACCAAAGATCAGGCCGAGGACGAGACCGATGATGATCTGCCAGTGCAGCTTGCGGTACCACGGCATGGGCATGGGCAGGGGCTCGCGGGCAGAGGGAGCGAACGACGGAGGGGGAACCTGCAGCATAGCGCGCGGGCCACGCGAGTGGGAGGTTTCGCCTGTGAGGCGTGGCTCCGATACGCGCACGCCGTCATCGATTAACTGCGCGAGATGGATTATTCGAAGCTCTCGCAACGAACGCTCGTCTTCTTCAAGGAGGATCATTTCCAGCACGAACGATCTATGTCGGATCGGCGCGCCAGATTTGTCCACGTTCGCGTGTTCGGCCAGTCGCTTTACGAGCGCGGGTTTATCGCCGATCTCTTCCATCGGGCCGAGGCGCCCGAGTTCGCGATAGGAATGAGTGACGATGAAGACTGCGCGGTCCACTGCGGATCGAGCGGATTAACGAATCGAGACAGGCTTGGATGTGCTCATACCCCCGGCCGCGGCAACGCCCCGCCAACAACAAACTGCTCACGATCAAACTGAAACCGCTCACGGCTCCGTTTCAGGTCGCCCCGCGTGATGTCCACGGCGTGGCGCGTGGCCGCACAGTGCCAGCGCTGCATGTGCTGTGGCGTGGCCGCATGAAATACGTCGGGCGTGAACGCGCCCACGTTATTGCCTCCCTCGCTGTCGCGCGCCGATGGAAAACGAAACAGCTCCACGCCTGCCTCGCGCATGGCACGGCCCAACGCCTGTGACACAGCGTAAGAAACGGGCGACGCAATTTCGTCATGATGCGCGCTGAACGGTGCCGCTGTGAGATCAATGCTGCGCGCACTCCGCATGCGCACGGTGAACGCGGTGAGCGCGGTAGTCACGAGATCGAGCTCCGCGTGCGTGCCTTCCAGAAACAGCAGGCGGTAATACGCCACCTCGGCGAAGGCGGTGCGCGGCGATTCGGAGCCGTACCAGATACCGCGTTCCTGCCGATTCCCAAAGCGCGATCCGTGACGCAACGGCGGATAGCGAAAGGGAGTGAAGAGCAGGTAGTGCTGTCGTTCTCCAACCACGATCGGCGGCTTCACGCGATCGATCAGCGTTTCGAGCAGCTCCTGCTCGGCGGCCGAGTCCACAAGCTTGCGCGTGGACACTTCATGCTGCGCCTCCACCACGCGCCACGCCACCAGCCGGAGCAGTCGCTGCTCAGAGGCGCCCGCGCATTGCGTCCAGATACTGGACGACATCGACCAAGCCCTCCACGGTGCGAATGCGGTTGGCCGGGACGCCCGCGAGCTGGTCGTTGTGGGCGTGCAACCAGGCGCTCGACTGCGCGTCATTGCCGCCCATCAGAGCATCAAGGGAGCGAAAGAGGCGCACGAACATGAGCGCGAGCTCCCCTTCTTTGCTGTCGGGATCCACACCGCGCCCGCGCTCCATTCGGGACACCGATGCCTCGCTCAGCCCGATCACGGAGGCCAGGTGGCGGTTGGTGAGGCCCAAACGGTGAGCGGCCGCGAGCGCAGCTTTGGCGACGACGGCGTCCGGGTTGGGCGCGGCGAGGGGATTGGACACTGCTGACATAAAGTGAAAGATAGCTATCAATTACTTTCACATGCAAGGTCATCACCATGCGGACTCGGACAGCTATTCGCGATCGCGCTGGGCCACAATGGTGATATGCCGCGCTAACGCTACCGCAACAACAACGTCGGGACCGTGGCCGCTCGCAACAGGTCCGACGTGCGGCTGCCGCGAAATATCCGACGCAGCACCGAGTGACTGTAGGCGCCCATCACCAGCAGGTTGATGGACCGTTCCTTGATGGCACGAACGATCTCCCGCTCCGGATCACCGGGTAGTGTGAGCGCCTCCACTTCCATGCCGGCGGCCGCGAGCCGCACGCGCGCCTTCTCGAGCTGCTCACTGGCACTGCGGCTGATGTCTCCCGATAGCACGATGTCACATGGTAACGAACGCAAGAGCGTGCTCCCGGCAATCAGCTCTATACCACGTCGCGTTACCACTCCACCATCGAAAGCCACCATCACGCGCGTGGGCACGACAAACTCCTCAGTGACTGCCAGAATCGGTCGCTGCAGCGCGCGTACCATGCGTTCAAAGTTTCGTCCCAGGTCTCGTCCTGTTGACGCTGCCGACTCGCCGCGTCGCCCGAGCACAAACAGCTCCACGCCTGATTGCTGCTCAACCAGTGTGTCTTCGAGTTCACCGTGGCGTTGACGCATACCCGGATTTTCAATCCCGCGCGCCATTGCACGTGCGCGCAGCGTGGAGAGAAACGCACGTCCCTCTTCTCGGGCCGCCTTGCTCTTCACGGACTCTTCGGCCACGAGTCGCTCCATCAACGCGTCTTGTGGTTCCGGGCCGAGCGAGCCGCTGCGATCGTTGCCGGAACTCAGCTCCGGATGACGGTCAAGGATGTGAAGAAACTCCAATGGGAGTTGCAACCCCTGAGCCGCCCACGCTGCGTAGTCTGCCACGAAGTGCGCAAAGTGTGACTGGTCGACGCACGACGTCCACATCCGTGCCTTCGCGCCTGAACTTGATCACCACGCGATCGAGCGCGTTCACCGCTGTGATGTCCCAGAAGTGCGCGCGAGACACGTCAATGCGCACACGTTCAATGACTTCCTTGTAGTCAAACGAAGCAATGAACCGATCAGCGGAGGCAAAGAAAACCTGGCCTACAACGCTGTACTCACGGGCTCGGCCCTCATCAACAGTGGCCGTGCCAACATACAACAGTTTGCCCACCTTGTTGGCAAAGAAAAACCCGGAGAGCAACACTCCCACCAGTACACCCTTGGCCAGATCGTGTGTGCTTACTACCACGACCACCGTGGCTGCCATGACGATGCTCGAACTCAGCGGAAGCTCGCGCAAACCAAGAATCGAAGCCCAACTGAAGGTGCCGATCGACACCATGATCATCACGGCAACCAATGCAGCCATGGGAATACGCGCCACCCAATCACCGAGCACAAGAATCATGGTCAGCAAAAACGTGCCGGCCGCAAATGTGGAGAGGCGACCACGTCCGCCGGATTTTACGTTGATGACCGACTGACCGATCATCGCGCATCCAGCCATGCCACCCACCAGGCCCGATGCAATGTTTGCGATGCCCTGGCCCCGGCATTCGCGATTCTTGTTGCTGCTGGTGTCCGTGAGGTCGTCCACGATCGTGGCCGTCATCATGGATTCAAGCAGGCCCACGGCCGTGAGTGTAAGTGACACCGGAAGAATGATCTGCAGCGTTTCGAGGTTCAGCGGTACATTTGGCCACGCAAAGATGGGCAGCTGATCGGGCAGCGCACCCATGTCTCCCACGGTGCGCACATCGAGTCCAAGCCAGATGGACAGTGCGGTGAGCGCCACGATGCAGATGAGCGGCGACGGCACCGACTTGGTGACGTACGGAAACAGATAGATGATTGCCAGGCCGCCCACAATCATCCCCAGCCCGGTTGGCGAAGAGAGTGCAATCTCGGGCACCTGCGCCATGAAGATCAGAATGGCCAGCGCATTCACAAATCCGGTGATCACGGAGCGCGACACAAAGCGCATGAGCGAGCCGAGTCGCAGCCAACCGGCAAAGATTTGCAGCAGGCCGGTGAGCACGGTGGCCGCGAGCAGATACTCCAGGCCGTGGTCTCGTACGAGCATCACCATGACGAGTGCCATGGCGCCGGTGGCCGCCGAGATCATGCCCGGTCGGCCGCCCACGAAGCTGATGACCACGGCAATGGCAAACGACGCGTACAGTCCAACTTTGGGATCGACACCAGCGATGAGCGAGAACGCGATTGCTTCAGGAATTAACGCAAGCGCTACTACCAGTCCGGCGAGCAGGTCATTGCGAACGTTGGACAGCCAATCGAGACGAAGGGTCTTCAGTGACATACGCAAGGGTTGTGTAAAGACAGCCGCTGTGCGCAGACTGATCAGTCAGGACACTATGGCTGCCGCAACGCCGTTGGCGCAGCGCTTGAAGACAAATGCTCAGCGACGCGCGCTGCAACCTTTGACTGCATATTCCTGAGGGATTCTTCGGCGAATCGTATTTGCAAACGCCGTCCTACAATGCGAAAACCGAGTCGATAAAACCAATTGGCAATGTGGCCCGTTTGTGAAAACGAGTGTATGCGGAACGTCATCGCACCCGTAGCGAGCACTTTCACCACTTCGAACGTAATCTCACCGCGTTCCAAGTGGCCGGCCAGTGTGTGATAGCTATATCCCCACACCTGCTCTGCGCCTTCCTTGCCGTCGCGTGTTTCGTTGACCACGCGATTAATGCGCACGCCCAACTCCAGTCGAATCCACAAAAAGCGCGCCGAAAGCAGCATGGCGCGTTCTTCGAGCGGGACGTTGGGATCAAACTGTCCGGTGATCAGTCGCTGCGGTGTGAACGAGTATGCCTTCAGGATCTCCACGGCGGCAGCGAACGAACCATGCGTCTCGGGTGGACCCGGCGATTCGGTGGGCAACTCAATTTCGCGGTCGTCCACATTCCAGCCCGGCGCATTGATGTACTCGTCGCGTTTTGTGAGGTCGATACTGGAGTCCAGCGCGCTGATTTCGTCAAGGCGTGAGCGCAACGCGTCATCAATGGCTCTGCTTTCACCTGATGCGTTCGATGGCGTCACGCGTTTACCTCCTCCGACGTAATGCGAACACGCGGCGCCGCCTCCACTCCCGCCAGCTCGCACGCGCGCTGAAGAAAGGTGACCCACACTTCGGCTTGCACGTGCTTGCCAACACCGAGTTTCGCGTATGCCAGATCAACCGTGGAATCGCGGGAGCGTGCCCATGATTCAATGCTCACACGAAGCGATGTGCCAAACGCACCGCGTTCACGCACGCGGAATGTGATGTGTCCCGACTCCGGGTGTCCCTTGAGTGTAATCAATGTGAACGAGTCGGGCGCGACAGCCACCACACGTACACGTCCGTTCCACGGACCGAGCATGGTGATGTGATATTCGTCTCCGATTCGCATTTCCCCGGGTTCACCGCGCGACTTGCGAAACCTGGCCAGCGCTTCGGGGGAAAGGCTCGTCATCTGGCGTTTGATCGCGCGCATGAGTGTGCTGGCACCCACCTTGGCCGACCCGCGTGATCGCGGAATATCAACGATGTATCGGCGATGCATGAGCGGCCCGACGCCTGATGACGCGCGCTGTGCCTGACGCCCGTTCCCGCTCGGCGCGTGCGGCGCTTTGGTCTTCTTCGGCAATCGTTCGTGCGCGGTGCGCGGCGCCGCGATTCGTCGAGCCGTCACGGCGAGCAGGCTCGCTCCCACGGCAAGCACTACGCTGCCGAGCAGAATCGCGAGTGGTGTGGCGCGGAGGTCGCGAAATCGGCGCATGGACGCGGGGTAAGGTGACTCAGGGCTCCATCAACTGCTTGAAGCGATCAAGATCCTGCTCGATCTGCGCGCGAGCGTGTTCACGAACCGGCATCAGGCCATGGTCATGCACCGGCGCCTGATCCCACGTGAGAATAACCGACACTTCGCTGAAATGATCCACCGATGTCTGGTGAAACCACACCTCACCGCGTTGTTGCACAGAAGCGTGCGGAAGCGATTGCCAGGCGAAAAACAGTCCGGGAATATGGTCTGTCAGTAACGCGCTGCAGACGTCGCCGACGCACGGTGCTTTGATAACCGCACTCGCCGCAAAGCCCGCCGCGGCGGCGCGCTGCAAGTCGAGCTGGGCGGCCTGGCCGGTCGCCAGATCTTTCCACGCGCGGTACAACTGGATGGCCGGCCGACTGATGCGGACCGAGTGGTTGATCCGCTGTGTTGACTGTTCCGGCGGCGTCGGGAGAGGCTGCGTGGGCAGTGACTGCGTTGGCAGTGGGTACGATACTGTGCGGCTTGTTCGGGCGTAACGCATGGCACTTCTCCTGACTGGCGCTGTCTCGGGCTGATTCTGCAACGCTGCTCAATGGCAGCTCTCGTGTTGTCACAGAATCGGCCCAACCGTCACTTTGCGCGATTGGCCGCGCGGCTGATCTCTCCCTCCCCCTTAGGGATAGGGTGCGTTCGTGTCGTGAGTCACCAAAACGGTGCTTTCACGTGCCATTATCGCGCTGTGGCGCTCGCTTGCCCCAACGATTGGCGAACTGTGCGGTAATCAGCCCACGAATCTGCGTCGCGCGAGCGCTCGATTGCGCTGCCGAGCGTGAACGCACTGGCGCTGGGAAATGTGTTGAGTTCGCTCCACCGCACGGGCATGGCCACTGGCGCACCGGCACGCGCACGAGTGGACCACGGCGCAATGGCGGTGGCTCCACGCTCATTGCGCAAGTAGTCAATGAACAACCGACCTTTGCGCCGGGCCTTCGACATTACCGCGACAAACCGCTCCGGTTCGCGAGCGGCCAGCTCCAGGGCAATCGTTTTGCAGAACGCCTTGACCGCCGGCCATTCGAACTCCGGCAGAATGGGCGCGATCACGTGAATGCCTTTGCCGCCGGTGAGCATGGGGAAGCTGCGCAGTCCCAGCTGCTCCAATAATTCGCCAATGGTACGCGCCGCGTCACGCACCTCGGCGAATGCCAAAGATTCATCCGGATCGATATCAAAGATGATGCGTTCCGGTCGCTCGATCGCATCAATACACGATCCCCAGAGGTGCCACTCCAGCACATTCATCTGCACACCGGCGCGCAGGCCGTCGGAGTTGGTGAGATAGAAATAATCGTGCTGTTCACCGCTCCGCTCGGTCACGGCGATCTTCCGGAGTGCATCGGGAAAACCACCACCATCGTGCTTCTGAAAGAAGCACTGCTTTGCGCGGCCTTGCGGGCAACGCAACAAACTGAGCGGACGGCGTGCGGTATACGGCAGCATCCGTTCAGCCACGGACTCGTAGTACTCGGCGAGCGCACGCTTGCTCACACCCTGTTCCGGAAAGACAATGCGATCCGGACTGGTGAGCGCAATGACCGCGTGCGTGGCGACAGGCGTTTCCGTGATGACATCGGTCGCCAGCTTATCATCGCGCAGAGCAATGAAGGACGGATGCCGTAGCAGCCCGTCTGTGGTGAACTCGGTAAACGAGACTTCGCCCACCAGGTTGGGCGTCACCCAGCGGGCCGTGCGCGTTATGGCACGTGGTATGTCGTCTGCGGGCGACGTCTTTCGTACCCGGGCGTCGAGCATCGACTGCAACGCGTGGGCCTCATCAACCGTGAATCCGGTGCCTACGCGTCCGCGATAGCGCAGAGTGCTGCCCTCATACGTGGCGAGCAGTAGTGAAGCGAATGTTTGCTTGCGGCTGGAGGGTGTAAACCCAATAATCACGAACTCCTGACGACGGCCGCACTTCAGCTTGAGCCAGCTGCGGGTGCGCTTACCGCGATACGGCGCATCGGCTTGCTTGGCAATCACGCCTTCGAATCCGTCGTGACACATCGCGTCAAGCACGGTCTGACCACACCCCGCCATGTGTCCTGAGTATTGAATGACCGATTGCTGTTCGCGTTCTCCCAGCAAAGCGGCAAGCTGCCGCTTGCGATCAATGAGTGGCTCCGACGTAAGATCCGCGCCATCTATTTCGAGCACGTCAAACGCGTAGAACAGCAGTGGTGCACCGGTACTGAGCGCCTCGCGCAACATGGCAAAGTCGGTGCGCCCCTGAGCGTTCATCACGCACACTTCGCCGTCGAGCAGTGCCGAACCTTTTGTCAACCGACTCAGTGGTTCAACCAGGGCGCTGAACTGCTGCGTCCAGTCGTGGCCATTGCGCGTATAGAGGTGTACGTCGCGTCCGGCCACTGCAGCAATACAGCGGTAGCCGTCAAACTTCATTTCAAAAAGCCAGTTGTCGCCCTCTGGCACGCGATCGGCCAGTGTGGCCAGCTGCGGTGCACGGAACGCGGGTGCTGTGAGGCTCGGCATTCAACCGGCCTTCCGACGCGCCGCAGGCTTTTTCTTGGCGACCGTGGCCAGACTCTTCTTGAGCGCGGCCATCAGATCAAGCACGTTCGAGTCGTTGGCAGGAACGGTTGTATCGCGATCGGATACGGCCACTCGCTTCCCCTTGGACTCCAGTTTGGCGTCGATCAGCTCGCGCAGTGCCTGCTGATAGTTGTCCTTGAACACCTTCGCGTCGAACGGTGCCGTCTTCCGGTCAATGAGCGTGGTGGCCACGTCGAGCAGATCGGTATCTGCCTTCTTGGCTGAGATCTGCGAAAAAAATGCGTCCGCTTTCCTTATCTCGTCTTCGTAGTGCAGCGTTTCAAGCATCATGCCGGTACCGGTTGGCTTGATCGCTACCAGATGCTCCTTGCCTCGCAGCGCGAGCTGACCCAGCCCAACACGTTCCGATGCTCGCAGCGCGTCACGGATCACGCGGAAGGCGTCTTCGGCGAGTTCGTCTGCTGGTACAACGAAGTACGATTTGTCAAAGTAAATCGGATCGATTTCGCAGGCGCCAACGAATTGCGTGAGTTCAAGTGTGCGCCGAGTCTCGAGTTTGA
This sequence comes from Gemmatimonadales bacterium, assembly GCA_038203945.1. GTDB lineage: Bacteria > Gemmatimonadota > Gemmatimonadetes > Gemmatimonadales > Gemmatimonadaceae > JAABRT01. Next base: position 13,912 of record JBBRDJ010000066.1, read on the forward strand.
CGTCGTTGATTTCGTCCTCTGTCAGCAGCACGTACTCGCCCTTTTCATACTCAAAGCCCTTCATGATCTCGTCACGATCAACCGGCCCCACCCCGGCTACCACCTTCTCGTAGTTGATGGGCTTGCCCGTGGGTTCATGAATCTGACGAAACGAAGGCTTGGCTCCTTTGCGGGTTGCGGTGAAGAGCTCCACCGCAATGGACACGAGCGAAAGGCGAAGTTGTCCTTTCCAGATGGGTCGGGTTGGTGCCATGTGCCACCTCTCCAGTATACGACGTGCGTGAGGAGCGCCCGAGCGGCCCCGGGAGCAGGGAATCCCGCCCCGTCTTTGGGAAGCGAGTGTAGCTCACTGACGCAATACCCGCGCGAGGCACAAAGAGATCATCCTGTGCATGTGCGGCGGCTCACAGATCGGCACCTGATCCCGGGTGCGGGGTAAAGCGCGTCGAAGCTCCGTGCCGGTGCTGTCGCTGCAAGTTCGTTGCACGCTCATCACCGCCACTGCGGCCGTTTCAGCGGCCCTGTGCGCACAGTCAATCACCTTTCTGCATCAACCAATCATGCGCTACTCTCCATCGCGCGGCCGCACGTCCATGCGCTCGTCGTTCCGCTCGTCGTTCCGCTCGTCGTTCCGCTCGTCGTTTGCCGGCCTTGTCGCCGCCGTCGTCATCGTCAGTACGCTCGCTGCCTGCGGTGATGACGGCATCGCCGACCCCAACCCCATCGCCGGCGCTTACACCGCCACCACCTTCCGCGCTACGCCCACGGGTCAGGCCGAGATCGATGTGTTGGCTCAGGGGGGCACGCTGGCAATCACCATTGGTGAAAACAACACCACCGTTGGAACCCTGAATTTGCCGGTCGCCGTGACGGGTGATGTTGCGTTGCAGGCGAGTATGGCAGGCACCGCGGAGCCCAACGGGAGCAGCATCACGTTTGAGCAGTCGGCTGATACCTTTGTGCGCGATCTGAATTGGACGTTCTCCAACAACACGATCTCCGTCACCAACCAGAGTGTTGGTGGAGCGAGCTTTACGATCGTGCTGACCCGATAGGCTCGTGGTCGGGCCAGTGCTCACCATAGAGCTCTGGCCCACACGAAGTACAAATGCCGTGACTGAACGTGGCCTCGGAGCGGCTGCTGATATAGGTCTCCACGCCCTCCCAAAAGCCTTCGTCGTCACGCACCTTCTTGCATTTCGCGCAAATGGGAATCAGCCCCGACAGTGCGCGCACCTCGGACAGCGCGGTGCGCAGCTCCGTATTGGCTTGTGCAACTTCGGCGTTGGTTTCTGCCAGCAACAGCTCGCGCGCGCGCCCTTTTCTGATGAAATGCGTGAGCAACGTCAGCAAGGTCGCGGCCAGCGTGAGAATGATGGTGCCGAGTATAATCACGATCTGGCTGCGCTCGAGCTGCGCTGAGTGTTCACGTTGCTCTTCGCGAAGCTGAGCGTTCGCGCGCTGTTCGCGCTCGGTCTCCGCCCGCGCTTCCATTGTCGCAACACGCTGCGCGGTGGACTGATCAAAAATCGTATCGCGCAACGCCTGATAGTTCCGAAGGTGCGCCAGCGCGACGCGGGTATTGCCCGCGCTTTCTTCGAGATTCGCAAGCTGCGCCAGTGCGTCGAGGATGTAAACTCGCTGTGACACGCTGACCGCGAGCGCCAGTGCACGGGTAACGGCAGCTGTCGCCCGCGTGCGATCTCCCACGCGACCATATGCTTCACCCAGATAAAGCAGGGCGCGGACCTGACCACGGACACTTGCTCGCTGCTCCCCGATGCGCAGCACAGAGTCGAGAAGGGGAAGCGCATCCGGTACCCGACCTTCGCGAACGAGCAGCAAACCAGCGGCGATCGTGTTCATTGACCAGGCACTGAGCGAATCGCCCCGCGTCATTTGCGAACGGGCGCGACTATAGGTGGCGCTTGAACTATCGATGAACGTGCGTGCGCGATCAAAGTCGCCCATGTCGAGATACAACATGGCCAGTGAGTTGAGCGCGTAACCGGCGGCCACGGGCTGGTTCTCGGCGATCGCAGTGGCCACGCCATCTTCGAGCATTGGGCGTGCACGGTCAAACTGTCGCCAGTCGTGATACGTTTTACCGATGTTTGTATAGACGACAGCAACGTCGCCCAGGGTGCTGTCACGTTTGCGAAGCTCGAGCGAGGCCAGAAACGCGTCGAGTGCAGGTTCGTAGTAGCCGAGTTGGTAGTAGGACGCTCCCAGGCTGTTGAGCACTCGTGACAATCCAACACGATCGCCACGAGCCTGGCGAATGTCGCGTGCCCGCATCAAATACGTGAGCGCACTATCGTAATGATTGGCCGTCCAATGTCTCAAGCCGAGATTGTTGTACACGGCGCTGAGTGTAACGGAATCACCGATTCGTTCAGCGCGCGCTATGGCTTGCTCATACGCCTCCATGGCGGGCGCTGCATTGTCTGCCGAGTCGTGTAGATCGCCAAGCGCACGATAGGCACGCGCAAGCGCGGCATCGTCGCGTCGCAAGAGCAGCGAATCGATAGCGCGCGTTTTGGAGCGCAGGCCGATGCTGTCAACTTGGTTTTGCGCGAACAGTGGATTGGCCGTCGGCACACATGCAAAAACGCCAAGCGCAAGTACCCAATACGCGAGCTGGTGGCGCGAAAAACCATACTGGTGCAACAGAGAAAGCAGCACAGCGAACGAACGGGAAACGGGAAGTGCCAGGTGAAGCGGAGTAGCTTGAAGTATCGGCCGCACCGACCCGGTTCTCGAATGTCGGACGAGCTGGAGCAAGAGGCCTTCACAGTATCGCACATTTCTCCCAGTAATCATGTGGCGGCTGACGTTGCTGATCGCTATTTCTTCTCACCCCGCTGCCAATGCTGACATCAGGCTCCGACCTCTGGCGTGAATCGCACACGGCCGTCTGGGAAAGTGCGCTGGCTCAATACGCCGATGTGATTGACCGGCAGGGCGTGGCTTCTCTGGCCTCGCATGAGGCGTGGTATCGGGAAGAGCTCCCCGTCGCGCTGCACGCGCGCGACCCGTCGTTCGTTGCGCACGCCGAGTTGGTGCGGATCACGGAGTGGAAAATGGCTCGTGGTGTATGGCGCGCCCGCAACTTGATGCTGGTACGCGGAAACTCGGCGGGCGACGTGAAGTCGTACACCCTGGACGCGCTGGCACTGGTGCCACATCCCGGCAAACCCATCGCCGTTGTCGCGAAGCTGTTCGGTGTTGGTCCGGCAACCGCGTCGGCGGTGTTGAGCGCGTACGCGCCCGGTGAGTATCCGTTTCTTGACGAACT
>JBBRDJ010000067.1:0-16788 GCA_038203945.1 Gemmatimonadales bacterium
TGCTCCACCACCTGGAGCGGCAATATCAACCTGATCCTGAGATCAGCCGGATTCAACCTCGGCGAAAAGAAGTGCGCGGGCAATGAGCAGTATGCCGTGTTCAAGGACTACGACCGCAACAAGACCGACTTTGGCGTGTGCTATTCGGTGCCCACGGCTCAGCGTGATGCAACGGCGACTTCACCTGGCAGTATGGACGGTGAAGACATCGAAGACTCCCCCAGTGAGTGCTGAGCCGAACGGATCCGGGGGGCGCCAGTCGCCCCCCGCGAGCCCGGGTACGCGGCGCGACCGCTTCGCGCACAGCGCGCAGGCACGAGAGCGCACCATGCTTGGCGTGATCGCCGCATCGGCCGCGATTGCGATGCTCGCGTTGTTGTCCACGCGCGCATCTACTGTAAACCCGGTCGGCGATGGCGACGGCCTGCGCGAAGCCGTCTTTCGTTCAGCGAAAGAGGTTGTGCCCACCAGCGCCGACTCAGCCGCCGATAGCGCTGTGAACATTGATACGGCGGCCGGTAACTTCATCGCCGTTGTGATTGCGCAGGCCGCAGACTGCGACGGCAATCTCTCCTCCTTCGGAATTATTGATCGTCGTTCCATCAAGCCGTTCATTCCTCATCGGCTGCTGCTCATCGAAGGCTCCGCACGCGATACGATCGGACTGCGATATCGTCTGCCAGCCGGCCTGCGAACAGCGCGGGTAGAACTCCTCTCCAACGCCCAGCGCAGCACGCTTCGCGCACTCGGTCACAACGCCACGCCAGCAATGTTGCTGTTCAGCCGAGATGGGCAACTGCGGTATGCAGGTGCCGTGTCTGGCAACCCGGTTTCACGCACAGTGGAACGGGACATCGTTACCCGTTTGGTTTCCAATTACCCCGGCCCCCTCGTGCCATGACAGGTCACCCACGATTGATCGGCAATGGTTTTCCATCCCCCCTGCGTTCCATCGTCGCCTCGGCGCTGGTGGTGCTGACCGGCTGTGGTAGCAGCCAGAGTGAACAGGAAAACATGTCTAAAGAGTCGGGCGCGTTGCTGAACAGCACCCTGCTTCCCGAGACAAAGCGAGAGCGACGGTTCGAAGCCGTGGAATGGGAACCGTTGTGGCGTCGCGGAGGAGATGACGAAGAAGCACTGTTGGCCGTGGTCCACTCGCTTACCCCCACGGCAGACGGCGTCATTCTCGCCGACATGGGCACATTGGAGATTACGCGCTTTGACGGGGCCACCGGAGCAACACGCTGGCTTGTCGGTCGCAAGGGAGCAGGACCAGGAGAGTTCGGCAGAATCTCCGAGATTACCGTCGATGGTGAGGATAACACGATTGTGCTCGATAAAGCGGTCGGCCGGATTTCGACATTTAGCAAGAGTGGAGCACTTCTCCCCTATCGTCCGGTGGGCCGGCTGATGTTCGCCTCCTCTATTTGCGTATTGCCCAACGGATCTATCGTGGCCGTCGTGCAGCGCGAAGGCACGTGGATCACCATGTTGGCAGACACCGTCGAGCAGCGTGGGTACCGATTTCCCGTGGCAATACCAAAGGGCGCACCAGAGTTTGCGTGGGCAGGACACTTCGCGCGTGGCGCCACGCACGAAGATTGTCCGGTCTACACCGTGTTCGGTTATGGGCTCGGTGCGCTATTCGCAGACAATGCGGAGTTCACGCTGCGCCCTTACGTCCACTCGGTAGAACCACCCGAGTTTGAGGTGCAGGAAGGCACCATCAACGGAGAAGACGTCATTTATACCACGCTCAAGAGTGGCTCCGTGGCAGTAACGCGGTCAACTCGCTGGCGCGACACCGTCATGGTTACCGCCACAGACGGTCGCGACGACTACGTGTTCGATCTCTACACCAGTCGCGGCGAATATCTCGTCTCCTGGAAGCGACCCAAAGGGTTTGAGATCTCTGCCTACGCCAACGGTGTGCTGTACACCGTCTCCGACAACTCCGTCGCGCCCGTGCTCACCGCGTGGCGACGTGCACCACAACTCGCAGATCACAATGTGTCAACGCAAACCAAACGCTAGCGCGCACCTGTTCAACCATCTATCACGAGGCCTGCAAATATGAAAATCCCAACTCTTCAACTCACCCTTGTTGGCGCATTGGCGCTCTCAGCGCTTGCTGTACATCAATCACCGCTACGAGCGCAGGAGCCTGAGGAACTCGCCACTACCGAATGCGGGAAAGGCTATTTGGCCCTGTGCGGCGAGGTCGCGACCCGCACGTGCGGATGGAAGTGGCAATGGCGACGTAGCTTTGCCTACCCGGTCACCCTTCCGCTGCCCACCTACGTGTGCGGAGAGACCACGCGCGAATACTTGTACGAAGGAAAATCAACCTATAAGGCATCGGGGCGCGCAGAGCACGAAGTGTGAACCGAGTGAGCGCGTTGTTCCGTGCAGCAGCAGAGTAGCAACGGAATAGCAGCTACCAGCCTGCCGACCGCGGCACCTCGGCCAGGTACTCCCGCGCCTGCGCAATCACATCAGCTTCCACCGCCGGCAGCTCGCCCACGATCAGCGCGCCAGAGGCCTTCACATGCCCCCCGCCGCCGAATCGGCGGGCGAACTGCTGTGCGTCCACATTGCCCGTACTGCGAAACGACACTTTCACCTTCCCGTGCCCAAGATCTCGGAACAGCAGCGCCAGTCGAGTGCCCGCCACCGAACGCGGGTGCTCCACCAGCCCGTCTACATCGTCGCTCGTCGCGCCTGCTGCTTGCACCAACGCATGAGGCAGCGAAATCCACGACAGCCCGGCGTCGCTATCAATCTGCAGCGTTGCCAATGCATCGCGCAGCAAATGCAATCGAGATGGCTTTACCTGTGCGTAAATTCGGCGGTACATGGACTCCGGCTCCACGCCAGCCGCCAGCAGCGATGCGGCCACCGCATGACAGCGCGGCGATGTGTTGCTGAATCGAAAACCCCCTGTGTCGGTCAGAATCGCGCAGTACAGTGATTCCGCGACGGCCGGCGTGATGGTCAGCCCCAACTCGCGCGCCAGGTCAAACACCAGTTCACCCGTCGCGCACGCCGTGGTGTCAGCATAGGTCACCTGCCCCACCGGTTCTTCGCCGGGTACGTGATGATCGATCACGCCAATCGGCACAGGGAGCGCACGCACCGTATCGGCCAACGCACCCAATCGGCGTACGTCGTTGATGTCGAGGACCAGCAGCAAGTCGATATCACGCAGCGCCTCCGCGCCACGGTTCGTGGCGTCTTCCACATCATCGCCCAGCAGAAACGCAAAGAGCGGCGGCCAAGGCGTGGGATTCACAATGCGCACCCGTAAACCGAGCTGCATAAGCAGTCGCGCCAATCCGGCCTCCGAACCGCACCCGTCGCCATCGGCGTTGAGATGCGTGGAGAGCGCCACCGTGATGCCGGGCTTGAGCAGCAGCGCGAGCTCACGGATCGCCGCCGCACGCGCTGGTGGCACCGAGAAGAGATTCTCGATGATGAGATTTTCAGCGGGTGTGAGGCTAAATGAAGTCATATGTCGATGCGAGAAAACGCGTGCGCGCTGTTGCGAGGTCGTGGCCGGAATACCACGTTCCCGCGTCGTTGTGAAGTCGGTGCGAAGCTTACGCGTCAGTGCGTCACACCGAGTAGTTGGGTGCTTCGCGCGTGATCGTCACATCGTGCGGATGCGATTCGCGCAAACCGGCCGTGGTAATGCGCACGAACTCCGATTCGGTACGCAGTTCGCCGATCGTTGCGCAGCCCACGTAGCCCATGCCGCTGCGCAGTCCGCCCACCATCTGGAAGAGCACATCACCCACTGGTCCCTTGTATGGCACACGACCCTCAATGCCCTCGGGTACCAACTTCTTGGGTGACAGCTCCCCGTCCTGGAAGTAGCGGTCGGCGCTGCCGTCCTGCATGGCCGATAGGGATCCCATCCCGCGGATCATCTTGAAGCGACGCCCTTCGAGCAGGAACGATTCGCCCGGGCTTTCCTCTGTGCCCGCGAGCATCGAGCCCATCATCACACTCGATGCACCGGCGGCCAGCGCTTTGACCAGATCACCCGAATACTTCACGCCACCATCGGCAATGATCGGCACATCTCCGGCGCCCTCCACTGCATCCATTACGGCCGTAAGCTGCGGTACGCCCACACCCGTGACGACACGCGTGGTGCAGATGGAGCCCGGACCCACACCCACCTTCACGGCGTCCACACCACGGGCGACCAACGCCGCCGCGCCTTCACGCGTGGCCACATTACCCGCAATGAGTTGCACGTCGGGAAACGCTTCACGCACGATGGCCGTCGCGTGCAACACGCCCTCCGAATGACCATGCGCCGTATCGATGATCAACACATCAACACCGGCCGACACGAGCGCGCGGGTGCGGTCGAGGTAGTCGCCACCCGCGCCCACGGCAGCGGCCACGCGAAGTCGGCCGTGCTGATCTTTGTTGGCATCGGGAAACTGCCGACGCTTGTGAATGTCCTTGACGGTGATCAAACCCTTCAGGATGAACGCGTCATCGACAACCGGCAGCTTCTCAATGCGATGACGTCCAAGAATGCGCTCCGCTTCATCCAGCGTTGTGCCGACCGGTGCAGTGACCAGCCGCTCACTTGTCATCACATCACGCAATGGCTGATCCAGGTCACGCTCAAACTGCAGATCACGATTGGTGATGATTCCAACCAGGCGACCATCACCGTCGATGATCGGGACACCCGAAATCTTGAACCGCATCATCAACGAGACCGCTTCGCGCAGCGACGCGTCTGGTGAGAGCGTAATCGGATTCAAAATCATCCCGCTCTCGGAGCGCTTGACGCGATCGACCTCGGCCGCCTGTCGGTCGATTGACATGTTCTTGTGCAGCACGCCGATTCCGCCGGAACGCGCCATGGCAATGGCCATTTCACTTTCCGTGACCGTGTCCATGGCCGCCGATACCAACGGCACATTGAGAGAAATCCCACGCGTAAAGCGCGAACGCAGATCAACGTCGCGCGGATGTGTGAGGGCGTGGCGAGGCGCGAGCAGCACGTCGTCAAAGGTCAGAGCCGGCTCAGAGCGGATGCGCATATTCCGCACGATCCCGTCAGCGTTGTTGCTCCCACTGCGCAGTGACCCACCCTCGAGCGCTGGCTCGGCGGCGGGTCGGATTGTCTCAGTTGATGATGTCGTCATAGCGAAGGATAGAAACCACGCGCGGGCCTGTCCAGCGGCTGGCTCATCCCGACAACCGTAAACGGCCGTTGGGACACCAGCACAACGCCCTACCAGCGCTTGATCAGCCCACGCAATCGTTGCAGTGTTCGGCCTGGCAAAAAGAACGTGGCCGCTCCGACTACGGCTGCCAGCGACGCATCGGAAATCGCCCGCGGATCGCCGCGCCAATAATCGAGCACAGTATCCCGTCCAGCCCGCTTCACCAACCGCTGAATGGCCATGACAAGCAGGAATACATCATCCACCTGCCCGAGGAAAGGGATGATATCCGGGATGAAGTCGAGCGGACTGACGATGTAAGCGACCGCACCTACCACGAGCAATCGGTCAAGCGCAGACACCCGACCGTCAGTCAACAGCCCGGCCAAGAGGCGCAGATACGCCGGCAGGTCGCGGATGGTACCAAGAATCGTGCGTTTGGCGCCTGTCCGCGGCTTCTCAGCGCCCTGCCGACGAGAGATGCGAGGTCTGCTCACGGCGCTGAACCGTCGGCGCGCGGTGTTGACGGGGGCGTGTCTGACGGTGGTGCGACCGGCGGCGTGACGATACGGACGGCCGCGCTTGCCACATCAGAAGCAGCCGTCCGGCCCGCGTTTGCCACATCTGTCGCCACAGATATTCCCGCCGCTGCAACACCCCCCAACACACCCACCGCTCGATTGAGCAGGGTCATCGTTTCCACGACCGTACCGGCATTCACGCCACCCGTGCGCAAACGATCCTCTACGCCATCGGTAAAGCGCTGTAGCAACGAAACGGGAGACGGCGCCTTTTCGGCGTACTTGCTCTCCAGAAAATCCACGTAGTCGAGCACCTGATACCCGCGCTCATCGCTGAGCGTGTCCAGCTTGCGGAGCAATCGATCACGCAGATTCGGATTCATCGCATCACCCGCGCCAGCGTTTGCGTTCGCCGCGCGCATCAATGTGAACGTACGGTGTGGGCCACCGGGGACTCGAATAGACCCCCATGCCGCCAGCGAGTTCCGGTGTGGTGCCTTCAATCCACTCTACGGCGCGCTCCACCTGATATGCATCAAAGATCGTGAAGCGTCCGTCGCCGTCGGCATCGATCGCAACATCAGCGGCGTCGCCGTACATGTGCCGAGAGTCACGCGCGGAGCCTTCGACGCCGGCGTTGTGAAGCGGCGTGCGATACCCACTGTGCACGCGCACGTCGAACACGATCTGGTCGTCACCTCGACGGCGCGCCAGTTCCTGCAGCACAAGTTCGATCTTGTCGACCACGCGCGGATCGATGGCCGTGTAGCGCGGCCATCGTGTCTGGGAGTCATGCGTGAGGAAATGCTTGACCTTGAGGTGCGTGGAAAGCTTGACCTCGGCGTCTTCTTCGCGCACTTCGAGGAAGCCGGGCGGACGCTCAAAACGCTCGCGGTCGGCCGACCATTCGGCCGGATATTGACCAATGCGATAGCCGTTGAGCATACCGCCCAGTTTGCGCTCAAAGGGCACCAGCACAGCGACGCGTGGCTCAGTGATGCGATGCACCTCTCCGCCGCGTTTGAGCTGCACCTCGTAGATACCGGCGGTGAGCGGCACCAACAGCTGCGTTTCCGTGAGCGGACGGGCAACATCGCCGCTTTCGTCGGTGCCGATGCGCATCCACTGGTAGGTGAACCCCGTGGCGTCGCCAGTGATTTCAAGCGGAAACGTGATCGCTTCACCAGCCCGGACAAACTGCATTTGCATGTGCCCGCTCACACCAAACGCGGCGCGCGCACCGGTCACGCGGACTGCGGCTTCGGCGGCGGTAGGCATGAGATCACGCCCTGAACGCATCGCGTCGGCCGGTTCGTACCACCAGAGACCGGCGAGCGCGGCAAATCCGCTGAGTCCGAGAACCATCCGCCGATTGGCGGCACCACGGCGCGCCAGCTTCACCGAGGCCCACGGCACGTGCCGCAGCTGCCCACAGGCGGTCGGACCGCATGCACCGCGCGCACGAGATCGAGCTTGCGCCCAACACGCAATGCACGCGGGCCCGTCAGGGAGCGTGTCTGATTTTCAATAAACGCAATGGCGCACCGACTGTGCGCGGAAACCCGTAAGAACAAAGGCAATACCACTTGAGAACTTGAGGCAATGTCGCTCACGCGACCTCTGCAGCGCGCCGATGAGCCCGATCTGCACGTGAAAGACGACCGAGCGGCGCAAACGGTGCGCCTGTGGAAGTTAGCAGATATGAGCAGAGCACGTTGTTGTGCCTACCCCGTCTGACCAACCAATGGTCCGGTAAGCGTCACATGGCGGGAAATTTTGGTTACGGGAGCGGAAATTTGGCGACGTATCGCGCCTGATCAAGGCCGAGAGATGTCCAGCAACTCGAGAATTGGCACGCCGGCTGGCAGACTCCGACCATTACGGACGCGCGCCGTGATGGAGATTTCGGTGAGCGGTCGGAGCGCCTGAGCCCGGGCCACCAGCGAGTCGGGCACGGCCAGATAGAGTACGGCCCGCTCGTCTCCCGGACCACGGGCCAGCAGGTACGGCTCGCCCGGTTCGAGTCCTCGACGCAGTTCGTCGGCCGTCTGAAAAGCCAGCGTTTCCACCGACCAGCGTACCATGCGGCCGCGGGTGCCCTCCGGGTTGGCGCGCAGATCGGCCGCCGACAGCATTCCGGCCGACCGTGTGCCGGCCGCTTCGGTCGCCGAGTCGGGGATCCAGCCCTCGAGGCGCACCCGCACCCAGCCGCCTTCGCGGGCGAGCGTGGCAATGGGCACGCCTCCGGGCACGCTGGCCAGTACGTCGCCACCCGGGCTGGTGCGGAGCGAAGTGGGCGCACGTGTTTCCAGCGTCGGGCCGACCGGCAGCGGAGGGAGCGCGAGGGTGGCCGGAACGGCGCGCATTGCTGTCCGTACTGTGTCGGGAGACGCGCTCTGAGCGGAAGCCGACGTCGACCGTGGCGTCGTCGACGCCGGGCGCGCCGCGGCCGAGGCTGCAGGGCGACCGTTAAGTCGGGAGACGTCCACCCACAGCGACCGCCGAGCTTCAAGATAGGTCACATCGCGACCGCGCGGAAATGATGCCCCCGCACGGGTGGGAAAGAGGTACGTGCCCAGCCGAAGTTCGGCCACTGCAGCCGCCGATCCACTGGGAGCTTGCCGAAGCGTGCTGCCGGTTGACTTGGAGACTTCAGCGCGCGTTCGGTCAGCCGTGAGTCGGACATCGGCTGCCAAAACGTGCCCTTGCACGGTGACCCGCACGAACGTGGACTGGGCCATTTCCACCGTGCCAGTGATTTCCCGACTGGAGACGCCGATCACCTCCCCCCCCGGCGTTCCGCGCAGCGCCGTGCCCGAGCGCACCGTGACCCGATCGCCACGCTTTGGTATCTGGGCGTCCAGACGGGTCACCAGTGAGGAGAACACGAGCGCAGCCGCAGTCGCAGTGCGAACAGATCGGGTCACGAAGAACGGAAGTAGTGTCGCCATCGGTTGGAGTGTCTGTGCGTGGTCGATACATTTCGCGGGCTGGACGCGTGAGTTGTCACTCGCACCGTTTGCATACGGTGTCGTCCAGCATTACCCGCAAACGTACTTCATGACCTGCACCCAGCAAGGATGACCGCGTCTGTCGACCGCCCCGTGGCTCTGATCATCCTCGATGGCTGGGGCCACCGGGAATCGCACGATGCAAACGCGATCGCGCTGGCCAACACGCCAACGTGGGACGCGCTGTGGGCGTCGCCTACGCGCACGCTGCTCACCGCGTCCGGTCCGGCCGTTGGTCTGCCACCCGGTCAGATGGGAAACAGCGAGGTCGGTCACCTGAATCTTGGTGCGGGCCGAGTAGTGATGCAGGATTTGGTGCGCATCAACTCTTCTATCGAGACCGGCGCATTCTTTGACAATGGACCGTTGCGAGCGGCCTGTGCCAAGGCGCGCTGCACCGGAGGGACGGTGCACCTGGTGGCCCTGCTGGGCAATGGTGGAGTGCACGCGCTTGACCAGCACCTGTTCGCCCTCGTTGACCTGTGCGCGCGCGAGCTGGTGCCCAGGGTGGTCGTGCACGCATTGCTCGACGGTCGCGATACGCCGCCCACGTCGGGTTTGGAGTTTCTTCGCGAAACGCTGGGAGTGCTTGACGGGCGCGCGCGGCTGGCGTCGATTTCGGGTCGCTACTTTGGCATGGATCGTGACAATCGCTGGGAGCGCACGGGTGCGTGGTTCCGCTCGGCGGTGTTCGGGGAGGGTGAAACAACGCGTGATCCGCTGGCGCTGCTGGAGACCGCCTATGCGGCTGGCACAAGCGACGAGTTTTTGCCGCCGCATGTGGTGGTTGATGACAACGGACAAGCGGTTGGTGCAATGAAAAACGGCGACGTCGTCATCTGCGCGAACTTCCGCTCCGATCGCATGCGCCAGTGGTTGCACGCGCTCACCGACGCATCGTTTTACGGCTTTGACGTTGGTACTCGGCCCGATGTCCATGTCGTCACCATGACGCAGTACGACGACGCCTTCCCGTTTCCGGTAGCCTTTGCTCCGCAGTCGATGGCCAATCTGGTTGGTGAAGTGATTGCCAACGCGGGGCTCAGTCAGTTGCGCACTGCGGAAACCGAGAAGTATCCGCACGTGACGTACTTTTTCAATGGCGGTGGCAATGCACCGTTTGCGGGGGAAGAACGGGCCGTGGTGCCCAGCCCGAAGGTGGCCACCTATGATCTGCAGCCGGAAATGAGTGCGCGCGCCGTGTGCGACATTCTGTGTAATGCGCTGGCCAATCGTACGCACGATTTTGTGTTGTGCAACTTCGCCAACTCCGATATGGTAGGACACACGGGTTCACTGCCCGCCGCCATCAGCGCGGTAGAAACGGTGGACGCGTGCCTGGCGCGCGTATTGAATGCGGCAGCAGTGGGTGGTACGCGGTTGCTGATCACCGCCGATCACGGCAACTGTGACGTGATGATCGATCCGGAAACCGGATCACCTCACACGGCACACACGACGAATCCGGTGCCGCTGGTGATTCGCGATCCTGACGGTGAGTCGTTGTTGCGTGACGACGGTGCGCTCTGCGATGTGGGACCAACGGCGCTGCGCATGCTTGGGCTCACGCTTCCTGCTGAAATGACCGGACGCGATTTGCGCGTTGCTCCTCTTGCTTTGTGATGGTGAGATGCTGAAGACATGTGGTGGTGCGGGAACTGCGGGTGCGTACAAGCGCCGTCGGGCGGCGCTGTCCGCTGCGATTTCATTGGGTCTCTCGCTGAGCGTGCTGCCCATCGCCACGTTGCGTGCGCAGCTCATTGGCAGCGAGCCGTCGTCCAGTCCGTTTCGGGATGCCGACCTGTCACAGCGAATTTCGCTATCCGTGGGATGGCTGGACGCGACACGTGATGCCGCGCGCGTGGGTCCGAAGGCCGGCCCGGTGGTCGCGTTGCGTCACGACATTCATCTGGGTGGTATTGCCTGGCTGACTTCCCGCTACAGCCTGCTGCGGTCGGAACGGAATGTGGTCGATCCGGGCTCGCCCGCATCGCAGCGCGACCAAGGGGTCACGGGCGTGACGCATCACTACGCCGACGTCGGGTTCACACTCGCACTCACCGGCAAGAAAACCTGGCGCGGTGTCTTGCCCACGCTCGGCACCAACGTGGGCGTGGTGTCCGATTTTTCCGACACCGACATTGGTGGGTATCGCTTTGGTACCAAGTTTTCGTTCGGCTTCGGGCCAGGAGTGCTGATCACGTTGCCGCGTGGTTATAACCTGCGGTTGGACATCACGAACACCGTGCATCAGTTTCAGTATCCTGGCACGTATTTCATTGCCGCCAGCGACAGCACCTCCGTCCTCACTGACACAGAGCAGCGCGCGGGTTGGCGCAGCAATTGGGGCATCACCACCGGATTGTCTTTCCCGATTTTCCGTTAGCCGCACTCACTTTCATGGCCCGCCTGACACTTACTCGCCGCGTGTTTTTTTCGGCCGCGCATCGCTACCGGCGCCCCGAGTGGGACGAGGCGAAAAACCTCGCCACGTTCGGCAAATGTGCGCGTCCCAATTTTCACGGACACACGTATGTGTGTGATGTCACGGTGTCCGGCCCGCTGGAACACAGCACAGGATTTGTTGTGGATTTGGGGCTCCTTGATCGCGTGCTCCGCGATGAGGTGGTAGAACGGCTCGACCACGTCAATCTGAATCTGGACATCGCGGAGTTCGCCGAGGGCAAGGCGATTCCATCGAGCGAAGAGTTGGCACGCTGGATTGCCACTCGAGTCAGCGCGGCGTTGCAGTCAACCACGGCCCGGGTACAGCGCGTGGTGGTGGCTGAAGAACCGCACCTGTGGGCCACCTGGCACGCTGAGGACGACGCATGATCCGACCAGCAGGCGCCGCGTTGCTTTGGGCGCTCACCACACTTTCGGCTTGCGCCTCGCGCACGCCAGCGCCATCGAACATCCCGGTACGGATTGATCCCGTGCAGCTCCCGGTGGCCACGCTTCCAATGGACGATGTCGCACTGCCTCCAGCGCGTCAGGGACTGATCGATCTCGTTGATTCACTCACGCGGGATTCCGCGTTCAGCATGGCGCATTGGGGCGTGCTGATCATGGACCCCGAAGTGGCTGATACGATTGTATCGATCAACGCGGGCAAACTGTTCATGCCGGCCTCCAACCAGAAGCTCATTACCGGCGCGGCCGCGCTGGATCTGCTGGGCCCCGAGTACACCTGGCAAACACCGGTGTTGCTACGCGGTGTCACACAGGGCGGCACGTTCCGCGGTGATATCGTAATGGTTGGCAGCGGTGATCCGTCGTGGAGCGATGCCATGCGCGATGACAACGCGCTGGCCGCATTTGCACCAATCGCTGACGCGTTGTCAGCGCGAGGCATCCGACGCGTGATCGGACGCATCGTGGCCGAAGGTGATGCGTTTCCCGATTCGCCACTGGGGTTCGGCTGGGCGTTTGACGATCTCGACCTGGCGTACTCCGCGGGCGCTGATGAGCTGATGCTCAACGAGAACTTTTTTCGCGTGGTCGTGACGGCTGGATCACGTGCTGGTGCGGCCGCTGCAGCACGCGTGGAACCGGATATCGGATTCCCCAATGTAGACGTTCTCGCGCGTACACGATCGCGCGACGACACTATCACCGCTGACACAGCGCCGCTCACGGTGTTGTTTGACTCAACGGCCACACGCCTTGTTGTACGCGGGACCATTCCGTTGGGCGACAGCAGTCGCATCGTACGCGCTTATCGTCAACCCAACGACGCGGTGCGTGCCGCGCTGCAAACAACACTCCGGGCACGCGGCATTCGCTTTACCGCCGGCGCTGCATCATCGGCCCGTGCGAACGTAGACACGCTGCTGGTGATGGTATCACCACCGCTTCGCGACGTGCATGTGCGCATGCAGAAGCCGTCGCAGAATCAAATCGCGGAAGTGCTGTTCAAGACAATCGCGCGAGAACAAACCGGCGTTGGTTCAGCCGACAGTGCACGGGCCGTGATTGAACGACAGCTGGCGTTGTGGGGGATTTCCGACCGCGAAGTGGCGGTGCGCGACGGAAGCGGATTGTCGCGACACGACTACGTGTCGCCACGCGCCATTGTTCGGTTGCTCACGGTGATGCAATCACATCCGGCGTTTGATGCGTTCTACACGGCGCTGCCCGTCGCAGGCGTTGACGGCACCATCGAGAATCGCATGCGCCGCACACCCGCTCAAGGCAACCTGCGGGCCAAGACCGGTTTCGTGGACAAAGCGCGCTCCTTATCCGGCTATGTGAATACGGTCGACGGTCATCAGCTGGTGTTCTCCATCCTGTGCAACAACTGGGTGGGTTCGGTGCGCGAAGTGGAACGCGTGCAGGACGCGATTGGTGTATACCTGGCATCGGTGCGCATGCAAGACATGCGCGTCGCCATGCCGCGGTGAGCATTCCCGAAGCGCTCACCGTCGCAGACGCACTCGCGGCGATCCTGACACGCGTCCGCGCCACGGACGCAGTGCGCATGCCGTTACGCTACGCCGTGGGACACGCGCTGGCGGAGCACGTTCACGCTGACATTTCGTTGCCGCTTTGGCCCAATGCCGGTATGGACGGCTATGCAGTACGTCGTGCCGATGTGTTGGGTGCGACAGCCGACAGCGCGCGAACGCTTCGCGTCGTGGCAACGATCGCCGCGGGCAGCGCAGTGCAACCGTCAATCGACGCCGGTACCTGTGCTCGCATCATGACCGGCGCGCCGGTGCCGCCCGGTGCCGAGGCAATCGTGCGCGTTGAGGACACGGACCGAGGACTCGACATCGTGCGGATCATCAGTGATCGCGACGTGTTGACCGCCGCCGGCAACGTTCGTCCAGCGGGCGAAGATGTCCGCGACGGCGATCGCGTGGCCGAACGCGGTGATGTCATCACGCCGGCGCTGCTGGGCGTCCTGGCGAGCGTTGGCGCCGCCGAGGTTTTCGTGCATCGAAAACCGCGCGTGATCGTGGCGGCCAGCGGAAATGAGTTGGTGGATGTGGAATCGTTTGATGAAGTGCGGTTGGGCCGCGCAATTGTATCATCAAGCAGCTACGCGCTACCGGCGCTGTTGCGCAACAGTGGTGCTGATGTTCGCGTGTGGCCGCTCATACCGGACGACGCCGAACTCATGCGCAGTGCGCTGGCACTCGCGCTGGAATCGGACTGTGATCTGCTGGTGACCACCGGCGGTGTGTCGGCCGGTGCGTTTGATCATGTCCGTGATGTCATCACCTCACTGGGCGGTCGCATAGATGTTCCTCGCGTGCGGGTGCGACCCGGCGGTCCGCTCGGTGCGGGGCACGTGCTGGGCACGCCGTGGATTGGACTACCCGGCAATCCGGTGAGCACGTTGGTCACGGCGGAGTTGTTTGTCCGACCAGCGGTGCGGCAAATGGCGGGTGTGCGACGCGTCATCGCTCCGCGAATCCGTGTGCGCCTGGCGGAGTCGGTGACGGCCCCTGCACCACTCGCGTATTATTTGCGTGCGACGCTGGAGGCCGCGCACGACGGCGTGCTTGACGCCCGACTCACCGGACGGCAGGGATCAAACCTGGCGACCTCAATGGCGCGCGCGCAGGCGCTGTTGGAGATTGAAGGTCCGGTCACAGAACTGCCCACGGGCACGATGGTTCGCGCGGTGCTGCTGGATGGCGCGCTGTTTACCGAGCCGGATTCTCACACCCTATCGCAGTGAAATCGGCGCAAGAAAAGCACGACCGTGCACAAGCTGCGGCGCTGGAGTTGGAGCTGGCGAAGCTCGATCTGGTCACGCTCCCCATTGAAGCAGGCGGCGCGAAGGTGGTGTTGCGTAAACCGCGCAGCGCCGAATCACTCATTTGCGATGAAGACTTCACCGGTGACGAGCGCCTCCCTTACTGGGCCGATGTGTGGCCCTCGTCGCGAGCATTGGCCGGAGTGCTGCGCGGACATGCCGGCGCCGGACGCACGCTGTTGGAATTGGGATGTGGTGTTGGACTGGTGTCGGTGACCGCGCTGCGGGCCGACTTTCGCGTCACGGCCACCGACTACTACCACGACGCGCTCAAGGTGACGCGGCTCAACGCTGTTCGGCTCTCAGGTGACGGTGATGCCCGACTCACCACGCGGCATGTGGATTGGCGGGCGTTGCCGCTGGATCTCGGCCTGTTTGATGTCGTGTGCGCCGCCGATGTTTTGTATGAACGTGAGTACGCCGAGCTGGTGTCGGAAACGATCAAACGAACGCTGAAACCGGGCGGCGTCGCCCTCATTGCCGATCCTGGACGCGCGGCACTTGAACCGTTTCGCGCGGCCGCGAAGGAGCGCGGGTTGGTGGAGTTCGAAGCAATCACCGTTCTGGTGCAGCCAAACGAAAGTTTTGGTGATCTCGTGCAGCGCGCCCGGCCTGGTGCCGCTGGAATGTCTGCGAGTGTGCCCGGAGTGCCAGCGGCGCATAAGGTAATTGTGTACAGCTTTCGCGGGTGACGGCTGAGCCTAAGGCCGTGTGCGAGGTATGCCGTACTCAATGGTCGGGCCGCACACCCGAAGCAGGCCTGTCCAACCGTCAATGCAACTGGCACTGGACGCACGTTACCTTCATCGTGCGCGTGGCCGCGTGTGCCTGGCCGCGTGCGTCTGGCCGCGTGCGTCTGGCCGCGTACGCCTGGCCGCGTGCGTCTGGCCGTGTGCGCTGGTCCACTTTCCCTCGCGGCCGACGAATGTCACACCCGCGCCCAGTACTTCATGTCGCGTCCCAAAGCTGCCTGACGGCGGGCGTCACTCATGTTCTCGTTCCGTATGTTGCGCTCGTGGGTACGCACGCGCAACCGATTTGCGTTGCTCGAAGGAACAGATGTCGACGGTACAGTTCACCGCCTCGAGTCGGGGATTCCCGTTCGTGGTGAACGGGCCTGGTTGCTCGTGTGCTCGTGTCTGCTCGCGAGCATTGGGCTTGATACCGGCTCGGCGGCGGTCATCATTGGCGCGATGCTGATCTCGCCGCTCATGTCACCGATCCTCGGCGTTGGACTCGGCACGGCGCTGGCTGACCGATCACTGCTGCAGTTTGCGTTGCGCGAACTGGCCTTGGCCACGGCCATTACGCTGGGCGTGAGCGCACTGTACTTCACCGTGTCGCCATTGGCCGAGCCCACCACTGAGCTCATCTCGCGCACGCAGCCCACGTTGCTCGATGTCGGCGTCGCGTTGTTCGGCGGGATTGCCGGTATTGTTGCTGGCTCACGTCGAGACCAGAGTATGGCCCTGCCGGGTGTGGCCATTGCCACGGCGCTCATGCCACCGCTGTGCGCGGCCGGATTTGGGCTTGCAACCGGGCGACCGGCGTTCTTTTTCGGTGCGCTGTATCTGTACGTGATCAACGCAATTTTTATTGCGCTCGCCACGTTTGCCGTGGCGCGGTTGCTCGGGTTTCCATTGCGCAGTTTTGCCGACAAGAAAGCGCGTCGGCGGGAGATTCGACTCGTCACGGCCATCGCGACCATCGCCGTACTGCCCAGTCTCTGGTTTTTGTACTTTACCGTGGAGAAGGCCCGGGAACGTCGACGTGTGGAACAGTTCCTGACAGCCGAAGTGGAGACGCGCGGCGGCGAAGTGTTGCGTTGGACTCGCGCCGACGTCGGAGATTCAGCGCGCATCAAGTTGTTTGTGGCGGGGCCGCCTCTGGAAGCTGAAACGGTGGATACGTTGCTCGGTCTGTTGCCCACGTATGGATTGAACGATTTTGGCATCGACCTGGTGCAGAGCGATATTTCATCCCGCGATTTGCGCCGTATGGAGACCGATGTGCAACGCGGTATTTTACAGGCCATTGAAATGGCGCAGTTGGCACGTGACTCCACCGTTGCGATCAAGGCTGCACTGAATGTGGCGGTGAAGCGGGGTGTGCTCGACACGGCGCAGATTCGGCTTGTGGCACGCGAGATGGCCAGCGCATTTCCGGAGTTCGTTACGGTGGCGTACGCCGCGCAAGCCAACTTGTTGGCCAGTGATTCACTGCGTCCGCCGCCCACGTTGTTTGTGGAGTTCGGCGCGAACATCAACGGTGTAAATCGTCGTGAGATTCTGGAG
>JBBRDJ010000068.1:0-16728 GCA_038203945.1 Gemmatimonadales bacterium
AGCTGATCAGTGCGACCCTCGCGCAAATAGGGCACCACCCGCACCAGTCGGCCCGTCTCCGTGGAGTCACCGAAATATCCGGCACTCCAGGCACCGGCAACCACGCTCTTCATATCCGAAATACCGCGCCGAGCTAACGCGGCTTTCCAGCGTGCATCACGATTGACGATACGGTGTGCGGCACGTGAGTCGGCCATGCCAACCAAAGGCTGTTCACCCAACACTCGGCGTGTCCGCCGCAGCTGCTGTGCGTCAACATCCACCAGCGTCTCGAACAGCGCATCGTTGGGCGCGAAGTATGTGACCACGCGCGCGGTGCGCACGATTGGTTCAGCCGCAAGCACTTGCGCCTTGAGCGGTTCCTCCAGCGTCACCGAGACGATACGCGCATCACGCGGAATAGCGGTGTCCGCACGCGTCACCTTGACTGCCGTACGGATTTCCTCCGCCGAAAGCGCATCGAATACGAGGAGCGCGTCAGAAGTAGTTCTGTCGTCGGGTGAACTTTCACGGGCGTTGGTTGGATCCTGCTCGGATATGGTGCACCCGACGGCCAGCAGCAGCATGAGCAACGCCAAAGCGGTGCCGAGTCGTGCCGGTGTGCCTTCACGCGCGCGCACCCGCCGCTCGGGACTAGTTGTTCGGCGACGCATCGGCTGCCTGTGCATCAATGCGCAAACGCATCCGCTTCACGTCGTGCTGAATGCCTTTGATGTCGAACTGCTGCCCCACGTTTGCCAGCAACAACATACGCGCCCAGCTCATCACGTCCTCGCGGTAATTCGGTAAAAGCGATACGGCACCCAGACCGGGGCACCATCTTAGCATATTCTCGTGCATCGCAGGCCGCGCACGCCGCGCACGCATCGCACGCCGCGCACGCATCGCACGCCGCTCACGCATCGCACGCCGCTCACGCATCGCAGGCCGCACACGCCGCAAAAGCCGTCTAAAACGGCCACACCCACAAAATCATCGGCACGCCCACCACCAGCACCAGCACCGAAAGCGGCAAGCCGAGCTTCCAGTAATCGTTGAACTGATAACCACCCGGTGCCATCACCAGCGTGTTGGACTGATGCCCGATCGGCGTAAGAAATGCACACGACGAACCAATCGCCACGGCCATGAGCAACGGATCGGCCGAAACTTGCATGCCCGCTGCCACGCTGATGGCGATGGGGGCGGTGAGCACAGCGGCGGCGGCATTGTTGATCACATTCGTCAATACCATCACGGATCCCATCAGCAGTGCCACCGTGGCCCCCGGTGGCACAGACTGCGCAACGGCGAGCAGCTGTGTGGCAATCAGGTCCGAACCGCCCGTTGTCTCCAACGCGTGGCCAATGGGCAGCATGGCCGCGAGTAACACCACCACCGGCATATCGATGCTGGTATAAATTTCTTTCGGTGCCACAATACCAGCTACCACCATGATCAGCGCCGCGCCCACCAACGCCGTTGCCGGAGACACCACGTTGAACGAGATCAGGGCCGTGGCGGCCAGGAACACCCCGACGGCCAGCGCAATCTTGCGTGGCTTGCCGATCTGCAATCCCCGCAGCGCCAGCGGCAGGCAACCGAGTTCATTGAGCACCGACGACATGGTCTCTTCGCTCGCCTGCACCAGCAGAATGTCACCAGCCACGAAACGAATCCGTTTGACTCTCGTGCGCAAGCGCTGCCCCTGACGCGCGACCGCCAGCTCGTTCACGCGATATCGCTCACGCAGCTCAAGCGCAGTGGCGGTGCTGCCTACCAGCACCGAGTCGGCCTTAACAATCGCTTCCTGCAAGTTGAGATCGGTGGGTGGTTTCTCGTGGCCCGCATCACTGGACTTTGAGGGTGTCGCCAGCTCGAGGTCGGCGTCGTCCAGCGCAGCGGAAAGGCTGTCGGAGTCGGCTTCAACAAGGAGAATGTCGTTCTCCAGCAGGATTTCGAACATGGACGGCAACGGACGGCGATTTCCCGAACGAATCAGCGCGATTACGGTCAGTTCAGCTTCGTCTTGCAGCTCCAGCAGCAGCGCGTGCAACGTCTGGCCAACGTAGCGCGAGTTCTGGCGCACGCGGAGTTCAGTGACATAGCCGGAAATGGCAAACAGATCTTCGGGCGCGTCGGCACTCTTGCGTTGTGGCACAAGTCGCCAGCCCACCGCCGCAATAAACAGCACACCAACAATCGTGAGCGCCGCACCAACCGGCAGAAAATCGAACATGCCAAATGCGGCCGCACCGGTTTCCTTGCGATACGAAGCAATAATGATGTTGGGCGGAGTGCCGATCAGGGAAAGGGTGCCGCCAAGCAGCGAACCAAACGCCAGCGGCATGAGCATGAGCGACGGCGACGTACCACTCTGTCGTGACATCCACACGGCAACCGGCATGAAGAGCGCCAGCGCGCCCACGTTGTTGATGAAACCGGAGCACACAGCGACCAACGCGGTAAGCGCCGATAGCTGCACCACGGGCCGGTTGCCAACGCGTGTAATCTGCCGGGCGATCGCATCAACCACACCGGCGTTTTGCAGTCCGCGACTGATCACCAGGACCGCTGCCACCGTGACAACGGCCGGATGACCAAGTCCCGTAAACACCGCTTCCGGTGGTACAAGACCGGCCACGGCAATGACCAGCAGGGCGAAGACCGCTACCAGGTCGTATCGCCAGCGATTCCAGATAAACAGCACAAGCGTCGCAGCAAGGACGCCAAAGACGATCAGTTGATCGGTTTGCACATGCGCCGACTGGGCCACGCATTCACAGACAGTCCCAGGTTACTCGTCGTCATCTTTCGCGCCCGGACCGTTAAGCTTGTTGCGCAGAGTGCGCACCGAAATGCCGAGCAACTCGGCCGCTTTGGTGCGGTTATTGTCGCTGGCGTTGAGCGCGTGTTGAATGAGCACACGTTCCGCCTCCGCGACGTTCAGCGACTCCAGAGCAATCGTACCGGCACTGCTACCGGTCGGCGCCATCGCAAGGCTGCCTGAAGCCTGTAAACCGGAGAGCGAAGCGCCTCCATTGGCCGGCGTAGTGCGCGGGCCGCGGGTGGTCGTTGCGCCGAGCGAATGAGCCAGGCCAAAGCGCGTGCCTTCGAGGCAATGCGGCTGAATGATCGGATCCGGTGTCAGAATCACGGCGCGCTCGATCACGTGCTGTAGCTCACGCACATTGCCGGGCCACTGATACTGCTGCAACGCCGAGAGCGCGTCTGGAGACAGGCCTTCAATTTTTTTGCCCAGCTCCTGCGACACCTTCATGGCAAAGCGCAGCGCCAGAACCGGAACATCTTCGGGCCGGTCGCGCAGCGGTGGAATCTGAATCGGGATCGTGCTCAGTCTGTAGTACAGGTCCTGACGAAATGTGCCCGCTTCGACTTCAGCGGCCAGATCGCGGTTCGTGGTTGCGATAATGCGCACGTCAACTTTAATCGACGAAGTGCCACCAACCCGCTCGAACTCCTGCTCCTGCAACACGCGCAGCAGTTTGGCCTGCAGATCCAGCCGCATCTCGCTGATTTCGTCGAGCAGCAGCGTGCCGCGGTGCGCCCGCTCAAACGCACCTTCCACACGCTTGATGGCTCCGGTGAAAGCGCCCTTTTCGTGTCCGAACAGCGAGCTCTCAATGAGTCCTTCGGGCAGTGCAGCGCAGTTGAGCTGAATAAACGCCTTTTCCCGGCGCTCGCTCTGGTCGTGAAGCGCCCGGGCGAACAGTTCCTTGCCGGTACCCGATTCGCCTTGCAGCAGCACTGTCGCGCGCGTGGGCGCGGCCATGGCGATGGTTTGCATGATGCGCCGCATGGGCGGCGAGTCGCCAATGATCTGTCGCTCGTTGCGGTACTGCAGCACTTCCTTGCGTAGCGCCTCATTCTCTCGGCGCAGCCGCACATACTCCAACGCCTGATCGACCGCCAGTTCCAAATGCTGCGGCCGTACGGGTTTGGTGATGTAGTCAATTGCGCCCGCTTTGATGGCGGCCACGGCGTGCTCAATGGAGGCGTAGCCCGTGAGCATGATGAGCGGAATGTCGTAGCCTTCACGCGTCAACATGGCCAGAAACTCCAGCCCCGTCAGACCCGGCATACGATAATCGCTGATAATCAGGTCAATATCGCCGCGCGGCAGAATCTGCAGGGCTTCCGGTACATTCCGTGCTCCAACTGCCTTATGGCCCGCCCGCTCCAAGGTGTCCTGAAGTATCAGACCGACGCTTGCTTCGTCATCTACATACAGGATAGTGGCCATTTTAAGCGGAGACGTGGGCAAAAGGAACGAGCTTTCCGGCGTTTGCGATCGCGAGCTCAGGTTGCTCAAGATCTCGCACGCGCCGCCGACACTGTACTAATAGACGTGTCTCGACAGTGACGTGCAAGGCTGTCGACGTGTGATCTGCACTTCAGTCCGGAAGCTCCATGCGCGTGACCAATCAGACGATTCTGAAAAATAGCATTGGCCGACTGCAGCAGAATTTGCAGTCGGTTGAGCGCGCGCGTGAAGATATCGCCTCCGGGCTGCGTCTGCGCAAAATGTCGCAGGATCCGAGCTCGGGCGCCGAAGTGGTGCGAGTGGGCAGCTCGATGCGGGCCATTGAGCAGTTTCGTCGCAACATTCGCCTTGGTGTAGTGCGAGCCGAAACCGAAGAACGCGCCCTCGACAGCCTGACCAACTCGCTTGGCCGAGGTTTGGAGCTGGCCATTTCGCAGGCGTCTGCCACCGCCACGCCCGAGACGCGAGTGGCGGTCAAAGCTGAAGTCGACGCACTGATCGGATTCGCGGTGGGATTGGCAAACTCGCGCGTCGGCGACCAATACGTGTTTGCCGGCACCCGTGGTGGCGAGGCGCCGTTTCAGAACCCGCCCACCGCTGCCGGCGACTTCCGTGCACTGCAGGATACGGGTGGGAATCTGATGAATCCGTCGGGTGCGATTCCGATCGAAATAGGCGACGGGCGGTACATGGTACCGAACCACGACGGCACCCAGGCGTTCCTCGACACCAATGCGCTCGGCGCCTTGCGTGAACTGTCGGTCGCATTGGGGGCAAATGACGTACCGGGGATTCGGGCGTCTATCGATAGCCTGCGCAACTCGGCGTCGGATGTGCAGGAGCTGATCGGCCGACAGGGTGCACGAGCCAATGAACTCATTATGGCCGAAACATCACTCGGCGATCTGGAGCTCACTCTTTCGGCCTTTCGTTCGGAGCTCCGCGACACGGAGATCGACAAGGCCATGGTCGAGCTGGTGGGTCGACAGACCATGTACCAGGCCGCCATGTCGGCCACCTCGCGAGTGCTTGGATTGAGCCTCGCCAACTATTTATGAGCGTTGGTATCGATGGATCGAACGCCAACGTCCTGCCTGACCTCTTCATGTCTGTTGCTGCTTTCTCCTCTGCGCCGTCCGCTGTTCCTTCCCCCGCTGTAGCCACGCCAGAACGAACGATCGCCTCACGAGTGCTGGGCGATCAGGTCGTGTCCGCCGACTCCCTGTTGCGCTTTCCCGAGGGACTGCACGGGTTTGAATCGTCGCTGGAATTCGCCCTCGTGCCCGCAGCACGCGATGGCTTCTACTGGCTGCAATCGACGGAAGAAGCCGGGCTCGCGTTTCTACTGGTGGATCCGTTTCGAGTGGCGCCGGATTACGAGCTCGATTTGGGGGCCGGCGACGAGCAGTTCCTTGAGCTCGCTGCACTCACTGATGCGCTGGTGCTTACGGTCGTGACGTTGCCATCAAGCAAGGGGGCACCAGCCACGACCAACCTGCGTGGTCCGATTGTCATCAACACGCACCGTTGCGTTGCCCGTCAGGTGGTGACTGCGGTGGACGGATACTCACTGCACGCTGAGTTTTCGCTCGGTTGAGTTGGGGGCACTGCGGCTTGGCATACACCGGAAATTTGTGCCGTTTCGGCCCCCGCGCATTGGCGAAAGATTCCGGGTCGGCGCCAAGGCATTCTGTCTAAGATGTTGTATTGCAACGGCTTGGGTTGTGGCATGGATCGTGTAACAGTGGGCTGATGATTGCAGCTCTCTTCCCCGACCCGCTGATTCGCCATGACAAGTGTTGCCGGCTCTACCTTTGCATCGGATTTCATTGACAGCGTCCAGGTCTCGGGCGACGACACGCCTCGTTTCCGTATTCCGGCCCGTTGCGGGCATCCGGACTGGGCGGACGCGGCGGCGATAGAGAGCAGCGGAGGCGTGGCCGCTGAGGTGCGGGCGTTTTTCGATGAGCAACTGGCCACCGGCGATGTCGTGCTCGATCTGGCGCCCGGATTCGGCTTCGTGGCACTCAGTGCCGCCACGGCCCCCAATGGTGTGCCGGCCGTGTTCATTGCCGGAATCAACGAACCGCAGCTCGCTGAGTTGCAGCAGGCTGCGGCCGATGCGGGCGCTTGGCTGGAGACGTTGCCGCACGACCCGTGGACGGAGCTGGACTCGATTATCGAGACGCGCCTTGACGCTCACGGAAGAGTCTTCGTGCATGTCGCACCGTCGCAGCTGTTGCGTGCCTGCTCGGCGCTCCGGGAACTGATCGGATCGGGTCGCCTGCTGGCCGTCTGCGTGAGCGAGTCGTTCAACGCTGAGCAGTGGGCTACGCAGCGAAATGCGCTGGAAGACGTTGGGCTACGCGCCTGCGTGTTGGGCGAGCGCGACGGATCGGTGATGTTGATGCCGACTATCGAAGTGCCACACTCGTGTCTGATCGCTGTTCCCGCCGCGCTCTTTGATGCTGCACCGAACGCTGTTGCGGAGCGCACCCACGATGCCGCATCGTCGCCGCACGCGCAGTGGAATGCCGTTCGCGATGGGTTCTCTTTCATCGCGCCTCATTCACGCACTGGATACGGTGTAACGGGCGCGAACCTGTTGCGTGCGCTTCAGGCGCGCGGTGTGCCGGTGGCGTTCTTTCCTCTCGGCGGCGTGGATCGTACGCTCACCGACAATCCCGCGCTCGAACGTGCCCTCGAGGCACAAAGCTCGTTTCGCGATGACGTGCCCAGTGTGCGACTCTCGCAACAGTTCGATCTGGCGCTGCACGCCGGTCGCGGACCGCACATTGGCTTCACGATTTTTGAGACGGACGCGTTCACCGCGAGAGAGCTGCATCATCTGCGACTGCAGGATGCGATCATTGTATGCTCGCCGTGGGCCCGTGATGTCTGTTATGCCAACGGGCTCACCGATAAACCGGTGCACGTGGTGCCGCTGGGCGTCGATCGCTCCGTGTTCAACGAGCACGTGGCGCCCGTTCGCCAGTGGGATGAGACCGTCTTCCTGCAGGTTGGCAAACTGGAGCCGCGCAAAGGACAGCTGGAATTGTTGCGTGCATTCGAAGCGGCGTTCACGCCAAACGACAACGTGCGGCTCATCCTCGCCTGTCACAATCCGTTTATGCGCCGTGATGCCTTCGAGGCTGCGCTGGCGCCATTTCGCACATCACCGATGGCCCGGCGCATCGTCATCGCCGAGGGCGAACTCGAAACCCCGCGTGACGTGGCCGCTTTGATGGCCTCCGCAAATTGCGGGGTGTTTCCCGCACGTGCCGAAGGATGGAATCTTGAGGCGCTTGAGATGTTGTCGATGGGCAAAGCGTTGATTGCGACCAACGCGACGGCGCATACGGCGTTTCTTACGTCACAGAATGCGCGGCTGATCAGCATCGATGCGCTCGAGCCAGCGATGGGTGGACGCATTGCCGGCCGCTGGCCTGCGTGGGGTGCGACTCAGCACGAGCAGTTGGTGAGTCACCTGCGCGCGGTGCATGCCGAACGAACGGCGGGCAAGCTCACCGAAAACAGTGCGGGTATCGTGACGGCGGTCGCGCACAGCTGGGATGCCAGTGCATTGGCCCTGATCGATGCGCTCGCGCACGTTGCGTAAACGCTCACGGGAGACTGTGGCAGG
This sequence comes from Gemmatimonadales bacterium, assembly GCA_038203945.1. Classification (GTDB taxonomy): domain Bacteria; phylum Gemmatimonadota; class Gemmatimonadetes; order Gemmatimonadales; family Gemmatimonadaceae; genus JAABRT01. The sequence continues at coordinate 7,908 of JBBRDJ010000068.1, forward strand.
ATTATGGCTGGAAACGTCACGCCCGAGATAGACCGCCGATGACCACACCGTTCGATATCGAAACCACGCTCGCGGCCGGGCTTACGGCGCTCGAGAATGAGCGCCATGTCGAGGCCGCCGATGCCTTCACCCGGGTGCAACAGGTGATGCCGCAGGAGATCGGCGTTAGCATCATGGTGGCCAATGCCTGGAGGCTGTCGGGCAACAGGGTCGCGGAGCGTGAGGCGCTGCTGTTTACCTACCGTGCGTCTCTCGAAGACCTTGACGTCGCCTCGGTGTACCAGCTTGGTGCCGCCTTGCTCGATGCCGGTGCACCGACCGAAGCGCGTTGTTGCTTTGAGCGGGTGGTTGGGCAACGATCCAAAGACCCGGCGGCGCTGGGCGCGCTGGCCAGCGCTACCCGCGCGGCGGGCGACCCGCACGCGGCCTGGCCCATTGTGCAGCGGGCCATGGCGCTGACCTCGAAGCAACCCGCGCTGCTGCTCACCGCCGCGCAGATCCGCCACGCGCTTGGCGACTTGGTCCACGCGCATGTTTGGCTCGATCGCGCTGAGGCCATTCGCCCCGGGCACGGTCCCACGCGATTGCAGCGCGCTTTTACGTCGCTGCTTGACGGTCCCTCCGCGTCGGGCTGGGCGGACTTTGAGCATCGGGGTTTGCCGACGCCGCCGACCACGGGAGCTGCGCCTTGGAATGGCGAGCCGCTCGTGGGACAGACCATCCTCGTCACATCGGAACAGGGGCAGGGAGATAACTTTCAATTTATCCGGTTCGTGAACGAGCTGGTTGCCCGCGGCGCTACGCGCGTTTTGGTTGAGTGTCACCCCGGTTCGCTCTCGCTGTTCGTAGCCAGCGGAATTGACGCGATCCTCAAGGGACAGGCACCGGTCACCGACTGGTATGTCCCGATGATGTCGCTGCCACATCGACTGAATATTGGCGCCGATGTATTGGGCGCTCGTGTTCCATATTTTCAAACAGGGCGAGAGCGAGGGTCACCCCCTCGCACGTCGCGGCAATCCGGCCGCCGCCTGGGGCTCGTGTGGCAGGGCAATCCGGCGTTTCTCGCCACCACCCTGCGCGACTTCGATTCTGCGCTAATACCGTCACTGCTTCAGATAGACGGGATTGAATGGGTGTGGCTGCAGTACGGCACCACCCCGCCGGTGCAGCACGAACGGCTGGCCACGCCCACGCTCTCAACAAGTTGGCTGGAAACGGCCACACTGATGGAGACGCTCGACGGTATTGTATCGGTCGATACCGGGCTCGCGCATTTATCGGGAGCACTGGGTCTTCCGACTTATGTGATGCTCCCTTTTTCACCAGACTGGCGCTGGGGACTCGGGGCAAACCGCACACCGTGGTATCCGAGTGCGCGGCTCATTCGCCAGGCAAAACCGCACGACTGGCAGAGCGTGGTTGTGCAGCTACGCGCACTCTTGACCGAAGGCAACGCTCTGTAGCGACGTGCTGGCGCCTCTGAATGCCGCTGCCAACACTCTCGCCTTCCCAATCGGCTCCATACGCTATGCGGTAATCACGCTCACGCAAAATGCACGATCGGACACGTTGTGTGACGGTCGGTTCCATCCCCGTGAGAGCCTCAAAAATCGTCTGCACAAAACGCTCAAGTTCCCCGTCGAAAGGTCGATAAAACATCTGACCGCGATCCACATCCCGGATCCGGACGAGGCACGGATGCCTCAATCGACCATCACGGAGGATAGTACCCATGAAGATCAACACGAATGTCGGCGCGCTCGGCGCCTCCCGCAACCTGTTCCTGAACAACCTCGCGACCGAAAGCAGCATGCGTAAGCTGAGCTCGGGTCTGCGTATCAGCCGTGCGGCTGATGACGCGGCTGGTTTGTCGATCTCGAACAAGCTGCGCACGCAGAGCCGCTCGCTGGTCCAGGCGTCCAACAACGCCCAGCAGGGCAACGCGATGTTGCAGATCGCCGAAGGTGCGGCGCAGACGGTGCAGCGCATCCTCGAGCGTCAGAAGGAACTGATCGTGCAGCGTGAGTCGACGTCCAACAACGGCAGCGTGTCGGCCACCCTGCAGGCAGAAATCGTGACCCTCTCGGCGGAAGCGACGCGCATAACCAGTACGGCCAACTTCCAGGGCACAAGCGTCTTCGGCAATCTTTCGTTTCAGGTGCTTGACTCGGCTACAGACGGCCAGATCGCGGTGAACGCCGCGATGACCAACGTGGCGCTCACGGGCACGTCCTCACTCGCTGATGCCGACACGGCGCTAGACCTCGTCAATGCCACGCTGGCCCAGATCGGTTCCGGTCAGAATGCGCTCGACTACACAGTCGAAAACCTCAAGAACGCCATTGTAAACGTGCGCGCTGCGGAATCATCGATCCGCGACGTCGACATGGCCGACGAGATGGCACAGTTCACCAAGAGCAATGTGTTGTCGCAGGCAGCAACGGCCATGCTGGCACAGGCCAATCAGTCCAGTCAGGGCGTGTTGTCGCTGCTTCGGTAAACGGAGCCGCAGTAACCGTCTGACTGCCCCGGGGCCGGCACTACGCCGGTCCCGGGGTTCTGGCCTAACAGGAGCAACCCATCATGACGACCCCGATCGCGAATTTCAGTGGCCTGGCCAGCGGCGTACAGTGGAACGACATCGTCGCTTCGCTGAGCGCGGCCGAAGAAGCACGGCTGGTCACGCCCGTAGTCAGACAGATCGAACGGCGCGAAGCGCAGCGTTCGGCGTGGACCAGCTTTCAGAAGCTCGTCGACACGCTCAACGACAGCGCGCGAACCATTCGCACATCCGGCTTCGGAGGATTTCTCTCCACCGCGCCCGACAGTCCGCTTACCGGCAGCACGCTCTTGGGCGCGGCCGCATCAAGCCTGGCCACCGCAGGCCGCTACCGCATGGAAGTGCTGCAGCTGGCCGAAACGGCCAAGATCGGTGGTGGGTCGGTGACGGATCGATCAGCCGCTCTGAGCGTGACCGGTGATTTCGCGATCAACGGGACGACCATCAACGTTGCGGCGGGCGATTCGCTCACCACAATTCGCGACACCATCAACCAGGCCAACAGCGGCGCCACGCCAAGCGGCGTGAGCGCCAGCATCATCAACGAAGGTGCGGCCGGCGGTCGCCTCGTACTCACCCGTACGACACCGGGCGCGTCTGGCATTCAGCTCACCGATGGCACCGGTGGTATTGCACGCGAACTTGGATTCCTGGACTCGCGCAGCGTGCCCATGTCGTCGACCTCGAATGCGATCGCAGCGGCCCTCGGCATTGCCGTTTCCCCGCCGCCGGCGTCGATTCGCGTGGGCAACAAAGTGATTACGGTGGATCTGGCCACCGATTCGATCTCGAGCATCGTGGCCAAGATCAATGCAGCCGGCGGACAGGCCGCCACCGAAAGCATTCCCTTTGGCGATGAGACCCGCTTCCGCCTGGTCGCCGACGGTAACGTGCAGGCGGTGGTGGGCGATCCCAACAGCCAGGCCGTCATTGACGCCATGGGCTTCGGCGCCGGCTCCACTGGGTCCGTACGTCAGGTCGCGGCCTCAGGCACGCTCACCGACGCGAGTGATGTCGTGGCGACAGCCGCCACACCACTGGCCGGCCTGAAGCTCAACGGCACAGATGTCGGACTCGCCAACGGCGACGCGATCAACATTCGCGGACTGCGCGGTGATGGTTCGGCCGTCACGATCGGCATCAAAATCGATCCGGGTGAGACCGTACAGGACTTGCTTGACCGGATCAACGACGCGACCAGCGGCTTTGGCGCGCCGGGACGCACGGCAGCGGCCACCCTGGGTGCAGACGGCAAGATTCGGCTGGCCGATGACACAGGTGGTGCATCACGCCTCTCGTTTTCCATGGACATCGTGCGTGCGGATGGCAGCGCCGGATCGCTTGGCTCCTCGATCGCGGAAACGGCCGGCCGTTCGCGTGAACTGCAGCAGGGCCGCGACGCGATCATCCGCGTGGACGGCGCCGAGTTCACGCGCAGCACCAATACCATCACCGACGCGATTCCCAACGTCACGTTGTCGCTCATGGCGGCCGAAGTGGGCACGACGTTGGACCTGAGCATTGACCGGGACGCGGAGGGCGCCAGTACCGCCGCCAAAAGCCTGGTGGATGCGTACAACGCGGTGCGCACATTCTTTGACGAACAGCGTCAGCCCGATGCGCCGTTGGCCGGCAACTCCTCGCTGCGCAGCGTGGTAGACAGCTTCACCGCATCGTTGCGCACGGAAATCTCCGGCAATACCACCTTCTCACGTCCGACGTTGGTGGGGATGGTACTTGATCGCAACGGCACCCTGACGTACAACGCCGACACGTTCAAGGCCGCGCTCAACGCTGCGCCACAGGAAATCGAAGCGTTGTTCGGCTTCACGGGCATGGGTGGATCGTTCGTCACGGCCACAGATCGCGCCACCGCCTTTGGCACGGGTACGATCAGCTCGCAGCTGCAGTCCATCACGGACACCACGGCGCGACTGAGAACGCGTGAAGAGGAGGCACGGCGTCGAGTCGAAGCACGTCGAGAGGCACTCGTGGCGCAGTTCACACAAATGGAGGCGGCGCTCAGCCGGCTCAACACGCAGGGTACAGCGCTGTCCGGATTGCTCGGCTCACTTCAGAACCAGCGGTAATGATGCCGATACTCTCGCGTGACAGTGGGAAGTCTTCATCTTTGTCTCCAACCCCAATGCACATGTCGTACGCGAGTCAGGGAGCAAGCTATCGCGATCTGGAGGTGCTCAGCGCGTCTCCGGATCGCTTGTTGCTCATGTTGTTCGATCATTTGCTCGTGCAACTCGAACGCGCAAAAATCGGTACCGAACGCCACGATCTCAACATGCAAATCACGGCGCTGGTCAAAGCGCGCGCGATACTCGGCGAACTGCTCGCGACACTCGACTTCGAGCAGGGCGGCGAGATTGCACCGCAGCTGGCCGATCTGTATCAGTTCATGTTGCTGCAGTTGGTGGATGTCGGGCAGCGCCGCGACGTGGCCATGCTGCGTCGCCTCTCGATTATTGCCGGAACACTGCGCGATGGCTTCGCCGGTGCCGTAGAGCAGGTCAACACCCTGAAGTTGTCCGCGTGACGACATGATGCAGCGCGCGAACACGGAGGGTTTGGTCAAGATGGTGCAACAGTTCAGCGCCCTCGGGCGGGAAGCCGACGCGCTGCTGGACGTGGATTCACCGCGCTTGGCGGCGTTGCTTTCGCAACGGGATGCACTGCTGGCGCAGCTCTCAAGCGCCATCGCGGCGAATCCATCTTTGTCGGATGACCCACAGAGTGTCGCGTCAGTTGTCGAAGCCATGCGAGACGCGTGTTCGGCGACGTCCACGCTGATCGCCAGGGTTGCCGACCGAACCGATGTGCTGCGCGCCGAACTTCGGAACCTGGGACGCGGCGCCCGCGCGACGTCGGCGTATCAGGCACAAACGGCGGCCGAAGGGCGCGTGCATGTCCGTCGGTAAACGCGATACGGAGCGCACTCCCGGCACGTCCAGCCATCGTACACCGGACGCACCGATTCCACTCCGCCCCGAAGGCGAGCCGCATCTCACGTTTGAGACGCTGCTCGAGGATTCGCTGCACGAAATCATTGCCCACGAAGCCGATGCCCTGGCGCTGCCGGACCCGGTCACCACGCTCTGCGACGACGCCGTCGCAGCGCTGCGGGCGGCCGGTACCGGACTGCCCGCCAGCCCGTTCCACCACGCTTACCTCACCCCTGCTGGCACGCCATCACTCCCCTCACAACCGGCTCGCCTCGACGTTCGACACTGAGAGCAGGGCGTAACACACCGGTCGGGCTCATCGATTAAAGTTACGACCGCTTGCTGCCGATATTCCTAGCTGGAGGAGGAAACCAACCATGAAAATCTTTGGAAGTTACGATCCGATTCGTCCCGACCGTCCGGTCAGTCCGGTGGCGCCGACGAATGCCCAAGGCCTCGCCGCCACCACCCCGGTGGCGCCGGTGCCCAAGACCGATTCGGTGCAGTTGTCTGAATCGGGCAAGTCCATGTCCCAAAAGCTCGATGCGGAATACCGCGACACGCTCGATCCGGAGCGAACTGCGGAGCTGCGTCGCAAGGTGCTTGAAGGCGCCTACAATACGCTCGACGTGGTGGACCAGGTCGCTCGCCGCATTCTGCAGCGCGGCGACCTCTGATCCGCCGTTGTTTATCACTGATCGTTCCCCATCCGGAGACCACGCGTCATGAAGTTTCTCGTCGTCGACGATTCCGCGACCATGCGGCGTATCGTTGTGAATTCGCTGCAACGTATCGGCTTCACCGACACGGTGGAGGCGGGCGACGGTCAGGAAGCGCTCGCGCGCTTTGACGCGTCGATCTCGTTCGTGATTACGGACTGGAACATGCCGAACATGAGCGGCACAGATTTTACTCGTGCCCTGCGTGCACGACCAGACGGCGCGAACGTGCCGGTGCTCATGGTCACGGCACGCAGCGTGAAGGAAGACATCCTGACGGCAATGGAGGCGGGAGTGAACAATTACATCGTCAAGCCATTTACGCCGCAGGTTCTCAAGGAGAAGATCGACGCGCTCCTGCCAGCCGCTGCGGCCTGAGGAACGATCGATGAGCTCGCACCGCACACAGGAAGTTCTGTACGAAACGGAGGCCGCACTGCGTCTCGTTGATCACGGCCTCGATGGCCTGCGCGACGAAACGCACGACGGCGACGCCACGTCTTCGCTCTCGCTGATGAGTGGCGGGCTGTCGGAGTTGCCCGGCATTCTTGAACGCGCCAACTCGCAGATTCTCAACGTGCTCGCACGTTTGCGGGAAAGTCGTGCCGCCATTGAATCCACGGCGCTCGAGAAACTCGCCTCAACGCACGAAAAGCTCCGTGAAGTCACGTCGGCCACGGAAGACGCGGCGATCGATATCATGGATGCTTGCGACCGTGCCACGCAGATGGTCGATGAACTCGACACGATCGACGCCGCACCGGCTCCCGATCGCACGCGCGCCGGTGAGGTGCGTTCAACACTGCGTGACGAACTGTTCCTCATGATGGGAGCACTCCAGTTCCAGGACATCACATCACAGCAGCTGGCACACGCCTCGGCAGTGCTGACTGAAATGGAAACGCGTCTGATCGACATCGCGCGGCTCTTTGACGGAAAGAACGACTTCCTCAGCGCGCCCGTGCTTCCCGAGGCAAGTGCGACCGAGGCAACAACATACGATCCCAACGCGACGGTTCGCGATTCTGAATCGCGACAGGCGCTGGCCGACGAGATCTTCACGAGCGTTCGCGTGTCTGCGGCCTGAAGCGCAGTGAGTTGATGGACGTACAGTATATGCGGGGCGGTTTCCGGATCTCGGAGCCGCCCCGCTTGCGTTTGCGCATGAACGTTCATCAACCATCCCGCAGTCGTTGTCACTCAGGAAGGGTCGCCAACCAATCGCCGCTCAACAATCGCACCAGAGCGGTCGATACTCGCACGCAATGCAGCGCGACGCTCCGGCCCGCGCCTTTCCCTCTGCTCACTCACGCGACGCACGCCACGTGTCCCATCTTACGCTCGACGACGCCGCTACGCTTCTGCTGCAGCTTGATGCCGGAGACACCAACGATCTCGCCAGGCTGCGCGACGCTCTGACAACGCTGGTTTTTGATAATGCAGTGCCGATGAGTGCGCAGCCGCTCGTGGCGCGTGCAGCACGCCTGCTCGGCACGATCATCGACGGCTCCGCCAGCGATGCACAAGGCGTCTTTACCGATATCAGCCGCACACTCGAATCCGCAGTCAGCGCCGCTGATGCGGCCAGCTTCGCCGCGACACCCGTACGTGCTGCCAAATCCGGAAAACGCACACCGGCGAAGAGTGTTCCGGTGATTGCGACAGAAGCCGAGTTTCCGCCGATTGTGGAAACGCTGGTTGCAGTCGTCGCCGCGCTTGTTGAAGAGTTGCCGAGTGACACAGATCTCGATCTGCTTGGCGACTTTCTTACCGAAAGCAACGAATGCCTGGTGGGTGCCGAAGCGGCCTTGCTCGAACTCGAGGCCAATCCGTCGCATGAAGAAGCCATCAACACCGTCTTTCGAGCGTTCCATACCGTCAAGGGAACGTCCGCGTTTCTCGGATTGACACGTGTGGCCGCCTTCGCGCACGAAGCCGAGTCGTTGCTCAGTCGTGTGCGGGACAATGAGATCGCCTACACGCAAGCTTGCGCCGAGCTGTCGTTGGCGTCGGCTGACATGCTCAAGGCGCTACTTGGCGAAGTGAAGCATGCGGCGGCTGGATCAGGACAGATTGCCGTCCCCGAAGGTTACGACACGTTGCTGCAATCGCTGCTCTCGTATGACCCGGGTGCGCCAGTACGTCAGTCTGACGCGTCTGCACCAGTGGAAGCCGTGGCGGCGAGTCCCGTTGCAAGCGCTGGTGTGCACGAGGGTGCGCAGCACGCACCAACGCCGGAATCAACACATACGCCACCACAGGCGCCACCACAGGCGCCACCACAGGCGCCGGCTGATCATCCAGGTCGCAAGCGCACCGATGCCACGGCTGACGCCACGATCCGCGTGCGCACCGATCGACTGGATCGACTCATCGACATGGTCGGTGAGCTGGTGATTGCGCAGTCCATGATCGCCGGTGACGACGAGCTGGATCGCAAGAAGCAGCATGAGTTGGTTCGCAAGGTAACGCACGCCGGCAAGATTGTGCGCGAGCTGCAAGATCTGTCCATGTCCATGCGCATGGTGGAGCTGCGCGCGACGTTTCAGAAGCTCACGCGCGTTGTGCGCGATACGGCAGTAAAG
>JBBRDJ010000069.1:0-16586 GCA_038203945.1 Gemmatimonadales bacterium
GAAGGTGCGTCGAATGTGGCGAGCGCACGGACGCCGCGCGCCGCCGCGTCCGGGCCGAGTTTCATGACCGGGCTGTTGTCAAACATCACGATAGGGTGCGGCGACATCCCGTGCGTTACCGCGATGCTTGTATCCACTGCAACTTCCAGCAACGATCCAGGGACGTAGTACTGCTCACGCGTGAACGGGCGGCCATTGTCCAGCAAATAGTTTTCAATCGGCAGGTCCAGATGCTGCGCCAGCGCCGTCGAACTGCCGATGGTCACCACGCGACCACCGTTTTCCAAGAATGTCTTAATCTGTGGAATGGTGCGTTCGGCCGACAGGTTGCCGAGCGCGGGCCAGTATTCCTGCGGAATGAGCGTTGAGTCGGCTGCCGACGATCCCTCGCCCGCCATACCACCACGCCCGGCGCGATCACCACGCGGTGCTGGGATGGCACCACTCACAAACACCAGCACGTCGAACTTGCTGTTCAGATTTCCTGCGTCGAGTTCTTTGGCGTACACCGTGCTGAACGGCACTTCAAACTGTTCGAGAATGAGCCGAGTCCAGCCGGCGGGCATTGCACCGCCGTAACGATCCCACACGCCTACGCGAAGCGGACGAACCTGTTGCGCGGTCGGCCGTGTGTTGACGGCGGCAAAAGCAACACCAAGTTCTCGCGCCGCTTGGCTCACCACACCATCGGCCGAGCTACCAGCGGGGATAAACCAGGAGCCGGCCGGAAAACTCATATCGCCAACTGTCGTGGAGCCCGTGGTCCGGAACACCGCAGCATTTGCTTTCGTGAGCCGATTGGCCACCGTGACCGCGTCGTTCACCGACGCGTGCACCATGTAGCCAGCGCGACCTTTGGCCACGGTGCCCGCCACCATGTTGGTGACATCCGGCAGTCGTTCCATGGCACCACTCACATCGCCCATGATGCGGTCATACGGCACGCCAAACTGCATGGCCAGCGTCCAGCCCGCATTGTCGTACGGCGGAATGGGAGGGCCGCCGGGGAAACGAAAATCGTTCGGATGATCCTGCGGTTCAAACATGTCCAGAATCATTGGACGAAACGCCTGCGCCGACTGAAACACCCATGAACCGGCCGGATAGGTTTGGCCATCTGCTGTAATCGGACCCGTTGCACGGTGCACAACGACGCCCGACTTCTGCAGCGCTTGCACGAACTTGGTCGCGGTGGGGAAATCCGGCTGTGCGCTGCTCATGATATAGGCGCGCGGATTCCGGTCGTCCGGCTTGCGCAACATGCCAAACATGGCTTCGTTCGCACCGGGCGCTCCGGCCGCCGTCTGTCGGCGCAACGTGGCCATGGAATCTTCGAGCGCTGCAACACGCGACGGCCACACCGTCCAGCTGTCCGCCTTGCCGCTCTTGATCTGATCGTTGCCCATCTTCCAGCGGTTATACAAAAAGCCTTCGCGATTCTTGGACGCCACATCGAGCACGGCACGGTTGGCCGTGACCGAATAATCGATGGACTGACGGAAATGCCATGGCTGCGGTTCCGCCGGAAGCGGCTGATCCCCGCTGCGCAGCTGACGGCTGGGCACCAGCGGTACGCGCATGGGCGTGGGATTGCCGATCGTTTCGGTGAGCAACCCGATCATGTTGTGGAAATACACCGTGGTGCGCAGTCCGCCGTTCCACCATGTGGAGTAGTTCGCGCCACTGCGCATGACCGTGCCACCCTTTTCTTCAAGCACAAACCGGTTGTGCATCGCCGCCCCTACAATGTCGAGCTGCGTGATGATGAGCGGATGAAAGTTGTAGTTCGCCGGATCACGAAACGGCGGTGCAAACATCACCGCGCCTTGCGGTCCCGTTTGATGATGGTTGTACATGATGACCGGATGCCATTCGATAAACAGCTGGCGGCTCATGTTTTCCGTTTCGCGCAGCGCGTTCATGTAGGAGTCACGGTTGTTGTCGTGGCCAGCGTACTTCTGGTACAACCGCGGCAGACCACCGGTGCTGCGACGCAAGCTATCCGGCGATCGCATGTACCAGTCAGACACCAGCTCCATGCCATCAGGATTGGCGTGCGCCATAAGAATGATGCACTCGTCCAGAAAACGCGTGGTCTCCGCATCAGTCATGCTCGAGAGCTGCCAGAACGTTTCAATGAGCTGCTGCGCGCCCAGGACTTCAGTGGCGTGCAACCCGCCGTCAATCCAGATGACCGCTTTGCCTTCTCGCGCGAGGCGACGTGCTTCGGTGCTGTCAACCCCATCGGCCAGTGCCAGCCGACGCGAAATATCCTTGTAGCGCGCCAGATTCCGGTGGTTCTCCGGGCTGGTCACAATGGCCATGATCTGCGGACGCCCTTCTTCTGACAATCCGATGGTGTCCAGCACCACACGATTACTCTCGGTGGCGATCTTCGCGAAATACGCGTGCAGCTTGGTGTAGTTGGGCAGCTGGTAGTCGGCGCCAATCTGATGGCCGAAGAACTGTTGCGGCGAGGTGGCGGCGTTCTGGGCTTGGGCGGCATTAGGCCACAGCACAGTCGCTGCAACAAAAGCCGCGGCAGCCGTGGCGCGTGCGCCAGACGCAATCGCGCGAAGGGAAGGAAGCTCTGGTGACATGAGGTGTCGGGGAGGGCGAGAGGAGCAAACAACGCGGGATCTATACCCCGTCCTTCAGTTTACGCCGTCGGGCTCCGGAGCGCTGGTGACCGATCCCTTGCCACCACGTGACACAACCGTGATCGGCAACGCTCCCGTCCGTGACAGACGAGCTCTTTCTCTACTTGAAGCGCTGGTCCCATCCACATTTCAGGAGCATTCATGCACTATCGTGCGCCCGGTTCGGGTCTCGTTCTGGCTCTCATTTTTTCCGCCTTGCCTGCCGTGGCCGTTGCGCAGACAGGCGCTGTCGCCGGCACCGTCGTCGCATCTGACGGCGGGCGTCCCATAGAAGGCGCCGAGGTGCTGGTGTCCGGGACAGCGCAGCGAGGGGCCACGGATGTGTCAGGTCGCTTTCGCTTGCTCAACGTCCAGGCCGGTGCGCGTTCCCTGATCGTGCGCGCCGTCGGACTCATGCCCGACACATTGCAGGTCACCGTGGTGGATGGCCAGACGGTGAACGTCGCCGTCACGCTTGTGCGACCGGCCACATCGCTCGGCGCGGTAGCCATCACGGCCCAGAAGCGCACGGAGTCGTTGCAGGAAGTACCCGTGGCCGTGACCGCGTACGACGATCGCTTTCTGAAAGAACAGAGCATCACCCAGTTTGACGCGCTCTCCGGTTTTGTACCAGGACTCAACGTGCAGTTGCAAAGCCCCAACAATCCGGGCTTTGTCATTCGCGGCATTACGTCGGACGACGGGACAAGCTTTGTTGAGCCACGCGTGTCGGTGTTTCAGGACGGTGTATCCATTTCCAAGTCACGCGGATCGGTGGTGGAGCTGTTTGATCTTGAGCGCGTGGAAGTACTCAAGGGACCACAGGGCACGCTGTTTGGACGGGGCGCGCAGATTGGCGCCGTGCACGTGATCCAGAACAAGGCAGTGAACGCGCGACTCACCGAAGTCACAGCCGGTGGTGGAAACTTTGGTGAGCTGTTTGCCAGCGGTGTGGCCAACGCGCCACTTTCGGACAACCTGTTTGCGCGCGTGGCTGCGATTTACAACAAGCGTGATGGATTCATTGAGAACGTTGATGGAGGCACGCTGAACGGTAAAAACACCGCAGCGGTGCGTGCCGCGCTGCGTTGGTTGCCAACGCCATCGAGCACGGTAGACTTGCTGCTCAACTTTCAGACAGACGATGCACCAGGTACGTCGTTCAAAAGTCTGGTGTATCCGACGCCCAGCGGTAATCAAACACCGTTCGGTCGCGCCGCACTCAACGGCGGTGACTCCCTCAGCACCGATCGACAGGTTGGTGGTGCAACATTGCTGTGGAATCAGCAACTGTCACCTTCGTGGAGCCTTACCTCCACCAGCGCGTGGCGTCGCTTTTACTCCGACGAGGCCTTCGACGCCGACGGCACACTGGCGCCGGTACTGCAGTTCCGCGAAGTCGCCGAGGGCAGCCAGGCCAGTCAGGAGTTTCGTTTCAACTACGATCGCGGCGGCAAACTGACAGCCTTTTCCGGAGCCGGCTTTTTCCGTGAAGAGGGCAGTCAGCGTGTGCCGTTCAGCACCGACGAACGCAGTTTTTTTGCGTTGCTCAGTCCCCTGCTCTCAGGCATCGGCGTTCCGTTTTTTCCGCTCGTCAACCCAAACGGCAGCGCCAACCTCTCGGTATCCAACAATCCGCTCACGGGGCAGCCGTTCAAGACATCGCACGTTGAACAGTACGAGAACTTTGGCTCACTGACCGCCTACGAAGTGTTCGCCGACGCGACCTACCGTGCAACCGATCGACTGAGTCTGACGGCTGGCATTCGCGGCACGTATGAAGACGTCAGCAACGCCTATGAAGTGACCAACAGTGCAACCCCGGGTTCACTTGGCGTCTTGCTGGGCGCAGCGCCCAACAACCTGTTCGCCCCCACCAACGGTCGCAACACGGGCACGGGAAGCTTCCGCTCCGTGGTGGGTCGCACCATTGCCAGCTACGATCTGGGCAATAGCTATCTGGCCTTTGGCAGTGTGTCACGCGGACGTCGGCCAAACGTAGTGGTTGTCAATGCGGCCGGTGCCAACACGCTGAGCGAAGAGAGCGTGATCAGCTATGAAGGCGGTCTCAAGGGACAGCTGTTCGACGGACGCGTACAGTTCGATGCCAACGGATACCGCTACAACTACAACAACTTCCAGACGTCGATTGTGCGTCTTACCGACCAGGGCGTGGAGAATCTCACGCTTGATGTCGGTCGCGCCACCTCGTGGGGCCTCGAAGGCAGCGTGCGTGGACAGATCGCATCTCGGCTATCAGCGTTTGCCACCGTTGGCTACATCGACGCCAAGTTTGATTCGCTCGACGCCAACGGCGACACTCAGGCACGCGCAGGTAATCGGTTCCGCCTTACGCCCATGCACTCGTACAGCGGGGGTGTGACGCTGTCGTTGATTGATGGAAGCGCCGGTCGGTTGTCGCTCTCGCCGAACGTGGTATACCGGGGCAAGGTGTTCTTTGAAGATCTGAACTCGCCTGACATCAGTCAGGAAGGATTTGCGCTGGTCAACCTGCGCGCCACATACGCACTGCCCGACAGGCGCACGGAGATTGTGCTTGTGGGACGCAACCTGAGTAACAAGGAATACATCATTGATGCCGGCAACACCGGTGGAGCGTTTGGCATTCCTACCTTTATTGCCGGTGCACCGCGGTTTGTCACGTTGCAGGTGTCGTACGGCCTGCGGTAACCGAGGGGTGATCATGTGGTGAATGTGTGGTGCGCCGGCACTGGCCGGTGGTATCGGGGCGCGTTGCCATTGGAGCGACGCGCCCCGTTGCCGTATGTTGCAACGTCGTCCAGCGTCGTATGTTGCGACATGACCGATACACGATTTCCATGCAGCACCCAGCGCCTCGACACACGCGCACCATGAAACTCATCCGCTACTTGTCCACGCTGGGCTACGGTTCGCGCCGAGAGGTTGAGCACCTGTTTCGCATACAGGCGATCACGCACACCAGTGGTTACCAGCTATCGGCGACCGACACGGTGCAGGAGTCGGCGGAACAGGATGCGAGCCCTACCCGCGCAGCCTTTGATACTGCACTAACGCATGCCGATATTCGTGTACTTGGCGAACCGCTTGACGTGCCGTTTGGTGCGGTAGTGCTGTTTCACAAGCCGGTGGGCTTTGTCTGCTCAATCGCCGACAAACATCCGTTGGTGTACGAGCTGCTGCCCATGCGTTTCAGGTTTCGCAAGCCCGTGATTGCACCCGTGGGTCGCCTTGATCGCGAAAGCACCGGACTGTTGTTGCTCACAGATGACGGACCGTTGCTGCACCGACTCACATCGCCAAAATCGCATGTGCCCAAAACGTATCGGGTGCAGTTGGCGCAACCGGTCCATGCTGACGTGGCGACGCTGTTTGCGAGCGGCGAGCTCATGTTGCATGGAGAAACCAAGCCGTTGCTTCCGTCGCAGCTGGAGATCGTTTCGGAACGCGAAGCCCTGATCACCATCACCGAAGGGCGCTACCACCAGGTGCGTCGCATGTTTGCTGCGACGGGAAATCACGTGACATCGCTGCATCGGGAACGCCTGGGCGGACTGACACTCGGCCCGCTGGAGCCGGGTGACTGGCGGGTGCTCACTGATGCCGAGCGTTTGGTGTTGGATGACGAAATACAGCGTGCTCGTGCTGCCAACGTCTCCGGGGCGGCAATTCCTGAGTCGGGATCAAAAACGGAAAATGAGTGAGATCGGCACCAGAACCCGTGTGAACTCGCGATTGCGTCGCGCGTTCGTGAACGCGAAATACTGCAAGCCGAACTCAAAGCCACCACTGAACTTTTCCCGCCTCATGCGAACTTCATAACTCAAGCGTGGCATCGTAAGCAGAACCGCTCCCCCTTCATCCCCGGCCAGATAGCTGCGGAATCCGAGCGATACCCGAGGCTCGCCCACACGTGCCTTCACAGGCAGGCGCAGATCGTAGCCCAGGCCAACCATGCTGGTTATCCCACTGGCGCTTCCGGGCAAGGCGGGAATGAGCCGGGGATGCAGTACGCCCTCCACAACCAGTCTGCCCGTGCGACCGCCGTCGCGTCCGATCGCAAGACCGAGGTTGAGCATGAGAGCAGGCAGCGCCGATGCGCCGGTCAGCGGGAATCCGAACATGATACCAGCGCCGCCCACCGGCGCGACCTGGGCGCGCAATTCCGGTGACGGGTACACGATCGCGGCAATGAGCACGATTCGAAGCGCACTCAACACTGCGGCGCAGGGTTCGCGATGGCTCAAATGCAATCCGGTTCGCTCGGTGGGCAGGAAATCGTCACGGCACGGATCCGGAAGCTAAACGACAGAGGGGAGTTCGCTGGAACCGAAGCGTCCCAAATCGAACCAGCGATCGTGAGGGTCTTGTTCGGATTGTCTGGATCCGGTCCGAAGGTCACGCTCCCGCACCGAGGGTCAGACGGATGTGGCGTCGGGTGTTGCACGGTAAATTGTGGAGAAAGGCCACCAGAAAAATCAAGGCAGTAGTTGTGCGTAAACGATGACGGATAACCCATGGCAAAAGTGTACGTGACCTCCGAAAACTGAGACTGTGGAACACATAGGCCCCCCACCGCAGCCTCAGCGTTTACGATTCGAGTGACACCGGGCGATTCCGGTCCACAAAACTCTCGCGCTGTACTTCGGAGTTTGGTGTAGAGCTGAGCGGGTGAAAAACTTGGGTACTTTTGCATAACGAGCGCGGCGACACCGACAACTTGGGCTGTAGCAGCTGATGACCGGTCAAGAATGATTCGATGATTTATAGTATTGCCCGTGAGCGCGATTGGCGCGAATGCTATTCCGTCGACCTCGTTCCCCACGTGGGATCCGGGATGTGCCGCCGAAACAGACGTTCGCGCTGTTACTGCGAACACCTCAAGCTTCCGAGCCGGAAACACTACTCCGCACGTGGTGCAGAAACTGCTGCCCGCGGGTGCGAAGATCGCCATATCCTCTATATAGTACATGACATCGATCAAGTCATTTACGGAGGGCATATGCCACTCTGTTCCCCAGCCGAGTGCAATAACACGTGGTCCGTAATCAAGTGCGGGCGTCTGCATCAGCTGCCCCAGCGAAACAAACGGCGCCGCAGCCATCGGGTTGAAAATGACCACGCCGGCGCCGTGGTCACTCGACACTACCGTTGAAGACGGAGCAATGCCAATAAACTCCGTGAGTCTTCCGGGTGCCGAAGAAACTGCAATCATGCGGTTTCCGTGGCTGCAATCAGTTCCGTCGTTTGGCGAAAGCGCAATGAGTGATGTGGAGAATAGATCCGTCATTGCTGGCCAGTTGCCCGACGTATGGTCGACACCTGTGTCAGACCAACCGATAGAAATACCCTCGCCATCCATTCCGTACGCCCACGCACGAAGCACGTGCAGTTCTGCCACACGCTCATGAATCAAGGCCGGCGTGCCATTTCCCACACTAACCAGCGATCCATGAATCGCAGATTGGTACTGATCAATGCCGCAGCCGGAGTTGTTGGTGAAGCTTGAACTAGGAACGACAATCATGTCCACATAGTCAACGACACGGCTTTGCGACAATGATGATACCGCTTCTACGGAATGAACTCGCACTATGACGGACGGTAGCAATGAATCTGTGGAAACCAGATCAACGTCACGCAGCGTATCGAGTGCCTGCGCGAGCAATCGTACCTCCTCGCGCGTCACGAGCCATTCACCATGCCAAATTCCACGATTCGTCCCTTCGCGCTTAACACCGACGCGAACATGGCCATCTGCCAGCCGCGAGATTTCAAACATTCGTTCGGCGCTCACGGCCAATCTCTCGTTCTTGCGGGCTTCGTACCAATGTTCGCCGCCATCTACGTTCCGGCGGCTCTCGAGATCCCACTGACCGGACTCTCCGGAGTGATTCTGCTCGCCAGTATGCTGCTTTTGATCCGTCCACAAAAAACGAAATAGACTACACGAACGGCGACGGAGAAAACTCCGTCGCCGTTCGTGGCGTTTCATCTCGCAGTCGTCGGTTTGTGTTGGGTATATGAAGCACTCACTGGCATGCTTTGCGACGAACCAGCGCCGTGTGCGCACCGTTGCTTACCTCGTCGCTTCCAACACTTTGAACCGGTTCCCGTCGTACAGGGTGCGACGGTTGCCAAACACCCGCTCCAACTCGGCTTCGTACGGCAGCGTGCGGTTGGCCACCAACTGCAATCGCCCACCGGTGCGCAATACAGCCGCGGCCTCTTCTATGAACCGGATGGGAAGCCCGAGGTCTGTGCGCTTGCCCGTGTGAAACGGCGGGTTGCTGATCACGACATCAAACGTTTGATCATGCACGGCGCTGGTCACATCACTGGCCAACACACGCCAGTTGCTGTGTTGCGTGTGCTGCATTGTGCGTTCTGCACATCGCACCGATTCGCTGTCGGCGTCTACGAGTGTCACAGCGCCTTGTGGTGCCAGTCGCGACGCGACTGCGCCCAGCAGTCCGGCACCGCAGCCCAGGTCGAGCACGTGCGAGTTTTCGCCAAACTGCATTTCGCGGGCGAGAATATGTGTGGCCTCGTCAACATGATCCCACGAAAATACGCCGGGGCGCGAGAACCACGTCAGCGGTGCATCACGCAGTTTGTCGGTGTGTTCACGATAGACGGCAGCATCATCATACGGCGCGGCCAGTGTTTCATATTCGGTGGTCACGATTGTTGATGCCGACATGCGCGACCGCAGCAGCCGATGCCCGCCGCTGTGTGCCAATGTTTGCACATTGCCAAGTACGTTCTGCATGGTTTTGGCGGCCGACTTGATGCCTTCATCATTGCCGCCAAACACCAGACAGCTGCCGCCTTCGTCAAGCAACGCAATCGCATCGCGCAGCAACTGGTGAAAAGCCAGCTTCTCGGTGGGCACCCGGATCACCACCGCCTGCGCACGCAAGGACGCAGGGAGGCCGAGTCTTCCGTGCGCATGTGTGATGGTCACGCGGTCAGTGTCGAAGACCGATGCATCACGCGAGAGCGTATAAACAACCGGTAGCCGACGGTGCGTCGCGTAGAGCGCCGAGGTTTGGGGACGCCGCACGATGTCTGCAAACGCCGCTCGCGCGTCGGCGTGAAAGAACACCACCTCGCCCTCAGGAAGGTGTGCTGCGACATAGCGCTCAACCGGCGACCCGGACCGATCGCGCGCCATCAGTCGCCCAATGCCCGCAGCCGGCGGGCCAGCTCGGCTTTGGCTTCGCGCACCGCCTGAGGCACTGGCGCCTTCTTGGGGCGCAGCAGCGTGCCTCGACAGAGCGTCGCGCCGCACGCGCACGGAAAACGACGCTTGTTGGCCGATGTATGGGGCTCATCGAGTTCGATGGCGTAATCGTAGCCCAGCTCCTCGCCCGTATTGATGTCCCGCAGCGCCACGAGCCACATCTGGTTTCCGATGGCGATTGGCTCCAGATTGGGGAGGCAACAGTGATTGATGAAGCGCGCGTCATTGCCACCAACGTTTGCGTCAATCACAAGCTGCTCATTGAGCTCCAATACAAACGTGTGCTCCGGATCGTCTACACCATCGCGCGTCGGGTACCGGCGTTCGGCCTCATGGTGCGAAATGAGTTCCCCGGTGTATTCGATCACCAACGTATGACGTATAATCGGACCGGCGGCAAAGACGCCCCGTCCATGACGTGGCGACGGGCGCTGCTCCAAACGTACAGGCATCGCCCGTTCTAGCATTTGCACCAGGACTGGAGGAAGTTGCTCATGACCACTGCGCTGCAAGCTACACATCAGGCAATCGATTCAAACAATAGCTGGAGTGCTCGCATCTGGACCAGAATGCGCAAAGCCGCGGTTATGGCTCCGTTGGTGGCAGCGGCTTTTTTCTCCAGGCCCGCTTCCGCGCAGATAGTGCCCGAGCTGCTGCCGCCCGTGGAACACCCACGTGTGATTTCCGTCAATCCGCTGTTGCTGATTTTTTCCGGTATCGTCTCGCTCGATTATGAGCAGCGTGTGACATCCAACAGCACGCTGGGTGCTTCCGTATCCAGCTTTGGCTATTCTGACGCCGACTATCTCTCGCTTGAAGCGCGTGGCCGCTATTACGTGAAGGGGCGCGCGCTTGACGGCCTGTCGGTTGGCACCGTGGTGGGCCTCGTGCGCATGCAGGCGCAAGACAGCACCGATCTGCGCCAGTATGCCATGAACATCGGGTTCACCGTAGAACAGCAATGGCTGCTGGGCGTGGACGAACGTGTGGCGCTGACCGCAGGCGGTGGCGCGTCGCGTTTGTTTTTCAGCGAAGACCGGGATCCGTTCCGACGGGTGCTGCCGACGCTGCGATTATCGCTAGGTTGGGGGTTCTAAGCGACGCTCATCGCTCTCAATCCCGGATTCTCACAACCCGCTCAACAATGACACATGACCTGCAGGGCAAAACCGCCGTCGTTACCGGCGGCAGCAAAGGTATTGGCTTCGCGATCGCCGACGCGCTCTCCGCGGCGGGATGCAACGTGATGATTTCGGCGCGCAATGAGCAGGAGGTGCAAGAGGCCGCACGCGCCCTCTCCGACCGGAATCCAGGAACGGTGGCCGGCGTGGTGTGCGACGTGCGCCGGCACGACGATGTGCGACGCATGATCGCCGGTACCGTAGAGAGCTTTGGCGCGCTGCACGTGCTGATCAACAACGCTGGCGTGGGCAAGTTCGCGCCCATGGGCGAGCTCTCGCCCGACGACTGGCAGCAGGTGATGCAAACCAACGTGGACGGCGTGTACTACTGCTGTCACGAGGCCATCCCGCACCTGAAGGCGCACGACGACAGCTGGATCATCAACATTGCATCGCTCGCCGGCAAGAACCCGTTTGCGGGAGGCGCCGCGTACAACGCGTCCAAGTTTGCGCTGGTGGGCTTCAGCGAGGCCCTCATGCTCGACGTGCGACAGTATGGAATCCGCGTGAACTACATTATGCCGGGCAGCGTAGCCACGCATTTCAACGACCACACCCCAAGCGAGCAGGATGCCTGGAAAATCCAGCCCGAAGACATCGCCGAGTTGGTGATGCAACTGGTGACCTTCCCGTCCCGCTCGCTGCCGTCGCGCATTGAGATCCGGCCCACCAAGCCGCCGCGCCGTTGACGCGTGACACACACCGGCGCCCTCGGCGCTGCATGTGCCAGAAAACGCATCGCTCGTCCTGGCGAACTCAATGGTCGGGTGGAATACCCCGTCGGGCGTCGATCATGTTGAACGTTACTGCGCGTATGACCGGCTTCGCCGTGCGGCGATCATGAGCAATACCGCTGTCACAAGAATCGGCAGCGTCGCTGGCTCCGGAACTGACGACGGCGGATCATCGATTTCCGGCACATCATTGATCGCTCTGGCAGCTGCGATAACAAAGTTGTCCATCGAAGCATAGCCGCCGTCGAGCAGATCAATCTGGAGCAGCACCTTCCCGTTCGTGTTCCCAGCGGTGCTCAATCCCGCGACGACATTGGTCCAGTCAAAAGTGAAACGATTCGGAGCGACAGTTCCGACATACTCGGCGAAAGACAGCGGCGCACCACTGCCCAACCCTGCCAACCCGGATGGGTTGTCGAACAGCGAGAAGCGAAAGCGCGGTGCCGCACCAACTGCCGGAACGAACGGACCGCCGAACGTGCTGAGATCGATGGAGGAGATGTCTACGCGAAAGTTCAGAAACTCATAGTTGCCAACATCAAAAGCCAGCGCCAGCAGATCGTTCTGCACGCTACTGAGCATGCCGAGCGCGTAGTCTCCGCCACGTCCGTCAGGATCACTGAAACCAACACCGTGGGCCGCTGTCCCACCGATGTTGAGCGTCTCCACAGTAAAAGCTTGAGCAAATGTGAAGCCAGCGGGCTGACCGCCAAACAGTTGGTTCACGTTCCTGGAAATGTTGACGTCACCGCCATCGTTTACGAACCCAACCGGGTTTTCGAAGTCTTGCCGGTAGAGCACATCGAAGTCGGCGGAGGAGCGGGCTGCGCTTGCAAGGGTTGCGTGCTGAGCGCTACCAGGGAAAGACCAGCGAACCCGAGAAACCTTACAAGTTCGACACGTGTGGCTTGCATAGCGACTTCGCCCGTTCATGAGGTGAGTTACGCGTGTCCTGAAGGGAAGAACAGGAATCACAAGCTCAACGAACGGCAGGCGCTTGATACATGCAAGCAAGCTCGTCAATAGAAGCGACTGCCCTCGCGGGTATGGCGTGCAGTCCATCAGCGTCTACACTCCGCCTACACATGCCGGATCCGGAAACAAAGTGCTCCCAACATCGGAGAGTTGCGTGAGTAACACTGGACGCGCGGTGCACCGGGGTTCGCTCATATGGGCAGCGCTGCTCGCCACGCTGCTGTCCGCCCGGACACCGCTGAGCGCCTCGGACACGCTTCCCCTGCCAACGGCGACCGCCGGCTCCCTAATCGGCCAGTCGTACGACAGTACCGCCTCACGCTCGCTGGCTGGCACCACACTCGACCTCATTCCTGTAGAGGACACCGATTCGCTCGGGCGGTTCGTCGTGTGCAGCGCGCCACGAGGCGGGATTCTGAGCGTGCGTGCTCGGTCGGCTACGCTCCGCTGCGCACCACGGTAGACATCATAGGCGGCGAGGTACCGGCGCTGTCCCTCGAAATGGAAAAGTTCATTGCGCTGAACCCGGTCAAGGTGCGTGCCGACAGACTCACGCGCATGCGAGGACTCGAAGATTCTAATGAACGCCGAAAAGGCGACTTCGGCTACTTCCTCGACGCGAACCAGCTAGCGCGCACAAATGCCGTCCGCGTCACGGACCTGTTGCGTCGGATTCCGGGTGTGATCATTCAGCCAGGAACCGGGATGCGAGCCATTGAGCGTATTCTCATGCGAGATGGCTCGGGTCTTCAAAACTTTTGCGCGCCACAGATTTTTATTGATGGCTCGCGCATTCAATTGGTAGACACCAACATCGAAAACCTGCTATTCACGAATAATCTTCGTGCGATGGAGGTTTATAATCGTTCCACAATCACGCCGCCGCAGTTCGGCAGCATGGAGGGCTGCGGCGCCATTCTGTTCTGGACGGGGCCGACCGGATAAGGTGATGTGAACAAGGCGAAGAGATTCGAAGCCGCGCCCTCGTGATTCGTGCGCAACCCGGCACGCGCAACACGGTCAACAGCATCAACTACACGGACCGCAATCGCTCGACGAGTCCCTCAATATGCCGTTCACTCAGATCGGCGTCTTCCAGGTCAAAATGGCCCGTCTCAGGCTCGATGGTGAGCGATCCGGCCTGATACGACGTCCCAAGTTGCTGCCGCTCTTTGTGCCCACGCTGAAGCTCGCGCACCAGGTCGCGACACAACGCGGAGTCTTCGAAGACACATCGCAAGAGTCGTTGATGTTCCGCCGCGTCACGATACCAGCGTGTGAAGGCAACCATCCGCGCTTCCTGAATAAACGGTGCCGCGATATCGTGCGCGAACCGCTGCAACACCCCAAAATCGCGACGGAATCGCCGCGCGAGTCGCGCGAGATATTCACTCACGTCCGCCCATTCCTGCAGGGTTTCCTGCGCGTCGACGACGCGTCGCAAATACGGCAGCACTTGGTCTTCGGTCCCCACCGTCATCTCGGCGAGAACAACACTTGCGAACGCTGACTCACGAACGAGATTCGGCGAGAGCGCCAGTGTGGCGTCGATGCGCTGGTGCGGCTGGCCCGAGTGATCAGCCGCCAGGCGGAGCGCCACATCGGCGCCGGCAGAGAAGCCCGCAACAATTACAATTCGTGCGTCCGTTGCAATCTTTACGGCATCGAGTAGCGCCCGCACCAGGCGCAGGTGATCGTCGAGCGACATCGGCACGCGATACCGACGGCGTGCCTCAAATCCAAACATGGCAGGTGCGATCGCACGATAGTTTGTACGACGAAGGAAGGCGGCACCATCTTCCGCGTCGGTGCTCCACCGATTGAAGTAGCACACAAGGACGTCGGATATCTTGCCGTTGTCGAGGTAGCGCAACGAGTCGCCAACCATTCGTGGATCATAGGCATCGTCGAGCGTATCGAGCAGCGGCTCCTGCAACGGCATGGTGCGCATCATCGGTTCGGCGTGCGCCGGCATGGACGCGGCGCCACTTGTGTCGCTGATCAACCGATCCAGTGCGTGCACCATATCGGTCGCGTGCTGCCAGCGGTCGGCTGGATGCTTTTCGAGCGCGCGCGAAATCAGCGCCGCCAATGCGTGTGGCACGGACGGTCGCACCTCGTGGAGCGACGGGACGCTTCGGGTGATCTGCGCGACGAGTTGTTGCTGCGGCGAAAGATCCTCAAACGGATGATGTCCGGCGAGCAACTCATACCATAGCATACCCGCCGAATAGAGATCCGCACGGTGATCGATTTTGTCATCGCCGGCCGCTTGCTCTGGCGCCATGTACGCGGTCGTGCCGATGGCCATACCCGTGCCCGTGATCGCGGCGTTCGAAAGCGCCGGAACGACGTCGCGGGCGATCCCGAAGTCGGACACCTGTGCTTCGTCACCGGCAAGCAAAATATTCTCTGGCTTGATATCGCGATGAACAATCCCGCGTTCATGCGCGTATGCGAGTGCCTGCAGCACGCCGCGCATCAGGCGAACCGAAGTCGCGACGGGCAATGCACCCCCCCCCCCCGTTGATTCGTACGCGCAGCGACTCGCCAGGCAGGTATGGCATGACAAAAAAGAAGGTACCCGCCGCTTCTCCCGAATCGAGCAGACCCACGATGTGCGGGTGCACCATGGGAGCGACAATGGATATCTCACGCACAAAACGATCGCGCCCGACCGTGAGCGCCTCTTCAGGACGCAGGACCTTGATGGCCACCGAACGATGATGTCGTCCATCCTGCGCCAGGTAGACCGTCGCCATGCCGCCGTGTCCCAACTCGCGCTCGAGTCGGTACCGGTCGCGAATCTCGTGTGCGAACTGCTCAAGCCATCTCGACATGTGGAGATGCTGCGTCTCGGCAGGTGCGCAGTCAAGGCGATGACCGGAAACGTCTGTATGTCCAGACCAAGGCGACTCCCCACAGGCGCACGAAGCGCGGGGCTGACCACGACACGCTTTGGCGGGACCTACGGCTTGCCGCAGTCTGGTTTCGGGGATAGCGTGCGGCTGTCAGCGTGTCACCGCAGACCCGGACTGAGAAGCCATGCGCATGCGCCACACCGTTCTACGTTGTCCGTACCACTCGCGACATATACGGCGCCGCTTGCCTCCGTGGCTACGTCCCGCCGTCGTGGGCGCCGGTGTCTGCTTCTCGATACTCGCGTCAGCGCCGCTGCGCGCGCAGCCGCTCGCGGTGTCCGAGCAGCAGGCGATCTGGCAACAAGCGCTCTCTGATCGGCACGGGTTTACACCCCAGCCCTTCGCCACATCTCCACTGGCCCAACCCGAGCAGCGTCGCTGCCTCGACCGACTGCTGCCAGCCGTGGCCATCGGCTCGCTCGGCGGCGCGGTGTTGGGGTGGCTGGTGTGGTTCGGCACGCTCGGGGCTCTCTACAGCGACAGGGACAATGCCAGCCGTGACGGACGCAAAGCAGCGCTCATCGGGGCCGGCGTGGGTACCACATTCATGGTTGCAGGGTGGGCCTGGGAGTGGCGTCACCCCCGACAGCCAACCTACGGTCCACGGTGGGACCCGCGCGGGCAGCAGGGCCGTGACTCCGCGCCCTCGTGAACTTTGCGTCGCTCACGGGGGTCGCTCTGCGGCAACACCAAAGGCGGAGCAACGTGCGCCGTCGGCAACGATCTGTTGCACGACGGGCTGTTGTGAAAAATCGTCCCCAAACGTACCCCAGCCCCGAAAACGCAATCGTTCTCGGGGCCGGGAGTATGGTTTTAGTCTTTACTTCACTTCACTGACACTGATCGGGACGACAGGATTCGAACCTGCGACCCCCTGAACCCCATTCAGG
>JBBRDJ010000070.1:0-16368 GCA_038203945.1 Gemmatimonadales bacterium
GGTTTGCGCACGCAAACCGGACTGGCGCTGCGCGAAGCTGAACGCGCGATTGTGCATCCGTGGGAGGAGGCTGGGTGGGTGAGTGTGAGCGCGGATGGCGTGCTCCGGTGTACACCAATGGGGTGGCTCCGTCTGGACGCCCTCGCCGGGGCGTTGACAACGCACCGAAGTCCTTAGTACACTTAGGGTTATGGCATTTTCTGAGCTGAGCGATCGGGAACGACAGGTGCTCGAGGCCGTGATTCAGGCGTATGTGGCTACGGCGGAGCCTGCCGGGTCGCGCGTTTTGTCGCGTCGGTTCAATCTGGGTGTGTCGCCGGCCACCATTCGCAACACCATGAGCGACCTCGAAGAAAAGGGGTTTCTTTTTCACCCGCACACGTCGGCGGGTCGCATTCCCACCGACAAGGCGTATCGCGTCTATGTCGATTCACTCATGCGCGTAGAATCGATTTCGGCGCAGGAACGCGATCAACTGGCGGCGCAGATTACGGCCGGCGGATCTGCGATTGAGGCAATTCTCCGTTGTGCCGCGCAGTCGTTGGGCGTGTTGACGCAGGAGTTGGGCATTGCGCTCGGTCCGCGTCTCGATCGCGCGATCCTGCAGCGCATCGAACTTGTGCGCGTATCGGCGGAGCGCATTCTCATGTTGCTCACGCTGGGTGGTGGTTCGGTGAGAACGATTTTCGTGGAAGTTCCGGGCACGATTGCCAACGAAGCGTTGGCTGAGGTGACGATCGTGTTGAACGAGCGATTGAGCGGGCTCACGCTTGAAGACGTGCGTACGTCGCTGGGTGCGCGATTGCGCGACGTGCCGGGTTCAGAAAACGCGTCGGCGCTGCTCAACATTTTTGTGCAGGAAGGCGAGCAGGTGTTCGCGCGTGCCGTAGAGCCCACGGACAGCGTGGTGCTGGGTCAGGCGTCGCTGCTGGCCGACCAGCCGGAGTTCTCCACCGGTGATCGCATGCGTCAGCTTATTGAGCTGACGGAACGTCGTCAGGAGCTTACCGCGTTACTCCAGTCTCGTGGCGGAGTGCCGGGGCTGAGTATCACCATCGGCAACGAGCACACCGCACCTGGGTTGGATGCGTTTACCGTGGTGACCGCCGAATACCAGGCCGGATCGCTGTCCGGTGTGATTGGTGTGATCGGACCCACACGCATGCCGTACCACAAGATTGTGTCACTTGTCTCGCATACCTCGCAGCTCGTTACCGAACTGCTTAGCTAGGATATTCCAGGAACAACCATGGCCGATTTTTACGCGACGCTGGGCGTAGCCCGCGATGCGTCTGACGACGATATCAAGAAGGCGTATCGCAAGCTCGCCACGCAGTGGCACCCCGACCGTAACGGCGGGTCGAAGGACGCCGAAGAAAAGTTCAAGACGATTACCGAAGCCTACGATGCATTGCGCGATCCGCAGAAGCGGGCCGCCTACAATCGTTACGGCGAGGCCGGTCTGCGCGGAGCTGGTGGCGGCGGCGGATTTGAGCACGTTGACCTGTCGGACGCGCTGAACATTTTCATGCGCGATTTTGGCGGGTTTGGCGATATGTTCGCGGGCGGCGGTCGTCGCGGGGGAGGGGCGCGTGCCGGCAGCGACCTCAAGTTGCCGGTTTCAATGACGCTGGCCGAAGTCGCCACGGGTGTGGAGAAAACCGTAGTCGTGAAAGTGCTCGATCCGTGTGAAAAGTGCGAGGGCAGCGGGGCCGAACCGGGCTCAAAACCCATTCCGTGCAGCACGTGTGCCGGTGCCGGTGAAGTACGGCGGGCGCAGCGTTCGTTCTTTGGTCAGTTTGTGAGTGTCGCGCCGTGTCCCACGTGTGCGGGAGAGGGCGTGGTGGTGGCCAGCCCGTGCCGTAGTTGTCGCGGCGAAGGACGCGTGCGCGGAGAGAAAACCATCAAGGTGCAGGTGCCTGCTGGCGTGTCCACGGGTCAGTACATGACGCTGCGTGGAGCGGGCAACGTGGGACCGCGCAGTGGTCCGCGTGGTGACATTCTCGTAGTGTTTGATGTACAGGAAGACGAACGCTTTGAACGTGACGGCGAAGATCTGTTTTGCGAATCGCTGGTCACGTATCCGCAGTTGGTATTTGGCGCGGACATCATGGTGCCGGGTGTGCTTGGTGAACTGTCGTTACGTGTGCCCGAAGGCACGCAAAGCGGCACGGTATTTCACCTGCGCGGGCGCGGTCTGCCGCGTGTGAATGCGTCCGGGACCGGCGATTTGCACGTGCGCGTGCAGCTCTGGACCCCGCAGGAACCGGCCGACGAAGAAATCGGGCTGCTCAAGCAGTTGGCCGACTTGCAGGGTACTACGCCGCCGCAGCGTGAGAAGAGTATCTGGTCAAAGATGAAAGAGGCCTTGGGTGCCTGACGCGCCGTGGATCGCAGTGCGAGCGGTTCCGGGTGCGGTTGATGAGGCCACCCGCGCTGCGTTGATGCAGGCGTTCTTTGACGCCGGCGCACAGGGCGTGCACGAAGATGGCGCACAGCTGGTCACGCACTTTGCCCCCGGCACGGATCTCGACGCCGTTCGCGACGTGCTGCGCGCGGCCGACGGCGGCTGTACAATCTCGGTGGCTGATGTGCCGCCAATCGACTGGAGTGAAGCCTGGAAATCCAGTCTTGGTGCGCACGACGTCGGCGCGCTGGTGGTCACGCCGCCGTGGCTGGCCGACCAGTACGATCCGGCGAGCACTATTGTCATTGATCCAGGCATGGCGTTTGGTACCGGTGAACACGCCACCACACGCGGTGTGATGCGATTGCTCGGCGATGTGCTGCGTCGTGGTGACACGGTGGCCGACCTCGGCGCCGGCAGTGCCGTGCTGGCAATTGCGGCGGCCAAACTCGGTGCATCACGTGTGTTTGCCATTGAGCTCGATGTCGAAGCCATTTCCAACGCCAACGCCAATGTGGTGCGTAACGCGGTTGCGGAGCAGGTCCACGTGTTCCAGGGCGATGCCGCCGCGCTGTTGCCACTGGTCGCGCCGGTGCGCGTGGTGCTGGCCAACATCATTTCGAGTGTGCTCGAGTCGTTGCTGCCCGTGATCGCCACATCGATCGAGCGCGGCGGCTCGGCGATTCTCAGCGGCATTCTGGCAGAAGAGCGGGCACACATGGTCCGCGTGCTGGGCGCCCACGGATGGCGCATCACGGCCGAAGACGCGGAGGACATCTGGTGGAGCGTCGCGATCACGCGGGACTAGCGGTCTTTGTCACCAGCGAACCGCTGGTGGCTGGTACCACATGTTCGTTGGGCGATGACGAAGCACGGCATCTCCGGGTACGACGCATTGAGCTCGGCACGGTGATCGGATTGCGCAACGGTGAAGGTGCGGTCGCCGAAGGGACACTTGTGCGAGTGACCAAACAGGGTGCGCAGGTTGAAGTCACAGCAGTACAAAATGTCCCCCCCCCAAGCGCGGTGCATTTGCTCGTGCCGGTAGCCGATCGCGATCGTTTGCTCTGGCTGGCGGAGAAAGCCACAGAGCTGGGCTGCACCAGTTGGCGTCCGGTGTTGTGGAATCGCTCGCGCAGCGTCTCTCCGCGCGGAGAGGGCGTCACGTTTCAGGCCAAGGTGCGCGCGCGCATGCAGGGTGCCATGGCGCAATCGCACGGCGCGTGGATGCCGCAGCTGTTCCCCGAGGCAACCATTGATCGTGCGATCAGTGCCGCACCCGAGGGTGCGCGCCTGGTTCTCAACGTGGGAGGTGCGGCGTTGGCCGGTGGCGCTGTGTCGCTGCGTGAGGTGCCCACAACCATTGCGATCGGGCCTGAGGGAGGCTTTGAACACAACGAGCTCGACGCGCTGCACGCTGCCGGATTTGTGAGCGTGTCGCTGGGTCAGAGCATCCTCCGGTTTGAAACGGCAGCTGTAGTCGCACTGGGTGTACTGCGTTCGGCGCAGGAGCTTCGCTTCGCCGCTCTGGCCGATTAAGGTGTAAAGCGGGTGCGCGACCTCTGGAGCAGCGCAGCTCCGGCGAGAACGACTCTCCGAAAGCGAACGGTTTCTCGCACGGCCGACGATAGCGGTCTTTGTGGGCTTGGGCCTCTTTGCTACGTCTTTGGATGTCACGGACAACAGTCGAGACTTGCGCGTCCCCTTGCTTGGTGTAGCCGTTGACGTCCCAGCAAGTGAACGCCTGAGCGTCACGTTCTCAACAGCCGCGGGTGCATTGCCAGGGGGAACACAAGGCGGCAGCACTTCATCCGGCATCATGTTTGATGCCGCTGCGCAGTGGCTTGTCACATCGCTCGAACATCAATGGGGAGTATACGTTGGACCGGGCGCGACGCATACGCGATTCGGAGTCGGTCGAACCGGAATCGGAGGCATCGTGAGCGCTGGCGTACGCCGGGGCATCGGACCGCGACTCACGGTTCGCACCCATGCGATGTCGGGCGACGAACTTGGACTTGCAACTCGTGTCGAGCTCGGTTTCGTTTTAACGCGTTGACGCGGCTCACGGACCACGCCCACGCTGATGCCGCCGGTACTGTGTGAACTCCCGCCAGCAAACTCCGCGCTCGTACGCGCGCGGAAGAACTCCAACGACAGGCGCGCACCGCGATACACCACGCCATATCGCTCGCCGTACACAAGACGACGCATTTGTTCTGCCTCGATCGTGTACGGGCTGCTTCGGTTGAACATGCCGCCCTGCAACGTGGCGTCGTAGCCCACGGCGCGCGCAGTGGGATTGGCGTACACAAACAATCGGTCGGCCCGCCCGATCATCAGCGTGCCCCTCACTGACAGCGACGTTTGATAGGTCCCGGCGCGGGCCTGCGCGCCGGTCCAGAGGGCAATCGATGGCGTTGGCGCAAACACACGCTGTTCAAGGCCCAGCGCGTAGTTGAGAATGAGATCGTTGCGGATCTGGTTGCCCCAGCCCTGCGGAACGGTGTTGCCTGTTTGCTTGTGAATAAACGTCTGGATTTCGCGACCAGCCGCCCCCTGTCCGATCAACCCAACGGTGAGCTGACTTGAGACGCGCCGATGACGCACCGTGTCGGCGGCCACCGCAAAGACACTCAGCTGTTTGGTGCCGGCCCATGGATGATCGCCGGCCACGATGTCGGCGCGCTTGAGATCACGACCGGTGTAGCCCTCGTCGCCAAAGGCCACGCCCACACTGACCGCCTGCGTGGTGGGCGTGTACAGCAGTCTCCGGAGCACGGAGCGGCGGAGCGTCGAACTCAGGTATTCAACGTAGATGCCTTGTGTGTAGAATCGATCAGTAGCTGCAAAGAAGTCGTTCTCGTAAATCAATCGCCAGGCGTGGTTGGCCGTGGGCGTGCCACGTTCCACACCGGTGGCCGAGATTTCCTGCGCTGCGGCGGGCGCCGCCAGCATGCCTGACACGAGAAGAGCTACGACCGCCGTCAGAGCCCGGGAACGACCGCAGCGTGAGGCCGGACACCACCTGAGGAAAGAAAAGTTCGTCATGCCTGTGCTACACATGCAGCTGGCCGAATGGATCCCGATGCGGACACAATCGGACACGAGATCGGTCTTGGCCGAGGTATATTCTGTGGGCGGCCGCCGTGTTCCATCTTTCAGTCCCCTCCCGCTCAACCACGCCATGTCCGACGCTCCCTGCCTCTTCTGTCGAATCGCCAGCGGCGAGGTCCCGGTAACGCTGATCGCCGAGAACGAGCATGCGGTGGCATTTCGCGATATCGCGCCCAAGGCGCCGGTGCACGTGCTGGTAATCCCGCGTCGGCACATCGCCTCCATATCGCAGGCCACCAACCACGCCGAGCTTGGCGCTGTCGCGGCACTGGCGGCTGAAGTGGCGCGGCAGGAGGGATTGGAGCCGGCGGGATACCGGATCGTGACGAACACGGGCGCCGACGGCGGCCAATCCGTCTTGCACCTGCATTTCCACGTGCTGGGCGGGCGCGCCCTGGGTTGGCCGCCAGGCTGATATACCCTTGACAACTGTCTGACCTCGCGCCTTGACCCTGTTGCCAGTTCGTGGTAAGCTTCAAGGCTGTCCATACATTGGACATTCGCGCTTCAGGCGCACAGGCGACGTGCCTCGTCGCACCACGAAATCACGGGAGAGTAGAGTTTGTCGGAGATCATCATCCATGAGGACGAGAACTTCGAACGCGCCCTCAAGCGCTTCAAGAAGAAGGTAGAGAAGGCTGGCATTCTGTCCGACCTGCGCAAGCATCGGCATTATGAAAAGCCGAGCGAGCGTCGCAAGCGCAAGCTCAACGCCGCGATTCGCAAGAACCGTCGCACGCGCGTCTGAGGTCGGCCATCGTGGCCGATGTCACGCCGCTGTTTGCGCGCATTCAGGAAGATCTCACCTCGGCGCGTCGCGCGCAGGACAAGGACAGTCTGCTCCTGCTGGGAATGGTCCTCGCCGACCTGCGCAACCGCGAGTTGGAATCAACGGCGCCGTTGACACACGATGACGTGATCGACGTGGTGCGCAAAGGCATCAAGCGTCGCAAAGAATCGCAGCAGATGTATGTCTCGGGCGGGCGCGAAGAGCTGGCCGCCCGTGAAGCGTCTGAAGCATTGTACCTCGAGCGGTATCTTCCTCCGGCAGTCAGTGACGATGAGTTGCGCACGGCAGTACAGGCCGCAATCGCCGCAGGCGCGAGCAACATGGGCGCCATTATGGGCCGCGTCACGCCACAGTTCAAAGGGCGCGCCGACGGCAGCCAGATCAGCGCGATCGCCAAGCAAGCGTTGGTCGGCAACAAGTAGAACGCCTCGTCGCGCGGTAGTGAGGGAGAGGTGAGCATGAATGCCCACGCGCTGGGAATTCTGGAGCTGGACCGTGTGCTGTTGCACGTGAGCCAACGGGCGCACTCGTCGCCCGGTGCATCCGCAGTGCGCGCACTCCGTCCGGTCAGCGACCGCAACTGGCTCGATGCCGAGCATCGTCGTGTTGGGGCCATGCGAACGCTGCTCAGCGGCGACCCGGCCTGGATGCCCGAGCAGATTCCCGAACTTCACGCCGCGATCTCCCGACTGCGTGTGGAAGGGGTGAGCTGGAGCGCTGGCGAGCTGCTGCATGGAGCCACATTCTTGCGATCTTCGCGGCGCACCCGCGAAGCCTTGCGCGACCCGCGTCGCAACATGATGGCGCGCGCAGTGCTGGCGACATTTGCAGACGATTTGCTCGATGCACGCAGCGAAGAAGAGGCCATTACGCGCGCGATCGGGGAGGACGGCACCGTACGCGACGACGCCAGTCCGGTATTGCGTAAAATCCGCCAGGAACTGCGGCGCGCCGAAGGGGAACTGGTGCGTTTGCTCGAGCGCGAAATGAGCAAGCTCGAAGTGCATCATCAGGTGAGCGACGCGAGTGTCACCATGCGCAACGGACGCTGGGTCATACCCGTGCGGCGCGAGGCGCGAGTGGTGGTGGGTGGATTGGTGCATGACACCTCCGGTACGGGTGCCACGATTTTTGTGGAGCCACCCGCCGCCGTTGAGTTTGGCAATCGGCTGCGCGAGCTCGAGATCGATGAGCAGCGGGAAGTCGAGCGCATCCTGCGCGACCTCACGGCGCTGCTGCATCCGCTGCATGTGCCCATGAAAGCGGCTTACGCTGCACTGGTTGCACTCGACTCTCTGGTAGCCCGTGCGCGATACGCACTCGATGTGCACGCCGGCGAGGTGGTGTTGAACGCACCCACAGAAGGTTGCGAGTTCGTACACGCGCGGCATCCGCTGCTGCTGGCGCAGGGCGTGAGCGTGGTGGCATTCACGTTGCAGCTCTATCCTGGGGAGCGCACGCTGCTGGTGTCCGGCCCAAACACCGGCGGCAAGACGGTGCTCCTCAAGGCGATTGGCTTGCTGGCCATGATGGCGCAGTGCGGCGTGCCGGTGCCGGTAGCTGGCGGAAGCCGTCTGCCAGTGTTTGACGATG
This sequence comes from Gemmatimonadales bacterium, assembly GCA_038203945.1. Classification (GTDB taxonomy): domain Bacteria; phylum Gemmatimonadota; class Gemmatimonadetes; order Gemmatimonadales; family Gemmatimonadaceae; genus JAABRT01. Next base: position 7,908 of record JBBRDJ010000070.1, read on the forward strand.
TGTTTGCCGACGTGGGCGATGAACAGTCCATCGAAGCGAGCCTCAGTACATTCAGCGCACATCTCAAGAATCAGGGCGAGATTCTGCGTCTGGCCACGCTCGATTCACTCGTGCTCATGGACGAAGTCGGTTCCGGTACTGATCCGGCCGAAGGTGCAGCGCTCGGCGGAGCCATTCTCGAAACGCTTACACGTCGCGGCGCCATGACAGTTGCCACCACGCACCTGGGTCAGCTCAAACTGCTGGCCACCGAAGTGCCGGGCGTGGTCAACGCGTCGCTGCAGTTTGATGCGGCGCTGCTCGCGCCCACGTATCGCCTGATCAAGGGCGTGCCCGGCCGGTCGTATGGCATCTCGATCGCGCGCCGACTGCAGCTGCCGGAGGACGTGCTGCAAGTGGCCGAATCACGCCTGCCCGCCGGCGAACGTGATCTGGCCCTGCTGCTCGCCGATGTGGAAGCCCGGGAAGCGGTACTCGCGGAGCGGGAGCTTGAGTTCGATCGCGAGGGCCGTCGCATTCAGTCACGCATTGCCACGGTCAGTGATCGTGAGAAAAAAGCGCGCGACAAGGAACGCGAGTTGGAGCGCTCCTCGCGTGTGGAAGCACGAAAATATCTGCTCGAAGCGCGTGCCGAGGTAGAGCGCACGATTGCGGCCGTGAAAGCGGCGGCCGCTGAAGCACGGATCGATATTGACGCAATAGAAGCGCGCGCCCGTGAAGCGCGTCGATCGGTGGAAGAGGCGGCGGCCGGACAGCAGCAGGCGTTGGTGGCCATGGACGCACGCGCAGCGAAGGCACGTGGTGAAGGGCGGACGGCACGAAACAATGCGTCGGCTACAGGCGTGATCATCAAGCGCGATGTCCGGCCGTTTGTAGCGGGTGACGCGGTGCTGGTAAGCACATTGGGTGACAAGGCGGGCAGCATTGTGGAAGTGCGTGGATCATTGGCGCGTGTGCTCGTGGGTTCGCTCACCTTGTCCGTGCCCGTGACCACACTCACGCGAACCACCGCGCCTCCCCCCCCCACGGTGCGCGTGCCCATCATGGGCGACATTCCGGAAGTCGAGCCGGTGCGCGAAGTCGATCTGCGTGGCATGCGTGTTGATGAGCTGGAGATCGGGTTGATGCAGGCCCTCGACGCCGCCGTGCGCAACGATCTGCGCGAAATGCGCATCATTCACGGCAAGGGTACCGGCGCGCTGCGTGAACGGGTTGGTGAGATGTTGCGCGGCGACTCGCGGGTCGCGAGCCATCGGCTGGGCGCGTGGAACGAAGGTGGTGCCGGTGTCACCGTCGCTGAACTGCGCTAACTCGGTTCGACCATGATCGGTGACGACGTGGTGGAGCGCGTACGCGAAGCCGCCGACATTGCGCAAGTGATCGGCGAGTTCGTAAAACTCAAGCGCGTGGGCACTGATTTTCGCGGGCCCTGTCCGTTTCATCAAGGCAAAAATCTTAACTTTTCGGTCTCTCCCAAGCGCGGCCAGTATCACTGCTTTGTGTGCAATGAGAGCGGTGATGTGATCACCTTCCTGCGTAAGCGACTGGGTCTGGATTTCACGGCGGCGGTCAAGCTGTTGGGCGAGAAAGTTGGCATTGAGGTGATTGATACACCGTCGCGTGCACACGCGCCCGATCCCAACGAACCCAACTGGTCGGTGCTGGCCAGTGCGGCGGAGTATTTCACCGCGCAACTGCGCGACGAGCAGTCGGGCAGGGATGCGCGTGACTACCTGGCCGGTCGCGGGCTCGATGAGCAGGCCATCGAGGCGTTTGGTGTTGGCTTTGCGCCGCGCGACGGACAGTTGCTCCTCAAGCATCTGTCCGCCCTGGGCTTTGATCACGATCGATTGCGCGAATCGGGGCTGCTGGTGGTGCGTGAGGATGACACGTCCATTCGTCCGCGCTTTCGTGGACGGCTCATGTTTCCGATTCTCGACGAGTACGGACATCACGTGGCGTTTGGTGGACGCGCCATGGGTGACGACCAGCCCAAATATCTCAACTCCGCAGAATCCGGCGTGTTTCAGAAGCGTCGGGTGTTGTACGGTATGCAGCGAGCGCGTTCGGCGGCCAGGCGCGCGCAACGCTTGCTCGTGGTGGAAGGCTATCTCGATGTGATTCGCGTGTCTCTGGCGGGCATTGAAGAAGTTGTGGCGCCCTTGGGTACGGCGCTCACCGAAGAGCAGGCCGCACTGATTGTTCGCTACGCACCCGAAGTGTTCCTGCTCTACGACAGTGATGAAGCTGGCCTCAAAGCCACCTTTCGGTCCGGGTTGGAGCTGCTCCGTCACGGCGCGTCCGTTCGGGTGGTGGCACTGCCGAGTGGCGAGGATCCGGACTCGTTTGTGCGCGCCAAAGGTGTGGCCGCGCTGGAGAGCGCATTGCACAACGCCATGGACTTTTTTGATGTGCAGGTGGAGCTGCTTTCGCGCAAAGGCTGGTTTGCCGATCTGCATCATCGTCGCCGAGCTGTGGACAAACTGCTCCCCACCATACGCGCCACCAAGGATACGATCACGCGAGACTTGTATATCTCGCGGTTGGCTGAAGCGTCGTCATTGGACAAAACGCTGGTGCAGCGAGAAGCCGATGAACCGTCGCCACCGTCCACACGCGTTGGCACAAGTGTAGCGCGTACGTCGTCGGAGTCCGCGCCGCCCATGCCCACTGAAGGCCCCTCGGCGCGCGATGACGCCCCCAACGTGCCCTCGCAGCGCGCATGGGTGTCCAAGGGCCAGTGGAAAGGGCGTGGTCGATCGACTGGTCCTGAGTGGCTGGCCACGGCGTCGTTGCCGCGCGCGAGCGCCGATGATCCGATTGAGCGCGAGTTGGTGCGCGTAATGCTGCGTGAACGCGCGTGGGCTGAGCGTATCGCGGAGCGGTTTGGACCGGATGGCTTCACGGACGACCGATTCGCAACGCTTTTTCGCGCACTGCTTGCACACGCTCCGGACACGGAGCTCGATCAGGTGCTGGCTGGCCTGTCGTCCGAACTGCTGGAGCTCACCGAGGTACTGTTGGTGCAGGTGGACGCCCCGACAGACGTGGAGTTCGTCCTGCGTAAGCTTGAGATTCGCGAGCTCAGCCGTACCATTTCGGCGCTGGGCGAGCAGATCAAAATCGCCTCGCCCGAAGAAAAACCAATGCTGATGGAGAAGCAGATGCGGCTGGCGCGTGAGAAGCAGAGCTTGTTGCATCAGGGCGGTCAGGGGCGTAATCCGAAATAGGTCGCGTATGCGGTCGTCGGGTTCGTGCCCCGTGCGCTATGTTCCGATTATCGGTGTGTTTGGTTTCCGTTTTGAATGGAGGGTGGGCGTGCAGCCGGAACTCGTGGCGTTGTTGGCAGTGCAGGAAGACGATACGGTTATTCGCGGTATCGAATCAGAGTTGGCCGCAATGTCGCCGCGAATTGCGTCGCTCGATAAGGCGCGTCAGCGGGCGCACGACGAACTGGAGCGCTCCCGCCTGGGGATTGAGCGCGAAACGGAGCGCTACAAGACGCTCAACGACCGCATCACGGATCATCGTGAAAAGCACGAGCGCAACCTGGCCACGCTTGATCAAGCCCGGAAGGTACGCGAAGCCACGGCGGCCATGGCGCAGGTGGAGATGGCGCGGCGCGTGCTGGCAGAAGAGGAGAGCGAGCTGGCGGGAATGGCGCGTCGGCTGGGCGAACTGACGTCGGCGCAGGAAGCGCATCGCGCGTCGGCCGCCACGCTGGAGAGCGAACAGGCCACGGCTCGTGCAGAGATTGCGACGGAGCAGGAGCGTCTCAACGCGCAGCTGTCCGAGGCGCGCGGTGTTCGCAACGAGAAGGCCGGGAGTGTCAGTGCGGGCTTGTTGTCGCGCTACGATCGCATTTCCACACGACGTCGCAGCAATGCGCTGTTTGCCATTCGCGGACTTACCTGTGGTGCCTGCGATACGGCCATTCCGTTGCAGCGTCGCAATGCGCTCATGGTGGCCGGTCTCATCGATGTGTGCGAGGCGTGTGGCGTGTTGCTCTACGCGAACCCCGAGCCGCCCGCACCGATCGCTACACCGGCTGAATAGCTGGTTGCACTCCCACAATGGCGAATGTGAACATGACCGCGTGCGTGCACTTGATGGCGCGCGTGCAGTTGTGATGACACGTACGCCGTCCAGCGTGTGATAGATTGTCGGCTGTGACTACCGCCGCGCTTTCTCAAGTTCCTGTACGCTCGCGCACCGCACCACGATGGCGTGCGGTGCCCGAGGCCGACCCCACTCTCGTGGAGACGCTGCACACCACGCTGCACTTGCCACGCGTCGTGTGCGGATTGCTGGTTGCACGTGGATACGGCAATGTGGAAGACGCGCGCCGGTTTTTGCGCCCTCGGCTCGAGCATCTGAGCGCACCCGATGTACTCGCCGATGCATCACGCGCGATCGAACGCATGGCCGATGCCATACGGCAGCAGCACGTCATCTTTGTGCACGGCGATTACGACGTGGACGGCATGGCGTCAACGGCCCTGCTTACGCGTGTGCTTCGGCATCTGGGCGCACAGCACGTGGTGCCATGGGTCCCACATCGACTCAGCGACGGCTACGATCTCACCAACAACGGTGTCAAGGCTGCCCGGGCGTGCGGTGCGCAGTTGGTGGTAACCTGTGACTGTGGCACGTCGGCGCACTCACAGGTTGATGAGCTCATGCGCGCTGGCATCGATGTGATCGTGACCGACCACCATCTGCCTGGGCACGGTACACCGCCCGCCTACGCCGTGGTCAATCCGCGACGGGTCGATTGCTCCTCCACCGACAAGGATCTCGCGGCGGTAGGCGTGATCTACAAACTGGCGCTTGGGCTCTGCGACGCCATGGGTGCTTCGCGAAGCTTTGTGCACGAGCAACTCGATCTCGTGGCGCTGGCAACCATTGCCGATGTGGCGCCGCTTCGTGGAGAGAATCGCGTGCTTGTGCGCTACGGCCTGCGCATGCTCGCCGAAACGCGGAATGCCGGACTGCGTGCGCTGGTGCGATCGTCGGGACTCGAGGGCAAGCCGCTCACGGCAGGGCGGATCGGGTTTGTGCTGGCCCCGCGTCTCAACGCCGCTGGTCGCATTGGTGACGCAAAGCTCGGACTGGCGTTGTTGCTGGCCGACACTGATCCGGAAGCCAATGTTATCGCGCGTCAGCTGGAAGAACTCAATCGCGATCGGCAAACGATTGATCAGGCCGTCCTTGGTGAGGCGTTGCGGCAGGTTGAAGCCTGTGATCTCGACAACACCTACGGCCTGGTGCTGGCCAACCAGGGTTGGCACGCCGGCGTAATCGGGATTGTGGCCTCGCGCATCGTTGAGCAGACCAGCCGACCGGCGGTCCTGGTGGCCATTCAGGATGGCGTGGGCAAGGGCTCCGGGCGGTCCATCCCGGCGTTCGATCTGCACGCCGCGCTGGGAGCTTGTGCGGATTGTTTTGACCGCTACGGAGGACATCGAGCAGCCGCCGGTCTCACCATGCCCGCCGAACAATTGCCGGTGTTTCGCGAACGGTTTGCTGAGTACGCCCATGCGCACCTCTCGCCCGACGATCTCGTGCCTGAAATGCGCATCGACTTGTGTGTTCCGGCAGCCGATGTAGGCGAAGAGCTGGAGACACTGCTCAAGCATTTTGAACCATTCGGCATTGGCAATGCTGCGCCCACGTTGTCCCTCGATGGCGTGCGACTGGCCACGGCGCCGCGAAAGATCGGCAAGGATGGCCTGCGCTTCAGCGTGGGCTTGCCCACGCGCGCAATGGATGCCATCGCGTGGGGGCTGCCGTCCGGCGGTGCGCGACTGGATCTTGTGTCGGCGGTTGATCTCGCATTTCGTCTTGAGCGTGACGACTATCGTGGCGCGTCCACGCTGCAGCTGCGTGTGCAGGCGGTGCGCTCCGCCACTGCGCCGTCGCGCGCCGACGTTGCCGCTCCGCGATAGGGCCGGATGCGGATTATTGGTGGACAGTGGCGAGGACGACGCATTGAAGCCCCACGAGGCACGTTGGTGCGCCCTACGGCCGATCGCGTCCGCGAGGCCTGGATGAGCATGTTGCGCACCGATCTGGAAGACGCGTTGGTGATCGACCTGTGCGCCGGATCGGGGGCACTGGGCCTCGAGGCGCTCTCGCGAGGCGCCGCCGAAGTGCACTTTGTGGAGCGTGCCGCTGCTTCACTGCGCGTATTGGAGCAGAATATCGAGACATTGGGCGCCCAGGATCGGGTGCAGGTGAAACGGGCCGATGCCGCACAGTTTGTGACTGCACTCTCGGCCGGCGCGTACGATGTTGCGTTTGCCGACCCACCCTACGCCGATTCGCTGGCCCTTCTGATTGCTGAACAGTGGCTGCGCGTACCGTTTGCCGCCGTTCTGAGTATTGAGCACGACGCCCGTGTTACCTTGCCTGGTGGCTCCGATACGCGGCGCTACGGTGCTACCGCGCTTACATTTTTCCGATGACGCTGCCTCGCACTCCCCGCATCGCGCTCTACGCCGGATCCTTTGATCCGTTCACCCACGGTCACGCCGATATCATGCGGCGATCGCTTGGGTTCGTCGATCAACTTGTGGTCGCGGTAGCACTCAACATCAACAAGAAGCCGCTGTTTTCCGCCGACGCGCGCGTTGGGTTCATCCGTGCTGCCGCTGGTGACGAACCGCGTGTACACGTGCGTGCATTCAACGGGTTGCTGGTTGATCTGGCGCGCGAAATGAATGCCACGATGCTAGTGCGTGGGCTACGTGCGGTAAGCGATTTCGAGTACGAGTATCAAATGGCGCTCATGAATCGGCATTTGCATCCCGGTCTGGAAACGGTCTTCATGGTACCCTCCAACGAAACCACGTACATCAGCTCCAGCATGGTGCGTGAAGTGGCGCGCTTTGGCGGCGATATCTCGGCGCTTGTGCATCCCGTGGTGGCCAACGCACTGGCCGAGCATTTCAAGGCCAGTGCGTCGTAATCGCGTGTGACTGCGGTGCATCCGTTTGTGCAGTCACTGGCGCGTCGTGCGGCCGAACAAACGCGTACGATTGTGTTTCCGGAAGCCGACGACGCGCGCACACAGGAAGCGGTGGCAACCCTCAACGCCGCGGGGACCGTGCGCGCGGTGCTGCTGCACGATGTCGCCAACGACGCGCGTCGCAAGGAGGTTGCCGACTGGCTGCATCGGCGGCGCGCGGCCCGCGGCATGACCGCGGTTGAGGCCAGTGATGCGGTGCGAGATCCGCTGCTGTTCGCCGACGGACTGGTCGCGCTCGGACACGCTGATGGCTGCGTGGCCGGCGCCGTACACACCACGGCCGCCGTGATTCGTGCGGCGCTCTGGATGATCGGCACGGCTCCGGGCGTGCGTACCGTGTCGAGCGCGTTTTATATGCTGGTTCCGACGTTTCGCGGCGTGCCCCACGAAGTGCTCACGTTTACCGATTGCGCGGTACTCCCCGAACCAACTGCAGCGCAGCTGGCTGATATCGCCATAGCAGCCGCCGATGATCGGGTGCGCATCGTGGGTGATGAGCCCCGTGTGGCAATGCTCAGTTTTTCAACGCGCGGCAGCGCCGAGTCGGCCAGTGTGGAACGTGTGCGCGAAGCGACCGCGATCCTGCGGCAACTGCGTCCGGAGTTGGTGGTGGATGGCGAGATGCAGGCCGATGCGGCACTCATTGCGTCTGTGGGCATGCGGAAAGCGTCGGGTTCCGCAGTTGCCGGAGCGGCCAATGTGCTGGTGTTTCCGTCGCTTGACGCCGGGAACATCGGGTACAAGCTGGTAGAGCGGTTGGGTGGTGCGCAGGCGATCGGACCCATCCTGCAGGGACTGGCGCGTCCGGCCAGCGACCTTTCGCGAGGAGCGTCGGCAAACGACATTGTACACGTAGCAGCGATTACTGCTCTTCAGGCGGCGCGCACGCAGGCGTAGTGCGCTGCAGATCCGGACCTTACGCGTTGGAGTGTTGCATGTCATTTGCGATCGAACGGGACGACGATCTGCTCACCGTTGTGGTAGACGGGCAGCTGGTTGTCGGAAATCGTCAGGAGTTGAAGCAGTTGGTGCTCGACGAGGTGGAACAGGGCGCTCGCCGGGTGCTCATTGACTTTACCGACGGCGGCTACATCGATAGCTCGGGTTTGGGCGCACTGGTGTCGCTCAACAAGCGCGTACGTGAGCAGGGGGGGGAACTGCGCCTCGCTGGCCTGAACGACGATCTGCGCACGTTGTTCGAACTCACGCGTCTCGATACGCTATTTCTCTTGTACGGCACGCGTTCGGATGCGCTCGTTGGTTTCTGATTCCGGCAGCGATGCCGGGTCACCGTTCAACGAATGGACGATCGCGTCGGACATTCGCGAGATCGATCGCGTTGTACTGGCCGTCACGTCGCTTTGTGAGGCGGCAGGATTTCCCGGCAAAGTTTGTCGGCTGAACATTCCGGTAGCGCTCACTGAAGCGATT
>JBBRDJ010000071.1:0-16035 GCA_038203945.1 Gemmatimonadales bacterium
CATCAACATGGGCCCGCCGGAGCCGGCACTTGGCGGCCGGCTACCTGGCAGCTGGCCGTCGTGGACCGGGGCTCAGCATGAGCAATTGGTGCATCATCTGCGCGACGTGCATGCCGCGCGATGCGGTGGAACCGACCTGCTTAACGTCGCCGGGCTCGACACGGCCCGCAGGCACGGCTGGTCCGACAGCGCGGATGCGCTGCTCACGGCGTTGCAGTCGGTACGCTGACGCGCTGCGGATCACGGATGCTGAAAATGATCGTCCTGTTCCCTGCACCACACCGAGCGTTTTGTGCATCGTGCGATGACGTCGCACCGCGTTCATGAGCGGCGCATGGGATTGACACGATCATCCTCCTGGCAGGCCGACGACCAGTATCACGCTGCACTCAAGGCCGCCCGCGCGGGTGATACGGCCGGCGCGCGTCAGCTGCTCGAGCGCGCATACAGGGTGAGCCGGACGCATATCGGTATCCGCAACGCGCTGGGTGTCTTACGACTCGAAGCGGGCGATGCCGCCGGCGCGATGACCCTCTTGAAGCCTCTCGCCAGGGAGCTGCCCGGCGCGGCGGCAATTCACCTGAATCTCGGTAACGCCATGGTCGCCGCCGGACGTGCCGCAGACGCCGTAGCGCCACTGCAGCGCGCGGCGACGTTAGATGCATCCGATCATCTGGCCTGGTATGGCCTTGGCCGCGCACTCCAGACTGCAGGGCGGGTTGCCGAATCGGTGACGGCGTACGAGCACAGCCTGCAGCTGAATCCACGCCATGTGCTCTCGCGTTCGAATCTGGTGGCTGCACTCAATTTTCTCGATCGGTACGAGGAGGCGGAGCAGGAGGCGCGCACGGTGCAGGCCGCAGCACCCGAGGATGCGGGTGCCCACGTCAACCTCGCCATGTCGCTGCTGGCTCGCGGTCAGTGGGCGGAGGGCTGGGCGGAGTACGAATGGCGCGAGCGCACGGTGATGCTCGCACGTCAGTGGCGCACGAACATCACGCCGCGCTGGGACGGTGAGTCGCTGGCGGGGCGCGTATTGCTGGTGGACGCGGAACAGGGATTCGGCGATACGTTGCAGTTCGTGCGGTATCTGCCGATGCTGCGTCAGCACGGTGCGCACGTGGTGCTGCAATGCCCGGCGTCGTTGGTTGCGCTGCTGCGCGCGTCAGACCTTGCAGATCAGGTGATCGCCTTCGGTGACCCGGTGCCCGCGCACGACGTGCATGTCCCGCTCACGGGCGTGCCGCATCGACTGTCGCTGCATCATCACAGGGCTGTGATGGGTGATGGAACGCCGTATCTCACGCCGCCGCTCGACCGGCCCATGCGTGAGCTGGCCTGGGCCGTTGGTACGACGCGGCGCGTGGGGCTGGTGTGGGCCGGCAGTCCTACGCACGTCAACGACATGCACCGTTCCTGCGGATTCGCGGCGCTCGATCCGCTGTGGACGGTGCGTGGGGTGACATGGGTGTCCCTGCAGGCGGGTGTGTCGGTCGGAACTGGCGGCGTTCGACCGCCGAAGGGCGTGGTGCTGCATGATCAGGCGGCGCACCTGACGGACTTTGCCGATACTGCGGTGGCGGTGCGTGCGCTCGACCTCGTGATCACCGTGGACAGCGTGGTGGCGCATCTGGCGGGCGCGCTTGGGACGCCGTGCTGGTTGTTGCTGCCGAGGGTGGGGCTGGATTGGCGCTGGGCGGCGGAGACGTTGGAGGCGCGGTGGTATGGGAGCGTGCGGACGTTTCGGCAAAGTCCAATGGGTGGGTGGCGCGCGACGATGATGGCGGTCCGGGCGGCGCTGGAGATCGGATAGTCTGGAGCAACGAGCAAGGGCCGCGCGGCTCACATCACACCATCTGCTGCAGGTGTATCTCGTGTCAGCATGTGCGAGAGACGCGAATAGCCATTTCACGACACACTTGATCGGCTTCGAACGAAACGGGTGATCGGCTTCAGCCGAAATCCGCACGCCGTCGCACCGAGACATGTCGCAAGCTTGACTGCCGCAGCCGACGACTGCGGAGCTTACCCCAGCGACACCCATGCGCTGCTTGAAGGAGGGGCTGCTTGCAGAGCGTAGCACACAGGGGGTGCACCCGCCGGAATGCTCTGGCTTGCCGGCAACGATACGATGGGCTGGCCACCAGAACGATTCCGGTCACCCGCTGTTGACAGCGTCGCGCATACTCCGTCTAGCGTGCGACGCTGCCAAGGTAACACCGCGCTGATCTTGTCAACTGGTCGACGGAGACGGCAACCCAGACCGCGCACGCCTGCGCGTCAGGAATGGACGGCGTTGCATGCTGCCGCCACCACGCCACGCGGATGGCGAATACCGCAACACCGCTCGCGAGCCACGCCACGACATTCGCGTCACTTGTTACGGCCGGCTCCGGTGTGCGAAACAGGATCACGGCGTCGTGGTTCTCGGTCGTCAATGTGGCAAGGTACGCCTCGACGTCAGCTTCGAGCGCATCGGTACCATCGGCTAAGACAAACCAGTCGCATCCCTGCGCCTCGGCTGTCGCTGCCGCAGCAGCGAACAGCTCGTCGCCCTGCACCACGTCAGGCCACTGCGCCGAGAGCACCGCCAGCGAGCCCGCTACGGCGCGAGACGACACCTCAGAACGAGCGAACCGCTCGCGGTTCGCTTCTGTTATGGCCACTGTTTCCTTGATAAAGCTGGAAATCATGACGTTACCATTAGTTGCAGATGCGATGAGTTGATGAACTCGTTCGTCTTTAAAAAATGTATCGAGCCCACCTTCAAACCCCGCAAGGTGATGCCAATATCTACAGATATAAGCCGTTAGCAGGGAATTTTTCAACAGGTTCTTGATTGGCTCCTGCTGGCAGAAGGTGTCCATGCTGGCAGCCTTGTCACTGAGGTAGGCCACCCACTCCAGCTGCAATGCAAAATCCAGTGCCGGGTTGTCCTGATAATGCGTGGGCAGGTGTTTCTTTACGTAGCTGTCGGAGGATGGAGTCCAATTGTCCCGCAAGTAAACCACTGATCCGGGGACATAAATGAGATTGCCGTGCAGTGCAATCTCCGCCACCATCAAGTGGTCTACACCGGTGCAGTGGTGCCTCTGCGGAACGAGCTTGCGCTTTTCTTCCCGCCACAGACCACCCCAGACCATATTAAAGGTCAAACCGTTCAGCACATAATGTGGGCGCATGCTTAGAGGGATTTCGACAGCATGCACGATACCTTCGTATTTTTGCAGCACTTCGTCGTTCTGGCCTAGCTTGTAGGAATCTGTAAACACGATAGCCGAGTTGGGACTGGCCTCAGCGCGGGTCCAAAGGCACTCCAAAAGATTGGCCTGCCACACATCGTGACCACCAATGAAGATGGAATATTTGTAACCTCGGGTGGTATTTAATATTTGCGAATGCAAAAAATCCGCGTGGTCCATCGAGGCCACGTGCGACGGAGGGGACACCTTTTTGACACGCGCATCTGCTTGGCATGCCGCGTCAATGATGGCTGTGCTGCCATCGGTCGAGTGGTTGTCCGAGATGATGAATACGAAATCCCGATGCGTCTGGGCAAGTACCGAATCGATGGCTTTCTGTAGGTACTTTGCTTCGTTGTAGACGGGCATCCACACGAGAATCATGATGGCTATGTCGCTTTCGAGAAAGTTGCATGTCTGGAAGATCGCGTTCGAAGCCACTCTCGGATCAAAGTGGTTGATGCGGTCTTCATCGCTATGTGCAGAGGCGACAATGATGCTCCGCATCGGCATTTTCCTTGGCGTCCGGAGCAACTGATGTCGCGAACCCCTATAGATTTCGACTCGAATACATGGTGAGACGCGTGTGGCTTACGATGTCCGGCTGCCGTTCAAGCTGCATTGGGCTGACGTGGCCAATGGTGGAGTAGGAGTAAGTTAGAGAGTACTAGTCATCGAAGAAGGCCGCCAGAGCGCGAGAGAGCTGCCAAGGTTGGCGCGGTGCGATATGGAAGATAGAGCCACCCCGCCCCCTGGAGGCGAGACGCGCAGGCACGTTGGCCTCGTGCGAGGCCGGCGTTGTCACGAACAGCGAAGTGAGCTTACCCCGATTTAGTGGACGCGTACGTGATAGGAACTACGTGGCCACCTGCCACTGCGCTTCGTACACGGCGGGGCTGACGTCACCCAGAGTGGAGTGCCGTCGCTTCCGATTGTACCACGTCTCGATGTACCAGAAGATCGACCGTCGCGCCTCGTCCCGCGAATGCCAGTCGTGCTGCATGATGAGCTCAAACTCCAGCGTGGCAAAGAAGCTCTCCGCCACGGCGTTGTCCTAACAGTCGCCTTTCCCGCTCATGCTCGCCAGCATGCCGTGCGCGGCTAGCTCGGCGCGGTACGCGTCCGAGGCTGACTGCCGCGATCCGAGTGGAAGATCAGGCCCGGCGCGGGGCGCCGCGCCTCGCGCGCCATCCGGAGCGCGCTCGTCACCAGGTCGACCTCCATGGTGTCGCGCAGTGCCCAGCCCACGCAGCGACGCGAGCCCAGATCCAGCACCGTCGCCAGATACAGGAAGCCGTTCCGCGTCGGGATGTAGGTGATGTCGCCGACCCAGACCTGATTGATCCCGACGCGGTCGACGGCGAACTGGCGTGCCAGTCGGTTCGGCGCGATAGGATCGGCGTGGTTCGAGTCCGTCGTCACGACGCCTTCGCGCCTCCGTGGCCGTGCCACCAGCCCACCGGCCGGCATCAGGCGGGCGACGCGTCTGATGTTCGTCGGCAGGCCCGCCTCGCGCAGGTCGTGCCGCACGCGCGGGGCGCCGTCGGTCTCGCCGCTCTCGGCGAAGGCGATCCGAATGTGGGCCATCAACACGTCATCGATCACCGCGCGCCAGCCCTCGGGCCGCCGGAGAGAGGCATAGAAGCCGGCGACCGACACCTCAAGCACACGGCACATGCGTCGCACGGGGAACTCGCCCCGATGGCGGGCAATCACGGCGCACCTCACCGCGACTCTTTCGCGAAGTACGCCGCGGCGGATTCAACCGGTGAGCGCAACGGGGTTGATTGCGGATACTTACCGGAGCGAGCGCATGGGCCAGAAGACACGTCGAGGCATGTCGGCGTTGGAGACAGCAGAGTTGTGGACACGGTTCAAGGCCGGTGAGTCTTTCACGGCGATTGGCCGCGCGTTGGGCCGCCATGTCGGGTCCGTCTATGCCGTCGTCCGCGCGCAGGGCGGGATTGCACCGGCGGTGCGGCGTCGTGCCTCCGCGACATTGACGCTGGAAGAGCGTGAGGCGATCTCACGCGGGCTCGCGGCGGGGGAGTCCGTCCGCGCGATGGCGCAGCAGCTGGACCGCGCGCCGTCGACGATCAGTCGCGAGATTACCCGGAATGCTGGCCCTGATCGTTACCGTGCTGTGGACGCCGATGCGCGCGCGTGGTGTGCGGCGAAGCGCCCAAAGCCGACGCGGATGGCGACGCACCGCCCCCTGCGCGTGGTGGTCGCGGCGAAGCTGCAGGCCAAGTGGTCGCCCGCACAGATCGCGGGCTGGCTGGTGACCGCGTATCCGGACGATCCCGCGTTCCACGTGTCGCACGAGACGATCTATCGCAGTCTCTTCCTGCAGGCGCGCGGCCTGTTCAAACGCGAGCTCACCGCGCATCTGCGGACCCGCCGCCCGATGCGCCGGAGTAAGCGCGCCAGTACGGCCGGACAGACGCGCGGACAGATCGTGGATGCGGTCTCGATTGCGGAGCGCCCCGCCGCCGTCGAGGATCGCGCGATCCCTGGTCATTGGGAGGGCGATCTCATCACCGGCGCGAAGAACACGCACATCGCGACGCTGGTCGAACGCACCACGCGGTTCGTGCACCTCGTGAAGGTCTCGGGCAAAGACACCGCGTCGGTGGTCAACGCCCTGATCCGCGAGGTGACGCGTCTTCCGGCCAGCTTAATGGACTCGCTGACGTGGGACCGAGGGCTCGAGATGGCGCAGCATCATCGGTTCACTGTGGCCACCGACGTCGCCGTCTACTTCTGCGATCCGCGGAGCCCGTGGCAACGAGGGACCAATGAGAACACTAATGGTCTGCTCCGGCAATACTTCCCCGATGGCACCGATCTGTCCGTCTTCACCCAACGCGATCTCAATCGGGTGGCCAAGCAACTCAACACACGACCCCGCAAAACGCTCGGCTTTCGTACGCCAGCCGCTATGTTTGCCGATGCTGTTGCACGGACCGGTTGAATCCGCCGCCACTTTTTTACGAACGCCTGCTCCTGGCGCAACGTGCTGACCTCGCGCCGCCGCCGTCGTCGATTTTCCTACTCCAGCGTTTCGCCCGCCACGGCTGCACCTGCGCCGGCCGCCTCGTGCTGCAGGCGCGCCCAGGCCCGCAGCTGATCCGGCCGCACATCGAGTTCCCGGCCGACCTGGGACGCCGTCGCCCCGGCCGCCCGACGCTCCGCCAGCAACCGCACCGCTTCGGCCTTGAACTCCGCCGTGAATCCACGACGCACACTCCGTACGCCCTGCTTGTTCGATCCCATGTGCCACCTCCGCCCCTAAATTAGGGCGAGTAAGGCGTCCACGAAATCGGGTCAACTCCAAAGAGCTACACATCAGAGTGACTACGTTATGACAGTCAGCTGATTCTTCCACCCAGCACCGGGCAGTATTTGCCGGACGCGGCATCCTTCGCCGCCTCGAGAAGCCTGCGTAGTCTCTCTGAACAAACACCCAAGACGACGGTTTGCCCCATGAAGCACAATGGATTCCTTACATCCTGCGCGGATCGGCCGTCCTGGCCGTAGGCCGCAGCCACTCTGGCCCACAGAGTGCATGCGGAGGAGCCCACGCAGGCCGCCAGCCGGCACTGCCTCAGTCATCTCCTCCTAAACCCGATACGTCCGATATGGCGCCAGATGACTTCCTGCCCATAATGAAACTCCGCCATCCGCAGGACCTCCAGACGCCGAAGGTACTCCTGCAAGCCAGCGGCGCACCGTCCGTCCTTCGTCCGGTTGCCTCCGTGGTCCCGGGACAGGCCGAGGAAGTGCAGGTAGTCACGCAGGAGGCGACGGGTGAGGGTGTGGCGTCGAGACCGATAATCTCTGACCGCCATGGTATGCGGAAGCCGACCGACACGCAGCGCGACGGGAGCCTATGGGCAGAGCTGGAAACTCCGCTATTGCTGCGGCGGAAGGCTAGGCCGTGACATCGCTGACGCCATCCGACACCGGCTTCTGGCAGGACAAGCGAGTCTTGCTGACAGGACACACGGGCTTCAAGGGTGCGTGGCTGGCACTCTGGTTGCGGCGGCTGGGCGCTGAGGTGCACGGCGTCAGCTTGGCGCCAAATACGACTCCCAATCTGTTTACGCTTGCCCAGATCGATCAGAATTGCCGCAGTCATATCCATGATCTCCGGGAATACCAAGGACTCGAGCGTCTCGTCGGGTTGATCCAGCCTGAGATCGTGTTTCACCTCGCCGCACAGGCACTGGTGCGCGCGAGCTACCAAGATCCCATTGCAACGTATTCGATCAACGTCATGGGTACGGCGCATCTGTTGAACGCTCTTCGTGGAATCGAGTCGGTCAAAGTTGCGGTGATGGTCACCACGGACAAGGTGTACTTGAACCGTGAGTGGCCGTGGCCTTATCGCGAAGAAGACACCTTGGGGGGGCATGATCCGTACAGCGCGAGCAAGGCAGCGAGTGAGCTCGTCGTCGCGTCCTACCGCGACTCGTTTCTTGCCGCGCAGGGTGTCGCGATAGGCACCGCTCGCGCTGGCAATGTCATTGGCGGGGGGGATTGGGCCGACGACCGACTGGTGCCTGATGCGGTGCGCGCCTGGCAAGCCGGCCGGGTACTCGAGGTCAGAAGACCCCAGGCCATTCGACCGTGGCAGCACGTGCTCGAGCCACTGAGTGGCTATCTGTCTCTGGCGCAGCGCCTGTGGATCCAGCCGGCGGCGGCGGGCGCCTACAACTTTGGCCCTGACGCGAGTGGCGCAGCATCAGTTCGCGAACTGGTAGAAATCGCCAGCGATGCCTTCGGCCGTGGGGAAATCAGCTATGGCGAAGGTCAGAGTGGTCCGCATGAGGCAGGGTCGCTTTCGCTCGAAGTGGCAAAGGCGCGCGTGAGCCTTGGCGTCATGCCAAAATGGACGTTGACGCAAGCAGCACAGCGCACCCTGAGTTGGTACCGTGCACAGGAACAAGGAGGCAGTGCCATATCGCTCTGCAATGCGGATATTGCTGCTTTCGAGGCAGCGACGTGACACGTCTTGTCGTGGTCGATCTTCCGATGCTGGGCCTTAAACTCGTGAAACGCTCCCTGCTCAGCGATGGCCGTGGCTTCTTCTCCCGGATGTTCTGTGCATCAGAGTTAGCCCTGGCAGGTTGGGAAAGCCCGATTGTCCAGGTCAACCACAGCTACACGAAACGGCGGGGTACCGTGCGCGGGTTGCACTACCAGTTGCCGCCGCAGGCCGAGACGAAACTCGTGAGCTGCCTCCGCGGCGCGGTGTGGGACGTGGCCGTGGACCTTCGGCGTGGGTCGCCCACCTTTTTGCACTGGCATGCTGAAACACTGTCCGCAGACAATGGCCAGGCCCTGCTGATCCCCGAGGGCTTCGCCCACGGATTCCAAGCGCTCAGCGATGACGCCGAATTGCTGTACTGCCACTCGGCACCGTACGCCGCGGCCGCCGAAGCAGGGCTGAACCCGCAGGACGCGCGCGTCGCCATCGAGTGGCCCTTACCAGTCGATGCACTTTCTGCGCGTGACGCCGGGCACCCGCCCATTACCACCGACTTTTACGGAGTTGCGAGGTGACGTGTCGTCATTGCAATGAGGCATTGACCCTGCCCTTTCTCGACCTGGGCAGTGCCCCGCCTTCCAACGCTTACCTCGACGAGGCCGCACTTCGCGCACCGGAAATATGGTTCCCGCTGCGCCTGCTAGTGTGCCAGCACTGCTGGCTGGTGCAGACCGAGGACCAGGCCGGTCGCGAAGCGCTGTTCACAGGGGACTACGCCTATTTCAGTTCCTTCTCCAGCTCATGGTTACTGCACGCAGATTCGTACGTGAACGAAATGCGAGATCGTCTCGCACTCGGTCCTGACAGCGTGGTGGCAGAAATCGCCGCCAACGACGGCTATCTGCTGCAGTACGTCAAGGCGGCGGGGATTGCTTGCTATGGTGTCGAACCCACAGCAAGTACGGCAGCCGCGGCGCGTGCCAAAGGCATCGACATCGTCGAGCGCTTCTTTGGTGTCGCACTCGCAGATGAACTGGTTAAGCAGGGCAAGTCCGTGGACCTGGTCGCGGCCAACAACGTGCTTGCCCACGTGCCCGATATCAATGATTTCGTCGGTGGTTTCACCATGCTACTCAAGCCGCAGGGCGTGGCGACCTTCGAGTTCCCGCATCTGTTACAGATGATCCGGCAGAGCCAATTCGACACAGCGTATCACGAGCACTACTCTTACCTGTCGCTTACCGCCGTGGAGCACGTCTTCGCTGCCAACGGGCTGTCCATATTCGACGTGCAGGAGCATCCCACCCATGGCGGCAGCTTACGCGTTTTCGCGCAGCGTCGTGACGCAGGCGCGCACGCATGCTCGCCCGCGGTGGCTCGGATGCTCGAGCGTGAAGTGTCCGCCGGCCTGACCTCGCCTGCGGCATATTCCGGCTTCCAGACCCAGTCTGAACGGGTCAAAAACGACTTCATTGCATTCCTTGTGGACGCCAGACGCCAAGGCAAGCGCGTGGCCGCCTACGGTGCGGCCGCCAAGGGCAACACACTGATGAACTTCTCGGGCGTGCGCCGGGACCTACTGGCCTTCGTGGTAGATCGGAACCCTGCGAAGATCGGCACCTTCATGCCCGGCAGCCGCATTCCCATCGTCGGGGAAGAGCGTTTGCGGCAAGAAAAACCGCACCACGTCGTCATCCTGCCGTGGAACCTGAAGGCAGAAGTGGTCGCGCAGCTGAGCTATGTCCGCGAATGGGGTGCAAGCTTCGTGACTGCTGTGCCCGAGCTGGAGATCGTATGAATCCGAAGATCCATTACACGAAGCCTAGTATCACCGAGCTCGAGGTCGGGTACGTTACCGATGCCGCGCGCAACGGATGGGGCGAGCGATGCTATGACTACATCGATCGCTTCGAGGCCGCTTTCAAGACGCATCTCGGCGTCAAGCACGCAATCGCCACGTCCAGCTGCACCGGCGCGCTCCACATGGGCATGGCGGCACTCGGCGTGGGCCTCGGCGACGAGGTGATCTTGGCCGACACAAACTGGATCGCTTCCGCTGCACCCATCGTGCACTTGGGTGGCACGCCGGTGTTTGTCGACATCCTTGAAGACAGCTGGTGCGCCGACCCGGCCTTAGTGGAAGCCGCAATCACACCCCGCACTAAGGCCATTATCGCGGTGCACCTGTATGGCAATTTATGCGATATGGACCAGCTACTGGCCATCGGTAAACGCCACCAGATTCCGGTGATCGAAGACGCCGCCGAAGCAATCGGGTCGGTGTGGCACGGGTATCGCGCCGGCAGCCTCGGTGCCTTCGGCAGCTTCTCTTTCCACGGCACCAAAACCCTGACCACCGGTGAAGGCGGTATGTTTGTGACCAACGACGATAAGCTGTACGAAACGGTGCTGACGCTCTCCAACCACGGCCGTGCTCGCGGGCAGCGCAAGCAGTTCTGGCCCGATGCGGTGGGCTTCAAGTACAAGATGTCCAACGTGCAAGCTGCGCTTGGTGTCGGGCAAATGGAGCGCATCGACGAACTCATTGAACGGAAACGCGTCATTATGCGCCGCTACCGCGAGCTACTGGAAAGCTGCCCCGCCGTGACGATGAACCCCGAGCCGCCGGGAACGGTGAACGGCGCTTGGATGCCAACGGTGGTGTTCTCGCCAGAGTCCGGCGTGACCCGAGAAACGTTGCTGGCTGCGTTCGCAGCCGACAACATCGACGCCCGCGTATTTTTCCATCCGCTATCCAGCTTACCAATGTTTTCCGCCATGCCCGCCAACAGAAACGCTTCGGAGATACCGGCCCGGGCCATTAACCTGCCGAGCTATCACAATCTGACCAACCGAGAGCAAGATAGGGTTGTCGCAATCGTGCACGATCAGTTGACGCGAGGCCTCGCCTCATGACTACCACCTCTCTCGGGCCGAGCGATTTCCCTCACTGGTCTCATCTATTGGCAGCGCATCCATTGGGACCGTGATCGCCAAGGCACTCCACGTTGCCGGCGAGGACCGCCTTGTGGACGCGGACACTTCTTAATTGGTCTGCCGCTATTTCGAACAGGTTTTGAGCAACCCTCGATGATTGAAGCGGATTGCTATACAAAAAAACACTCTTGCTTTGTGTTAGCATTAAGAGCCGCGGGTGGTTGCGCCTGGCGGTGCGCAGCCGATGCTGTTGCTGATGAAGACCGCAGACCGAGCGTGTGCGGCGGGCCTCCTGTCGGCGAGAAATCGGACAGAATTAATCCTGCGCCTGAGCGACAAGCGCAGTTGCTTTTCGGAACTGAAGCGACTCGGCATTGCAGTTCCGACCAGTCTGGCGATCATCAGGTTTCTCGAATCTATCGATCAGATGCCGTTTCCCTTCGTTGTCACGCAAGCAACTGAGAGCGGTGACTGTCAAAGGTACTTGTCGAATGAGTGAGTACCCTGCGCGTCGGTCTTTATCGAGCGGAAATTGACGCGATCGCTGACAGTGGCAATTGAACCCCCGTATCTATTTCTCTCCATGATGCCACTTCCCCTGCTGACGACCCCCAGTACTGCGCTGCGGCCTGCTGAAGAGAGCGATCTGAACCTCCTTTACGCCCTCCGCAACAATGTCCATTTGCAGATGTTGCTGCTCACGCAACCGCGCGCCAATTCGTTGGCTAGGGTGAAAGAGTGGCTGGCCAAAACAACCAATGATCCACAGAGCGTGTTCTTTGTCATTGGCAGCGTCAAAGACGCCATGGCCCCCGTCGGCTATGTGCAATTGACGAACATGGACTTCGTTCACGGCACCGCCGAGCTAGGCATCTGCCTCGACGAGGCAGCCCGCGGCCAAGGCCATGCCTCCGTCGCATTGCGATTGCTTGAGCAGTATGGCCATGACGTTTTTAACATCCGAAAAATTATCCTCCGGGTAATGGCTTCCAATGAGCGGGCAATCGCCCTCTATACGAGAGCATGCTTCCGTCAAGTGGGGCTGCTCCGGCAGCATTTCTATCAACGCGGGACATTCCATGACGTGCTGATCATGGAAAAGATCTTTTTGCAAGAAAGCGGTTGTCTGCCGTGAACACCATTGTCATCTCCCAGCCCATGCTTTTCCCGTGGGTGGGGTTGTTCGAGCAAATCAGGCTGGCGGATGTGTACGTCCACTACGATGACGTACAATATTCGAAAGGCAGTTTTACGAATCGCGTCCAGATCAAAACGAGTCACGGCTTGCGGTGGCTCTCCGTCCCCTTGCAGAACCTGCGGCTCGGACAGAAAATTCTCGAGGTGAAGCTCAAGAACGAACGCGATTGGCGCCGTGAACATATCGAGCTACTAGCTCAATCTTATTCCACGGCTCCTTTTCAACAAGAAATGCTCGCGCTGGTTGAGTCAGTTTACCATCTACCGGCCGACACCATCTGCGAAGTGGCCAGCGCAAGCATCGACGCGGTCTGCTCTTATTTTGAATTTCCCAAGCCCGAGCAAATCGTCAAATCCTCGCAGCTCGACATTGCGGGGCAAAGCTCACAGCGGGTGCTCGATATCGTCAAGTACCTCGGTGGATCAACCTATGTCACCGGCCATGGTGGCCGCAATTACCTGGATCATTCGATGCTCGAAGCCAGCGGCGTGCGGGTGGAATACCTTGACTACGAGAAGATTCCATATCCGCAATTGTACGGTGCCTTCACACCCACCGTTTCTATCCTCGACTTGATCGCCAATCAAGGCAAGAACGGGCGTGCGATAATCGCCTCAAAAACAAAGTATTGGAAGGATTTTATCAAATGAGCGAGATCGCGAAGTTCTTTGCCGAAGTTGCCGGGAACATAGAGGGCTTGCGGGCGGACACGGATGTCCAAGCGCTTTCACGGATTTGGGTGCGGGAGATCGCCCGCCATAAATACACCTACAACTTCACCTGGCTGGGGCGGCCCGTAATTCAATTTCCCCAAGACCTGATGGCGATGCAAGAAATCATCTGGCAGGTCAAACCAGACTTGATCATTGAAACCGGTGTTGCTCACGGCGGATCCTTGATTTTCTCGGCATCCATGCTCGAACTCATTGGTGGGGATGGCGTCGTGCTGGGTGTAGACATCGACATCAGACCGCACAACCGGCTCGCGCTCGAGCAACACCCGTTGGCCCAGCGCATCCAGCTCATACAAGGATCATCGGTGGATCCGGTGATCTCGCAACAAGTCCGGGCCGTCGCCACTAGCAAAAAACGGGTGTTGGTGGTACTGGACTCCAACCATACCCACGCGCATGTGCTTGAAGAATTGAAACTCTATTCGCCACTCGTTACAAGAGAAAGTTACCTAGTCGTGTTCGATACTTTGATCGAAGATATGCCCGACGATCTCATCGCAGATCGTCCGTGGGGCAAGGGCAACAATCCGAAAACTGCGGTCTGGGAGTTTCTGAAAACCAACCCCCGGTTCGTGGTGGACAACAATCTCGAAAGCAAGCTGCTCATCACGGTGGCGCCCGACGGCTATCTGAAATGTATTGCGGATTAGCCATGGAACTGGTTCCGCCATACGTCGCCTGATTCAGCGTCAAGCAAATCGCGTACGGCAGCGCGAGTCACTTCCATCAATGGTTTGAATAGGCGTTTGCCCGTTCACTCAGGTACGCCACGCCGTTGCCCTGCCTTCATGCTCGTCCGCCATCCAATTTCCCATTGTGAGGTGAACTCTCGCGTCTGGCGATGAAGTCATCGTTCCGGACGTAAGGCGGTGAGCTACCGCTCCGACGAATTGGATGAACCGACGGGGGCGGCGAGGTGGTTCTAATTGGAGTTGCTGGCGCTGGTGCTGGTGCACATGCCGGACCAACTGTCCTGCCTCAGCGTGAATGCGACATGTGGGTGGACGAACAATGGAATGGTGTAAACGGCATGACAGGATGTTACGCGGCTGCGGCATGATGTGCGAGACGCCGCGCCGCTCGCGCCGCCTCGAGACGTTGATCGCGCGTGGCCCAAATCGCCGCGGACCGCCCAGCCAGGCGGTCGGCGGGCGTGATGTAGCCGATCGCACTGTGTAGTCGCTGCGTGTTGTACTGCGTGACGAACGTCGTGACGTGCCGACGCGCCTCCGCAATCGACGTGGGGGCCTCCGGGCGAATGGTGGTGGTCTTCAATGTTTGGTTCCAGCGTTCCAGCTTTCCGTTCGACTGCGGATAGTACGGCGCGGTGCGCACATGCGTCATGCCCGACAGACGAATGAAATCGCGAAAGTCGCGCGCGATAAACTGCGGCCCGTTGTCCGAGATCATGCGCGGCCGCGCGTCGGGAAACTGCTCTTTGGCACGTTGGAGAATCGTCGTGACGTCGGCCGTGGTCATGGACTCGCGCAGTTCCCAATGCACCAGATAGCGCGACCAGCCATCGAGAATCGCGCAGAGGTAGTAGAAGGTGCCGGCGATATTCACATACGTAAAGTCGATGTGCCAGTGCTGGTGCGCCTGCGTGGGCTGATCGAAGCCCGTCCCTTTTTTCGACGGCGTGCGCGTCCAGGGATCGATGCGTCCCGCCGCTTTGAGCACGCGATACACCGAGGTGGGACTCACCGCGACGTCCCCCGCATCCAGCAACATGTACGTCAGCTGTCGATAGCCCTCGCCGGGATGGCGCGCGTGAAACGCCAAGATCCCGTCGCGCTCGGCCGGCGTGAGATGATGCTCGCGCGGCACGGGGCCATGTGGCGTGGGCAGCGCGCCGTACGAGGCGGTCCACCGCGCAAACTTCGCGCGGGCGATGCCGAGCCGCTGCAGCATGGGGCGCACGGGCAACGCGGTCCGCGTGTGCAACGACCGCACGCAGTCCACGACCTCGTCGCGCCGATCGGGCGGCACCCAGCGCCCCGTCATCGGTCCCCATACTTTTTTTTCATGTCGAGGTACTCTTCCGACACTTCCGCGATCACACGATCTTTCTTCGCGATGATCGCTTCCAACGCGGCAATACGCGCGCGGTCCGCACTCGCCGTCTGCGACTCGCCGCGTGCGGTGCGTCCGTCCTGCAACGCGGCGGTGAGATGCTCCAGCGCCTGTTTCTGCCACAAATAAAACAGGCTCGGCGCGAGCTGATACTCGTCGCACAGATCCGACACCGGGACCTTATCGGCCAGATGGCGACGCAAAATCGTGGCTTTCTGCTCGGGCGTAAACACGCGACGCGAGCGCTGGATCGCTTCCTTCGAGGGACTCATGACTACCTCCGTTGCTCCATAGTGTGGAGCGAGGGTTGTCACATTTCAACTGGAGCAGGACACAAGGGCAGGTCACCATGTGATGGGATGGGTGGCACACCAGTCGCCTTCGCGGAGTCCCCATCGACTGAAGCGCCCTCGACCCGGAGGGCGCCACGCCTAGCATGATCACCGGCTGACGCCCCGTGCACACCTGCCAGCACCAGCCCAGGCCCACGCTTGGGGGTTGACTCGCGCTGTAATCGGTGCTCCAGTCGCAGCCCAGCGTCGCTCGATCCAGCGCCAACGCTCTGAATCACACCACGCCAAGACCCTGCGGCGCCCGGAGATCCCGCCGCTCCGGGAGTCCTGACGCCCTCGACGCGCCTGCCGACACGCGACATATTTCCGATCACCCCGCTTGTAATTCCTATCCCGACGGGGCCGATATCATCCCCTCGCCGTCAACTTCCGCGGAGGGCGCCAACACCACGAGCCAGGGGTAAACCATGCCAGCCATTTCCGCCGAGCACGTTGACCAGTTCCATCGTGATGGCGTCGTCGTAATCCCTGGGTTTTACGACGTATGCCGGGAGATCGATCCGAT
>JBBRDJ010000072.1:0-15596 GCA_038203945.1 Gemmatimonadales bacterium
CGGACCGCGGCGCGCTCGATCGCGGAGAGTGCGCGGGGCGACGGGGCGCGCTCCCGCTTCGGCCGCGGCACCGGGGGATGCGCCCAGCGATAGAGCGTTGCCCGTGGCATCCCGAGCGCGGCCGCGACCGCCGTCAGGCAGACCGGCTGCTCCACCGCGTCAAGGGCGGCCGTCACGACGCCTCGCCGGACGGCGCGAGGGAGTGCGCCGCCAGCAGCGTCGAGACTTTTTTTTGGATTTCCAGCACGAGCGCCACCTGAGCGAGCTCCGCGCGCAACCGGACGTTCTCGCGCTGCAGCGCGGTGAAGGCGGCGGTGGTGGTCGGCGTCGCGTTCGGGCCACGGCGTGTGGATAACGCCTGTCGCGCGCCGGCATGATAGAGCTTGCGCCACGTGGTCAAGTGCGACGAGTAGAGCCCTTCGCGCCGCAGCAAACTGCCAATTTCGCCGGGAGCCCGACACGCCTCCGCTTCCTGCACGATGGCGGTCTTGTACGCGACGGTAAACGTGCGGCGCTCCGCGCGCTCGGACACCCGTGTGTCGTCTGACAGCATCGTCTGCTCTTTGGTCATAAGTCCGCTCTCCTGCGCCCCCAAGTTCCTCACTAAACTATCGTTGAGTATCGTCTCACCTCATATTGGCAGAGGAGGCGTGCCCGCTCGGCGCTCGCGGAGGACAGTAGTGGCGCGTTGTGACTCATCAGAAGCCTCCGCACCAAAAGTCAGCGTAGAAAGGATCTACAAAGATGTACTGCCCGATGGTAGCAGTTCGGTATCGTTACCGAAATGCAGGCGCTCTTCACGGGGTAAATCGATCGAAAAGCGATGATAACAAGTTACCGAAAGTGCCGTGAGTCATGCCCGAAGCGGGACTCGAACCCGCATGTCCTTGCGGACAGGGGCTTTTAAGGCCCCCGCGTCTACCGGTTTCGCCATCCGGGCCACCGAAAACGCAAAGGGAGCGGCACCGATCCGCTCCCACCGTACTGCACGTGTCCGGCGACCGCTGCGTCGCCGGTGTTGCGATACACACATCGTACACAAGCGGTGCCGGTGTTGCGATACACCCATCGTACACAAGCTAAAATCGATCCCCACAAGAGCGGGAAACGGGACTCGAACCCGCGACCCCAACCTTGGCAAGGTTGTGCTCTACCAACTGAGCTATTCCCGCATTCCCGCAACATAACCCGGACGCTTGCGCAGCGACAAGCGGCCCATCGTTACGTGGCCCGCCTACTGCTCGGTGAGACCCAGTGCGTGTACGGCGTACCACACGGTAGACGCCAACAAGCCCGCCAGCGCCGCGTCCCCACCGTCTGCGGTGGCCCGACCCTCCTCGTTGACCAGCGAGGCGGCAATGCCCTGATCCAATGGCGCACGACGCAACCACTGCAACACGGTGTTGCCATCGGGGCCGAGCAGTCGCGCAATCTGACGGAGCAAACCGCCGTCGTCGGGTGTCACCGCGCGAACGGAACGTCGAAACAGTGAATCGTCACGCTCCAACGCTTCGTACATGGGCAACCAGAGCACCGATGCGGCTGGATCGTCTGTCTGATCCGTACCGCCCGCAAGATCGATCGCAGCGGCCAGATGCGCCTTGCCACCGCGGTCCTGGGCGAAGTGTCGCTGCATGGCGGCTCGTACCACGGCCGGGTCTTCCACATCACGTGCCGTGTCTTCGTCGAGCGTGCGGCGCAACACATCCAACGCCGCCGCCACCACCGCGTTGCCGTGCAGCGTAAACGGAAAACGCACCGGCGCACCGCTCGGACTGACCTCGGTGGAGTACAACGGCAAACGCTCGTCGCGCCGCGCCGCCAGATCGTCATGCGCCACGTACAGCGTATCCGCGACCACGGGCTCTTCCACGATCTGATCATCGTCGGCCGCCCTGATGTACCGATCCACGGCCAACGGATACGCCGCCGCGCCCTCAATTGCAAAGCCGGGTTCGAACAACGTGCCGTCGAAATAGTGCACGCCCTGTCCAGGCGCGTAGCCGTGCAGTTCGCAGGTGCGCACGAGCAGTTCGCGCGCCAGTCCAACGTCGGCCAGTTGTACTGCACCCAGCGTCCACATGAGCGCCTCCCAGTCACGAACGGTGGCGCCCAGGCTGTGCCACGGGGCCCGCGTGCGCACGAGATAATAGTGCGCGTCGTCGAGCGCGCGTCCCACGCCGTAAAAGTAGGCGAACAACAAGTTGCGATTCACCAGCCGATCGATGGCATCTTGTCCGGTGGTTTGCTCCAACTGCTGCAGCGCTTGACGCGTGGCCGACAACAACCCGCGCCATCCGCGCCGACGCAGCACACCCACGGTCGCGCACGCGCCATCACGCTCCGGTCCCACAGCCAGATAAAACGCAATCGGCGTAGACTGACCGGGTTCAACCACAATCGTACGACGCAACGCAAACGTTGGCGCTGTGGGCGATGCATCAGAAATCTCGCGGGTGACGGGACCGTCTGCGCCCAGCGCAACGGCAACCATACCGGGCACCGCGGCGCCCTCGAGCACGATTGTGTCGTCATCCCCTAAAATCACACGGTGCGCATCGTCAAAATCGCGCGGCGTGCGAACGCGCTGCTGACGATGACCGAGCACACCCTCAAGCGCAATCTCCACGTGATGCGTGTTGGAGCTGCGGTTCTCCACGGTGACGGCATACACGGCGCCGGCCATGTCGGCGTCGCGTCCGTAGGGCGCAAACACTGTTCCGCGCAGCAGCAAGCTGCCAACGGTGCACGTAAACGTGGGCAGCCAGCCAATGGCGCGCTCCCACGCGATGCCCTCCTCGGCCAGCTTGCGCTCTTCACCATCGACGCGAATCACCGGGCGAAAGAGCGGCGCGCCCTGCCCTTGCTCAAATCCACGCGCGCCGGCGAACTCCACCGCCGCACGCGCGCCACGATGCAACACGCCAATGGCGTACACCGCCCCGTCGGCTGGATGGATGCAGGGCAGCGTGAGCCAGTGATTGCCAGTGGTTTGCCACGGCACGGACGGAATGGGGCGAGGAGTCACAGGCACGGAACCCTTGGAGGCACGAGGAGCTATCAGGACGCACACCCGTGCGCCACTGCGACATTGATCGACGGGACTGCTCGGCTAATCTAGCCGATTTCCCTCCGTCCGCAGACAGTGGGCGTGGATGGATTACGTTTCGCGTCGTGCCAACCCAACCTGCTCTGTCTTCAATCATGCCTCGCGTCCTCCTCAGGCACGCGCTTCGTCTCCTTACTGGAACCGCCGCACTCGCCGTGCTGGCGAGCGCTGTGCCTTGGGCCTCGGTGCAAGCCCAGGCCGTGGCCGGTGTGGGTGACGACGCCATTCCGATTCCCGCCGGTCGCATGCGGCTGCTGTTGGGAGCGCAGTGGGACGAATGGGATCAGCGTCTCTTGCCAACCGGTGGCCGCGGTCCGGTGCTTGGCGGCCTGAGCACGTCCACGTTCGGAACGGCGCAGCTGCCGGCCCTCGAAACCGCGCAATCCGGAATTCGCTCACTCAGTGGCGCGTCTGATTTCTCCCTCTCCCTGGGGCCCCTCGAAGCGCGCGGTGGCGTGCGACGCTCAACCACGGTGTTCAGGGCCGATTTCGGGATTACACGTCGCATCAGCGTGGGATTGCGCGTGCCGTACGTGGAAGTGGTACACGATGCCCGCCTGGTGCTCAATCGTGATGGCTCAGGCGCCAACGTGGGCGCGAATCCGGCGCGCTTTGGTGCATCGGCATTGGCCAGCAATGGTTCAGTCTTTGTGCAGATCGGAAATGCCCGCACACAGCTGCTGGAGGCCATCGCCAGCTGCACCACGGGCGGCAGCGAGACGTGCGACGCGATTCTCGCCAATCCCGCGGCAGCGGCGGCGCTGGCCGCACGTGCCGAGGCGTTCCGTGCGTCGTGGCGCGAAGTGTATGGCGACGGCACCTACCCAGGCGCACCCGTGGTGCCGGTGCAAACGAGCGACGCGCACGAGGCGATCACCGAAGCGTTGGGCGCGCTGCGCGCAGAGTTTGAACGCTACTTTAACACCAATATTCCACAAACGGGTCCGCTCGGCCCGACGCGCGTTTACGGATCGGCCGGATTGCAGGAGCTCGCCCAGGATTCGGCCTTCGGGATCAACGCCGACACGCTCGACCGTGCATTTCGGGCCGGCATGGGCGACATCGATGTGGAAGCACGTGTTCTGGTGTATGACACTTGGGGGGGGGACCAGATTGCGCGTCTCTCCACCACCACCTCCGGGTTTCGTGTGCTGGCATCCGGTGGCTGGCGCTTTGGAACGGCCAGCAGTGCACAGGTGAATCAGCCGTTTGCACTCGCTACCGGCGACGGGGTCAATGCACTGCTTTTGCGCGTGACCGCGGATGCCGTGTGGAAGCAGCGCGCGTGGGTGTCAGCTACGCTGCGCAGTACCACGCCGCTGGCCGATAATGCGGTGATACGATTGCCCGGTGCAGGATTGGCCGATTTTTTCTTTGCCGGTCGTCCCCAGGCCACGTCTCGCCGACTGGGGCAGCGATTTGACCTGGAGATCGCGCCGCGCTTGAACATTGGCGACAAGTTTGGTGTGTCGGCGCTTTGGATGGTGCGTTCAATCGGCGCTGATCGCTACGATCCGCTTACCGGTGGCGACAGCTTCCAAACGCCGTCGGGCACCGTGCAGTTTGGGTCGCTGGGCGTGACCTATTCAACGTTGGCGGCGTTCACACGCGGCAAGTCAAAGCTTGCCATTGAGGTGCATCTGGCACGCGACGTGGCGTTGTCGGCATCGGGAGTCACGGTGCCATCTTTGGCACGCGATCGCCTGGAGCTGCGCGTGTTTCCGCGGTTTCCCAAGCAGTAACCACCTGACCACGCTCAAGCATTTCACGCGCGTGAGCACGACTGACTTCACGTTCCGCATCGCCGCCGAGCATACGCGAGAGTTCGATCACCCGATCATCGTTGGCCACGACATGTGTGTCGGCGGTGGTGAGTCCGCCAGCGGTATCGGCGTTCTTGCGAATGACCACGTGATGATGCGCGCTGGCCGCGATCTGTGCGAGGTGCGAAATGGCCAGCACCTGATGATGCGCGGCCACTCGACGCATGAGCGCCCCGACTTGCCAAGCCACGGCACCACCAACACCGGCGTCGACTTCATCGAACACGAGCGTTGGTACCTGCTGTAAACGAGCCAGTACGGTGCTGAGCGCAAGCATGACCCGCGCCAGTTCACCACCGCTCGCAACACGCTCAAGCGGTCCTTCGCTGAGTCCCTTGTTGAGGGCCGCCACAAATTGCACCTGTTCCGCGCCAAAACCGCCAGTATCCGCGAGCGGCGTGAGGCGCACCGCAAACGTACCACCCGGCATGCCGAGTTCCGGTAAGAGCGACGTCACCGCACGAGCCAGCGCCACTGATGACTTCGTGCGTTTGGCGGTTAACACACGCGCCGCTTCCGCACGAGCTTTCTCCGCATTGCGCAGCGTCAGTTCCGCGCGACGCCGAGCGTTATCGGCATCATCCACCAGCGCCAGCTCCGCACGACTACGCTCGAGCTCAGCGAGCACGTCGTCAATCGTGGGCCCATACTTGCGCACAAGCTGGTGCAACACGGCCCGACGCGCGTCTACTTCCTGCAATCGCTGCGGGTCGGCGTCTACACCGTCGGCGTAGCTGGCCAGCTCCCGTGACAGTTCGTCGAGCGAGAAGTACGCGCTGTCGAATGCGGGCTGCAATCGCTCCAGATCGGCATCAATGCGCTGCACGCTGTTGAGCGCACGCCGGACCGCATCGAGTTGCGTGAGCACCGACACGTTGTCGCCACTGAGAATATCAACCGCCTGCGATGCACTGGTTCGCAGTTCTTCAGCGTGTGCCAGCCGACGGTGCTCAGCTTCAATGGCTTCATCATCACCTGGCCGCACCGCCGCTGCGTCAATCTCCTGCACGAGAAAGCGCAGATAGTCTGCGCGCTGCTGCGCAGACTGGCGGCGTCCTTCGAGCGCATCGAGTTCGTGTTGCGCCTGCAGCACCTGTGCATGTGCATCGGCGACCAGTGCGGCGTCGGATTGCGCCTCGGCAAAGGCGTCGACCACATCGCGCTGAGCCGATGGATCAAGCAGCTGTTGTGCTTCGTGCTGTCCGTGCACGGCCACCAGTTGCGCGCCGAGTTCCCGCAGCACACTCACCGTGACCGACGAACCATTTACCCATGCTCGACTGCGTCCGGCCGCCGACACTTCGCGTTTGAGTGTGAGCGTGTGTTCGTCGGCCTCGATCCCCCGCTCGTCGAGCCACTCACGCAGCTCCGGTCGCGCGGACGTATCGAACGTGGCCTCGACCACGGCCTTATCGGCACCGGCTCGAATGCGGTCGGCAGCGGCCCGCTCGCCCAGCAGCAATCCGAGTGATCCGACGATGAGCGATTTGCCGGCACCGGTTTCCCCGGTGAGCACGTTCAAACCCGAGGCCAGTGGCAGCGTGACCGATTCAATGACGGCGACGTTGCGCAGGCGAAGCTCAAGGAGCACGCCGCGCGGCCCGTTACACCGGTGCGACGACGCCGTCGCGCTCGGTGAGACCGCCCCAGCCAAGCTTGTGGCGCAATCGCACGAAGAAGGAGGTGCCAGGGAAGCGGACAATGCGAACCGGGGTGGGAGCGCGACGAATGCGGAGCGTTTCTCCAGCGGTAAACGTAGTGCCCACCTGCCCGTCCACCGTTACCAAAAGTCCTTCCGGGCCATCTTCTGCACGCACCGCCACCTCGACATTGGGCGGCAACACCAAGGGGCGCATGGCCAGCGTGTGCGGAGACACGGGTGTAACGATGATCGATTCCACCGTAGGCACCACTACCGGGCCGCCGGCGGAGAGACTGTATCCCGTTGAGCCGGTGGGGGTGGAAATCACCACGCCATCGGCACCCAGTGCACCAATTGGTTCGCCATCCACGTGCACCGCAAACCGCACCACACGCGCGAAGCCGCCCTTGTGCAGCACCACATCATTCAGACAACGCCACTGCCCGCGCGGCTGGTCATCGATACCGTACGCACGCGCTTCGAGTGTCATGCGATTCTCCGCCATGAACTCACCGCGCGACCACAACCGCAGGGCATCTTCAAACTCGTCCCCGCCGCACGACGTCAAAAAGCCCAGGCGTCCCAGGTTCACGCCCAGAATCGGGATGTCATGGCCCGCGAGATAGCGCGCACCACGCAACAGTGTGCCGTCGCCGCCGAGTGTGAGCAACAGATCGAGCGTTTCGGGTGCCTGGAGCGCCTCGCCGTCTTCGGCGATTTCGTGCAACTCTTCTTCAAACGCCAGCGTGGCACCAAGTGCGGGCGCCAAGTCGAGCAGTGCACCGAGTACGCCGGGCAGCCCGGCGTATCCGCGATGACCAATCACACCGATGCGCATTAGCCGGCCAGCGCTTCGGACTCGTGCAACGCACGTACGCGCTCAACGACGCCCGACACATCCAGGCCACACTGTGCCAACTGCCGCGCGCGCGACGCCGCGTAGACAATGCGATCGGGCACCCCATGCACTGACACACGGACCTGCGGTGCCAAACGACGAATGGTAGCGCTCATGAATGCACCAAAGCCGTTGATCACGGTGCCCTCTTCAAGCGTGAGCACCATGGCGTGGTCGGACAAAATCGCGTTGAGCGTGACCTCGTCATACGGCTTGAGATAACGACAGTTCACAACAGTGATATCGAAGCCGTCGGCCGCGAGTTGCTCTGCCGCTTCGAGGGCAATCTCAACCATGGTACCAACCGCCAGCACGGCCAACTCTCGACCGAGACGCGGCACTTCCCACGTGGCGTACGGCACGGCCGGAATATCCTTCATTGCCGCCGGTACATCGGGCGACAGTTCACGCGGATAGCGCAGACACAACGGACCGTCATGTTCAACGCCTGCGCGCAGCAAACCCAACATCTCGGCGCCATTGCGCGGCGCGGTAACCGTCATGCCAGGCACGGCCAGCATATATGCAATGTCGTACAGACCGGCGTGCGTTTCGCCGTCTTCACCAACGAGACCCGCGCGGTCCATGCAGAAGGTGACCGGCAAGTGCTGAATGGCCACATCATGCACGATGTTGTCAAAGCCACGCTGCAGGAACGTGGAATAAATTGCCACCACCGGCTTGATGCCCTGCGTGGCGAGGCCCGCAGCAAACGTGACCGCGTGACCTTCGGCAATACCCACATCAAAGAAGCGAGCCGGATACGCCTTCCCAAACGCGCCCGTGCCCGTACCGCCGGGCATGGCGGCCGTGATCACAGCGAGATTGTCGACCTCCTCGCCCAACTCAACGAGTCCCTTGCTGAACACGGCGGTGTAGTTGGGATTGCCGGCCTTGGCCACCGCGCGCTGCTTGCCAGTAGCCGGATCGTGACCGGGCGGCAGCGCGTGCCACTTCTCGCCATGGTCGCCGGCGGGAAAGCCTTTGCCCTTTTGCGTGATCACGTGCACTAAGCGCGGTCCCTTGAAGTCACGCACCGCGCTGAGTGTCTCGATGAGCGCATCCATGTCGTGACCGTCTACCGGGCCGAAATACCGGAAGCCCAGCTCCTCGAACAATACGCCCGGGGTGAGGAACGACTTCACACTTTCTTCCCACTTCCGAACCAGCGTACTCACGCCGGTAAACGGTGACGGTGCTGAATCAACGATGTCGCCGATTTTGGAACGCAGGCGATTGTAGAGCGGATTGCGCTGCACCGACAGGAGATACTTGTGCATCGCACCCACGTTGGGGGCAATGGACATTTCGTTGTCGTTGAGCACAACGATCAGATCGCGATCAGAGTGACCCGCGTTGTTGAGGCCCTCGTACGACAGGCCACTCGACAACGCTCCGTCACCAAGAATTGCGGCCACCTTGAAGTCTTCCCCACGCATATCACGACCGGCCGCCATGCCCACAGCCGCCGATATGGCGGTGGCCGCGTGACCGGCGCCAAATGTGTCGTATTCACTCTCGCTGCGCTTGAGAAAACCACTGAGGCCATGCTCCTGACGCAGCGTTTCAAGGCGGTCGTTGCGACCGGTGAGCAGTTTGTGCGGATAGCCCTGATGTCCCACGTCCCACACCAGCAGATCGCGAGGTGTGTTGAGCACCGTGTGCAATGCGATGGTGAGTTCCACCACGCCCAATCCGGCGCCGATGTGCCCACCGGTCTCTGAACATACGTCAATCAATCGCGCGCGCATTTCGGCCGCGACCGTACGCAGTTCATCACGTGACAGTCCGCGCAGGTCGGCGGGAGACTTGATGCTATCGAGGATGGACATGGGCAGTTCGAGTTAGAGTTGTCGGGACAGAGGGAGGTCGGACGAGACCGTCAGTTCCGTCGCTCGACGATATACCGCGCCAGCTGCTCGAGCGTCGGGGTCAGCAACCCCTCCACCGCGAGTGTCTCGCAGGCTTCGTTGATTAACGCCGTAGCACGCTCGATCGCTCCCTCCACACCGAGCAACAACGGATACGTGCTTTTGGCCAATGCCAGATCGCGCCCGGCCGTCTTGCCGAGTTCGTCGGTGGTGGCCGTTACATCAAGTACGTCATCGGCGATCTGAAATGCGAGGCCGATCGCCGCGCCATAATGAGCGAGTGCCTCGCGACGCCGCGCACTGGCCCGCGCCGCTTGTGCTCCGAGCGTCACTGAGGCGGCAATGAGGGCGCCCGTCTTGAGCCGGTGCACACGTTCCATGGACTCCAGCGGCAGGGCCACACCTTCGGCCTCCAGGTCAAGCAGCTGTCCACCAATCATGCCGCTCGCACCTGAGGCGTCCATGAGGGTGCGCACCACATCACCAGCCTCCGTGGCCGAAAGGCCCAGTTCACGCGCCGCCCGATACGCACTGCGCGCGGCCAGCGGCACCATTGCCAGCCCGGCCGCGATGGCCACCGGTACGCCGTACACACGATGCACCGTGGGGCGACCGCGTCGCACGTCGTCGTCGTCCATACACGGCAGATCATCGTGCACGAGCGAATACGCATGCACGACTTCCACGGCCGCCGCCAGTTCATACGCGTGCGTCGGTCCTCCGCACGCGCGACTGGCCTCGAGCAGCAGAATGGCGCGCAAGCGTTTGCCTTCGCCGAGCAAGGCATATCGAATCGCTTCAGCCGTCAGTGGCGCCACGGTGGTGAGCCAACGCGCACAGAAGGAGTCGAGCGCGCGTTGGACCGCCAGGCGATCTTCGGTAAAGCGATTCACTGACAGCATGGGCGCGGGCGCGCTGGAGGGCGCGAACGGTCGCACGAGTTGCTCAGTTATCACGATCGGCGAGTGCAAAAGATCCATCCGCTGCCGCCACGAGCTCCTGCACACGCCCGTTGGCTTCAGTGAGCGCTGCCGAGGCGGAGCGCAAGCGTGCGATGCCTTCCTCGAACAGGCGAAGTGCCCGGTCCAGGTCAAGGTCATCGCGATCGAGGTCGCGTACAATCGCTTCCAGTCGCCCTACATCCTCTTCAAACGTCATGTGCGCTCCACGTCAGAAACCGTCTCGGTCGCGGGAAAATCAGGACGCGGACGGGACTCGCCAGCCGTAGCCGACACAATCCCATCGCGCAGCCACAGCTCGAACGCCGAGCCGATGGCGAACGCCCCCCGTTCCGACAAAGTAGCGCCCTCTGGCGTTCGCGCCACCGCATAGCCGCGGGCAAGTGTGGCCAACGGACTCAAAGCCTCCAGCTGCGCCGCCGCCGTCATCAACCGTGCCTGCCGTCGTTCCGTCACACGCTGGGCATTGAGCACCAGTCGACGCTGTATGTTTTCCACGCGTGTGACCACCCGGTGCTGGCGCCGCTGCGCCGTGGCCGCCAGCTGCCGCCCTAGCGCCTGCAGGCGGGCACGCTGATCGATTACCGCCGGCACAGCCGCTTCGGCTGCCGCACTCGGCGTGGCAGCCCGCAAATCGGCCACGAGGTCGCAAATGGAGACGTCGGTTTCGTGTCCCACGGCCGAAATGGTGGGAATAGGACAGGCCGCGAGCGCGCGCGCCAGCCGTTCGTCGTTGAAGGCCCACAAATCCTCTCGCGAACCACCGCCGCGTCCAATGATCAACACGTCGGCGCCGCCCCAAGCCGCCAGCCGCCCCAACGCCGCGATCAGCGAATCGGGCGCACTTTCGCCCTGCACCGTGGCCGGAATCACCACCACGTTCACGCCCGGTGAACGACGACGCGCCACGGTCACAATGTCGTGCAGCGCCGCGCCGTCTGCGCTGGTGATCACGGCGACCGTTTTAGGCGCGAGCGGCAGGGCCCGTTTGCGCGACGGATCGAGCAAGCCATCGGCTTCGAGGCGCGCCCGCGTTTGCTCCAGCGCCTTGCGCCAAAGCCCTTCTCCGTCGGCCTCCATGGCGCGCACGGAGAACTGCAGGTCTCCGCGCACGGGCCACACCGTCATTTGTCCGAACGCGACCACCTGCATGCCATCATCGGGTGGCGCCGGAAAGCGACGCGCCTGCGTGCTCCACACCACGCAGCGCACCTGCGCTTGCGCATCTCGCAGCGCGAAATACCAATGCCCATTGCGATGTGCCTTGAAATCGCTCACCTCACCGCGTACCCACAGCGGTGGAAACGCGCCTTCCACGAGTTCCTTGGCGGCCGACGTCAGGTCGTGTACCGCCAGCGGGGTTTCCGGCGACGCACCGGGCGAACTGTCAATGTATCCCCCAGACAACGCACGGCCGTCGTCGTACTCGCCAGCCGTGTCACGTGACGACGCGCGCGGCACTATTGCGCCCGCGCCTGCGCCACGCGCTCTGCCGACCGCACGGTATTGCGCAGCAGCATGGCAATGGTCATCGGGCCCACGCCGCCCGGCACTGGTGTAATACGACCGGCTACCTGTTCAGCGCTCGCAAAATGCACATCACCGCACAAGCGCGAACCCGATGCGCGTGACGCATCAGCGACGCGATTCATGCCCACATCGATAACCGTTGCACCAGGCTTGATATGCTCACCGTGAATCATTTCAGCACGACCAGCGGCGACAATTAAAATGTCCGCGCGTCGTGTGTGCGCGTGTAAGTCACGCGTGCGACTGTGACAAATGGTGACCGTGGCATCGCCGCCCGCGCGTGGTTGCACCAGCATCGCGGCCATGGGTTTGCCCACGATGTTACTGCGCCCAACGATCACCGCTTCGGCGCCTCTCGTCTCTACACCCGAGCGAATCAGCATTTCAATCACACCGGACGGTGTGCATGGCATGAAGCCATCCGTATGTCCGATGAGCAGCTTGCCAACATTCACGGGATGAAATCCGTCCACGTCTTTTTCGGGTGCGATGTGGCGAATCACGACATCGGCATCGATCTGCGACGGCAACGGCATTTGCACCAGAATGCCGTGCACGCGCACGTCGGTGTTCAGTCGTTCCACCAACGCCAGCAACTCCGCCTGCGAGGTGCCGGCGGCCAGGCGAATCGTCTCACTTTCCATGCCCGCAATTCTGGAAGACTTTTCCTTGTTGGCCACGTACACGGCGCTGGCGGCGTCGTCACCCACCAGAACCACAGTGAGCCCCGGTACGACGCCACGCGCGCGCAACTTCACCACCTCGCGCGCCACTTCGTCGCGAATGCCGGCCGCGATGGCCACACCGTCAATGCGTTCAGCGGGCAAAATCCACTGACCTCGTTTCGCGAATCACGACCACCTTGATCTGTCCCGGATATTGCAGCTCGCTTTCTATACGACGCGCGATTTCTTCCGACAACGTTGCCGCACGCACGTCGTCCACCTGATCGGGCGTAACCACCACGCGCACTTCGCGACCGGCCTGGATCGCGAAGACACGCTCCACCCCACGATAGCTGGCGGCAATCTTCTCGAGCCCTTCGAGTCGCTTCACATACGTCTCAAACGCTTCGCGACGCGCACCCGGACGAGACCCGCTGATGGAGTCGCCGGCCTGGACCAGCACCGAGACTTCGCTTTCGTGCGGCACATCATCGTGGTGCGCGGCAATGCAGTTCACCACGAGCGGATGCTCTCCGTACCGCGTGGCCACCTCAACGCCCAACTGTACGTGCGTGCCCTCATGCTCATGCGTGAGCACCTTGCCGATATCGTGCAACAACGCGCCACGCTTGGCCAACGCCACATCCAGTCCGAGCTCGGCGGCCATCATACCCGCGAGCCACGCCACTTCCTTGCTGTGGGCGAGAATGTTCTGCCCATAACTCGTGCGCCACCGCATGCGGCCAATCAGACGGATGAGCTCCGGATGCAAACCGGCCACGCCCACTTCGTAGGCTGCCTGTTCGCCGGTGTCGAGAATCTGCGCGTCCACTTCGAGGCGCGCCTTGGCCACCACCTCTTCAATACGACCGGGATGAATGCGTCCGTCGCTCACCAATTTTTCGAGAGCCAGACGGGCGGTCTCGCGACGCACGGGATCAAAACAGGACACCACCACGGTGTCCGGCGTGTCGTCAATGATGACATCCACACCGGTAGCCAACTCAAAGGCGCGAATATTGCGCCCCTCACGACCAATGATGCGCCCTTTCATTTCATCGTTCGGCAGCGACACAGCGCTGACCGTTGTCTCAGCGGTGGTTTCGGCGGCCACGCGCTGCACGGCGAGCGCGACAATCTTGCGCGCTTCCCGATCAGCGTTGCGCTTGGCCGATTCGCGAATCTCACGCAGCCGACTGGCGGCATCGGCGATGGCCTGGTCCTCAAGCCGACGAATTATCTCAGCTTTCGCGTCGGCGGCGGACAATCCGGCCAACTGCTCGAGGCGACGCTGCTGTTCGGAAACCAGCCGCTGGGCCTCTACCTCACGTTCGGCAATCGCGGCGTCGCGCGTGTCGAGCACGCCGCTGCGCGCCGCGAGTTCACGCTCGCGACCGTTGAATCCTTCGGCTCGCTTTCCCAGCTGGTCTTCCCGATCCTGCAAGCGGCGTTCATCACGTTCCACTTCGCCACGTCGCGAGCGCGCGTCGGACTCCAACTGATCACGCAGCTGAATGAGTTCTTCCTTGCCCGCCACCACGGCGCCCTTGCGGATGTTCTCCGCTTCGCGCGTGGCCTCATCCGTAAAACGCTTGGCCGTTTCCTGAGCCGTAGTATTTGATATACGCTGCTGATCACGCTCGCTGGCGGCACCGGCCCGTCGTCCGAAGACAAACGTGAGTACCGCCACGACCGCGCCTAGCGCGCCGACAATCGCGGCGAGCAGAAAGCTGTCCATGGATCTATCACTCCACCGCGATTGCGCGCGGAATCGAAGTCACGGTCGCGCTGCGGGGGAATCAGCGCGCAACCTGTTACACACTCTTATACACAACGGGAACCTACGGGCGAATTTCGGTGACCGCAACCATCGAGCCACAGCGGCGAAGGTTCCGGGCGTCTACACTGGGCCGCCGTCCTCGCCGCGCTTGGCTGGAGGCAACAATGGCCGGAGCTCACCGGCCAACGAGCGGATATCGTCGGCCAGTGTGGCCGCCACCGCACGCTCTGTGAACAGTTCATCGGTTATCTGCAGCGCTGCCAAAATGGCCGCTTTATGCGTCTCCACCACCGCGCCGCTGTCCAGAATGGCGCGGGTAATCTTGTCCACATGTTCGGCCACTGCCCGCGTGTGCGCCTCGCTGGCTTCCGTTCGCAGAGTGTACTCCTCGCCGACGATCCGGACCTTCACCACATTTCGCCAATCGGTCACTTGTCGCCTCCGTTCCCGATCTGCTGCCGCAAAAAGCGCACCCGATCACTGATCTGTCGCGTGCGCTCCGTTGCTTCCTGCAGACGATCACGCAATGCGGTGTTCTCCGCCACGAGCGCCGCATCGGCCGGTGACTCCGTGCCGCCACGTGCGGCTTCAAGCGCCGCCGCCCGGGCCAACGCACCCGCCGACGCCTCGACCGCCGCCGCCGTCGAGGACTCCGCCTCAGCCAACGCGCGCTCCAAGGCCACAATCTGGCGCCTGGCCGCCTCACCCGCCCGAGCCAGATCGGCCGCGCGGGAAGTGGCGATTTCCATTTCCTTTACCTGCGCCTCCGCCGAAAGCGCGCGACGACGATAACCGGCGAGCTGCTCCGTAACATGACGGATGACGGACTCGAGTTCGAGGAGCGCAGAGCGGCCAGCGCTCTCAGGACGTGCGGGGTCGGACACCAAGCTCTCGTTCGAGGGTCTGCAGGAGACGGGCCCGGCGCCCGTCAATTTCCTTGTCGCGCAATGTCCGTTCAGGATGCCTCAAGGTCAGGCGCCACGCCAGTGACCTGAAGCCCGTAGGCACGCCGTCGCCACGAAACTCGTCAAACAGTTCGAGCGCTTCCAGCAGCTCACCGCCCGACTCACGCAGCACCGACTCTACCTGGCCAGCGGAGCAATCGGTTGGCACCAGCAACGCCAGGTCAAACGAGGAGGCCGGAAAGCTTGGCAACGGTGTGTAGCGCACGTTGGCCCACGCCGAACGTGTTCGCGCCGGCACGGCATCGGTGCCATGCGCATGCTCACGCGCTGGAGCGACATCGTCCGACGGCATCACGCCGAGGCTGATCTCCACGCCAAACGCCTGGTCGGCCCACACCGGTGAATCGAGCGCCA
>JBBRDJ010000073.1:0-15423 GCA_038203945.1 Gemmatimonadales bacterium
TCAGTTTGGCGGCGGCCTTTTGCCGCGCAAGAGCATGTCCGGATTGTTCTCAAGCGACGAGATCAGTACGCGCAACGCTTCAGCCGCTTGCTGCATACTCGTGAGCGCGCCCTGAAGCGCGTAGCCCGTCGCCCCGTCGGCAGATAGCAACCCGTGTGTTTCGTCGAGCGTTTTTCGTAATGCCTGCAACGTGGCAATCGCTTCGGTTGAAGCGCCCGTGATCTGCGTCTGCATGGGGTCGATCGCCGCTTCGGCGCGCGTCGCGAGACTGGCTACATCTGCCATCGTCTGATTGATCTGGTTTGCCAGGCCCGGCATCTCCCGCATCGCCGCCTTGATTTCCGGCGAACTCACCAGCTCTTCGACTGCACGAGCCGATTGCACAACCGCGCGATTGATTTCCGGTATGTTGACATCAACCAGCATATCGTTAACGCGATTGAGAATTTTCATCACCTCAGCGAGCAGGCTGCCGGCGCCGCCGCCCAGTGCAGCCATCAACGATGGCGTGGTAGGAATTTCCGGCCATTTTTCGTAGCCGTTGGCCACGCGCGGCGGAGTAGTATCACTGCGATAGGCAAGTTCAACATACAGCAGTCCGGTAACCAGGCTCTCCGTCTGCAGCTGTGCGCGCAGTCCGTTCTCAATCTGTTGACGCAACACCAGCGTATCGCGCAGATTGACGTAGGTGCCGAGGTGTGTGGTGAGTCTGGAGACTTCGATCTCGAATTTCACGGGCACCTGAAATGTCTTCTCCTGCTGATTGATCTGGATCATGATCTCAGTGACGCGACCCACAGGCACCCCCTGAAACTTGACTGGAGCGCCATTTTCCAGGCCATTCACAGATTCCGGGAAAAAGGCGATGAAGGTGGTGCGCCGCTCAAACCATGCGCTCGACGCCAGTGTCGCCACGGCGACCACGGCCAATATCAGGGCACCAACAATGAACAGGCCGATGGTGGCGGGGTTCGCGCGTCTGCTCATGCGGGTCCGTCGCTGCTACGGGTGAGAAAGCGGTGCACTTCATCGCTTGGTGGATTGTCGCGCAGTTCGGCCGGCGGACCAAGTGCAGTCATCGTCTTTTTCGAAATGTCCAGAAACAGTGCGCGGTCGGCAATGCGGAAGATACTTTCAAGGTCGTGAGTGACAATGACGATCGTGGTGCCGAAGCTCGCTTTCAGCTCCAGAATCAGGTCGTCGAGTCGACTGGCGCTGATCGGGTCAAGTCCGGAGGACGGTTCATCGAAAAACAGCACTGCAGGATCGAGCGCCAGAGCACGGGCGAGTGCCGCACGCTTGCGCATGCCGCCACTGATCGCGGACGGATAAAACGTCTCAAATCCACGGAGCCCCACGAGGGCCAACTTGAACGACACCACTTCGGCAATCGACCTCGCGTCAAGTTCCGTAAACTCCTCCAGTGGTAGCGCCACGTTCTCGGCCAGAGTGAGCCCACTCCAAAGCGCGCCGCTCTGAAACAGCACGCCCATGTCTCGCAGTATCCTGTGCCGACTGGCGTCGTTTTCAAGGTCGAACTTTTCGCCGGAAAAAAGAATCGTACCCTCGGCCGGTTTCTTGAGCCCAATGAGATGCTTGAGCAGCGTACTCTTGCCACTGCCGCTGCCACCCATGATGACAAATATCTCGCCGCGTTCGATTGAGAAGTTCAAATCGTTCATGATCACAAGGTCGCCATACCTCATGGTCAGATTGCTGACGTCAATCGCCGGTTCGTTCTGATCGCTCATATTTTCAACAGGGCCGCCAGCCAATCGATCACGGCGTTGGCCACGATGATCAGCGTTATACCCACGACCACGGCCGAGGTGGCTGCACGACCCACCGCGCCAGCATCGCTGCCTGTCTCCAAGCCCTTCCAGCAGCCAGCAAAACCGATCAGCACGCCAAACACCACGCCTTTGAGCAAGCCCAATACTGCGTCGACCATTGTCACGGCAGTGAGCATTCCGCCGACAAACTGGGTGGTCGACACGTCGAGTAGTGATACGGTGACGGCCATACCACCCAGAATGCCAACAAAATCGGCGTAGAGTGTGAGCAGCGGCATCATGAAGAATATGCCCAGCATACGAGGCAGGACGAGATGCTCCACCGGTGACACTCCAAGTGTCACGAACGCATCGATTTCCTCAGAGATCTTCATGCTGCCAAGCTCGGCCGCAAAGCCCGCGCCCGTGCGTCCGGCCATGATGATGCCTGTCATAAGTGCGCCCATTTC
This sequence comes from Gemmatimonadales bacterium, assembly GCA_038203945.1. Lineage (GTDB taxonomy): Bacteria > Gemmatimonadota > Gemmatimonadetes > Gemmatimonadales > Gemmatimonadaceae > JAABRT01. Next base: position 2,243 of record JBBRDJ010000073.1, read on the forward strand.
GCGCAGCATGCCAAAGCCCACCAGATATGACGCATAGTACCCTGCACCAAAGCGTTCGAGCACGACCACACCCAGAAACGCAATGATCACACCAACGAGCAATGCGATCAGCGTGACGATCGGCAGCGCGCCTGAACTGTTGGATTGCACCACAACCCAGAACTCACGCCAGCGCATGTGCGCGGTTCCGCGTGCCAACTTCGTCACCGCCAGCGCCACGTCACCCAGAAAGGAGAGTGCCGACTGCACAGTCGCCCACGATCGAAGTCCCGCGTGGCCCAGTTGCGTGAGGCGTGATTCCGTGGCCGGTTCCTTGGGCGTTGCACGCTCGGGCACGGCTTGCGACAGGACCAGCAGCCGATTGATCTGCTCAGGTAGCGTCGACACATCGAGCTCGAGCTGTTCGGCTTCACAGAACTGTCGCACTTGCTCGAGAAACACCAACAGACTGCTGTCCCAGCGCCCAAGGTCCGTTGCATCAAAGCGCAACGAATGCACTTTGGGCGCTGTAAGTGCATCACGTGTGACAAGCGTTTCAAACCGGAGCGGGCTACGCGACAGGCTCCACTCGCCGCTCAGCACCACAACCAAAGCACCATGTTCGCGCCGCAGTTCGGCGAGTGGAGCTGATGTGTTTAAGTCGTCAGGTGCGGCCTGGACAGTTCGCATGAGGCGGACGGGGGTGAAAGCAGTCTGGACGGCGAACCATACACGCTACACTGTTTGCGTGACAACGGACCCTTGTGACAAAAGGCACGATGCGGTCTACAAGTTCAACCACCAGCTGACTTTGGCCAGCAGCGCGCGATTCTTTGGACGCAGGCCATCGGGTACATAATTATCGGTATACACCACAAACAAGTCAGAGGCCGGCAGGAAACGCCATTGTAGTCGGCTGTTGATATTGAGATTGTCGAACTGACTGTTGTACTGCGTAAACGTTGTCCAGAACAGCGACGTGGTAAAGGTCACATCAATACGTGAGCCCACCAACCACAGCGTGGCGTCGTCAAAGCCCGGAGCCAAATCGATCTGGCTCGCGTTCCACGTCAGCGCGCCGGTCGCGTACTGTCGCCAGCGATAGTTGAGTGATCCGGAAGTCTGGCGCAGCGTGCCATTGAAGTACCTGCCCCCACGCACGCGAAATGTCCCGGATACCACTTTGCGCGGATCGGTCGTGATGCTGGCTTCGGCCTCAGGCTGCTCATACGACTCACCAGCCGCAAAGGCCAGACCACTACCGCGCACTGGTCGGAAGGGCGCGAACAGCTGAGTATAGCGCGAGCGCGCAGTCAGATTGAACTGTCCCGTATTGCGGAACTCGGCCGCATAGCGCGCCGAGAGCGTGCGGTCGGTAAGCCCCCACGGATCATCCCATGTGAAGCCTCCCTCTACGCGGAATACGTGCCGGTTTATCGGCGTACCAGCGGGGAATCGGCTGATCTCCAACTCAGGGTTGATGCGCTGAAATCCACGGCGCGGTACGAAGCCCGTGCGAACATCGAAGCCGTCCCCGATAATCTGATGTTCCCATTGCGCGCGCCACAACCGCTCGTTGCGCTGCAGCAACACACCGTGCGAGTACGCGTCGCCGGCCGCACCTTCGGTGATCTGCTGGTGATGAAAGAACTTGCCGAACCATGCGCCATCGGCCGACGCCAGGTTGTAATCCACACCGAGCAGGCGACTCGCCGAAACGTCGTTGGGGCGGCGCGGATCGAGTGGGCCACCTTCCGTGTTCTGCTCGTTGACGGCAATGAGCGAGAGGTTGGAGCGAGCGAAGAGCTGGCGCTGCACGGCGGCTACTGCATAGTTGCGCGCCCCGACGCCGATGGCGCCGTCTGACGCCGCCTGCATCGACATCAAGCCAAGACGCCAGTCGTCGCTCAGCCTCCCACTCACGCGCGCGCCGCCAATGATGCGATTTTGCACGTTCTGCCCCGTGCTCGAATCGATCGCAATACCGATGCGTCGGGAAAAGAACGGACGCGCATTGCTGAAACCGAATCCGGCAAACAGGTCGGCATTCTCCAGGAAGAACTGACGCCGTTCAGGAAAGAATAGTTCGAAGCGATCGAGGTTCGTTTGCTGCTCGTCGACTTCCACCTGCGAGAAGTCCGGATTGATCGTGAGATCGAGGTTGAGTGAGGGGGTGAGCATGATTTTCGCATCGAGACCCACATCGCCGCCCGACTGTCTGGGCAACCCCGCGTCGAACTGCCGCGTGGCATCACCGGCCGCATAAGGAATGAGTGTGACCCCTCCGCCGCGGGCCGTTAAGGGTTTGTCCCAACGCAGCTCACCCAGATAGGCCAGACTGTACAACTGAAACTGCCGAGGAATCGGACTCCACGTGGTGCGCTCGTTGGCCTTGCTGTCAATGCGGTAAAAGTTCACACCCCACGTCGTATCACCCGCATTGAATCGAAGCGCATTGAATGGGATGGCCATTTCCACTGACCAGTAGCCATCGCCGCGGTATGTGGCGCTTGACCAGACGTTGTCCCAGGAACGGTCGAAGTCCTCACCGTTCGCTCCGCCGTTCACGATCAGCCCTTCTCGCTGCACGTTGTATGGGTTTACCCCGAAAAACACACCCGTTGTGCCATCGCGCCACGGGTCGAGCACCAGCGTGACGCCATCGTTGGCGCTGCCGCGATAGTCTCGGCGCAAGGATGCCGACACGAAACCACCCTTGCGATCCTCGTACATGATGGCGCCGAGGTAGAGTGTCTCGTTGTCATACGCCATCATGAACTCCACCGGCGCCTGAGCCGGCGCGGTGTCGAAGGGGAAATACTGAATGAACTTGCCCGTGCGTGTCACGCCGGCCCACTCCGTGCTGTCCACCACGCCGTCAAGCGTGATCGGGGCGGACAGGCGCGTAGCGCCAAGCGTTCGAATGATCCGTGAAGGCGTGGCAGGCGGAGCCGCCGTAACCGACTGCGCCACGAGCGCGGCTGGCGGCAACATCACGCTCGCGAGCGCGCCTGCCGCGAGCAGTGCAACAAACCAGCGTGGCCATCGGTCTACGGCGAGGCGCGAGTCCACGGCGCCGAATTGATCACGAACCAGTCTCATCGGGTCATTATATACTCGGAACAAGCACCTCGTCCAAGACAGTTCACACGCTGGGTGGGCGCGAAGGCCCTCCCCTGCGGTCGGCATCGTGCGATACCCGCACTGTGTCGTGCATCGAAGCGCACCCTGGCCTGAATCCTTGTACTATGGAACCGATCTCAAATTCGCTCACTGTGAGTGGCCCAGTGCTCGACCGCCGAGGCTTCGTGACCTCGGCCGCGGCCGCGGCCATCGGAGCAATGCTCTTATCGGCCTGCGGCGGCGGTGGGGATGTGAGCGGGCCGGGCACACCCGCGCCTGGACCTCCCGGGACGCCCATCCCAAATCCGGTTGGTGTTGAACGAGTCGGAACGTCGCTTCGCATCAATCTCACCCAGGTAGCAGCGCTCCGGCAGAACAACGGCTTCCTCATCGTGCCGTCTTTGCCGCCGGTGATTGTGCTGCGCTTGAGTGATTCTGATTTTCGCGCGTTTACCGCCGTCTGCACGCACTCGGGTTGTCTCGTCAGCGAGTTTTCGTCCAATCGCATCAACTGCTGGTGTCATGGCTCGCAGTTTGACACGCGCGGCCAAGTTGTCACGGGTCCGGCAACACGCCAACTGGTCGCGTACCCGGTGAGTCTCAATGCGGCCGAGCAGCAACTTACCGTGACCACGTGAGTGCCCACGTGAGTGCCCACGTGAGTGACCACGTGAGTGACTACGTGAGTGACTACGTGAGGACCCGCACCCGTGCGCGCGACGCCTTCGTCATGGCGCTACTAATGGCCGCTTTCTCGCCATGGGCTGCCCGATCGTTGCCCGCACAAAGTGTGTGCACACCGTCCGCCCGAAGCAGTGAAGGGCGCCTGCTGGCATTTTCTGCCATCCCGCTCGCCTTTGCGTCGGCGCTGCCCGGGCCGGCGCTCAACCGCGGTGAGATCGTGGTGGGCCTCGAGCTCTCGGCGATTCCGGAGCCGGCAGCGTCGATTCAGCGCAGCGACGAATGTTTTGTTGAGAAGGGGCAAAATACGCAGCTCAGTCGCGTGTTACCTCGGCCGCGCGTGGCGGTGGGCTTGCCGGGAGGCGTGATGGTAGAAGTGAGCTATTTGCCGCCGGTGACGGTAGCCGATGCGACGCCATCGCTCCTCGGCTTAGCGCTTGCATACACGACACGGGTCACGCCCGCGGTGACCGCCATGCTACGCGCGCACGGCACCATTGGATATGTGGACGGACCCGTCACCTGTGCCCGAAGCGCACTGCAGGGCGATCCGACGCAGCCATGTTTTGGCACGGAACCATCGAACGACCGCTATGCACCCAACGCGTACGGACTGGAGTTCCTCTTGGGAACGCAACTGAGTTCGCGCGTGAGCGCTTCCCTCGGTGCAGGCGCGACACATTTGCGACCGCGCTTTCGCGTCGGGTTCCGGAACGGATTTGGCTTGCTCGACGAAACGCGTGTGGAGCAGAACTTCACCCGTGCCACGCTCATGGCAAACCTGGCCGCGTCCATGACGCCGCGTCTTGGACTTGGTGCGCAGGCGTACGCCGTTCCTCGCGACGGCGCAACCATTCGACTTACAACACAGTGGAAAGTTCGCTAGGGCGGCGCGTGCGTCTTACGCAACGTGGATTGCGCATCGTGGCCCTCGTTTGCTGCGCCACCCTGTTCGTGGCGTCGACCGGTTGGGCGCAGACCGGTACGTGGCAACTGGCTGAAGGCTCGGCGCAGTTCGCCGCCGATTACACGTTCGGCAGCTTTCGCGGCAACACGACGGCAATGTCGGGAATGGTGCGTGGCACATCTGTGGTGTTGGCTCGTGGGAGTGTGGAGGTGCGAATGGATTCGCTCACCACCGGCAATGGCCTGCGCGACAAACACATGCGCGAAGCGCTCGAAACGGAAGCGCATCCGGTGGCGCGCTTTACCGCCGACTCCATTCGTGTACTGTCCACGACCACGGCAGATTCTGCGCAGATATTTGGTTCGTTCACTGTGCGAGGTGTGACGCGAGCTGTGATCGCGCGCGCACGTGTGCGCTTTGACACCGCAACGAGGACTGAGTCAGGTGCTGGAATGGGTACCGTTCCGCGCAACGCACCGCATACCGCAACTCAGGCGTGGATTGTTGACGCCGTGTTTCCGGTCAGCCTCGCCGAGTATGGCATCACCAAGGGAATTTCGCGTTTGCTGGGAACGGTACGCGTCGGCCCCGTCGTGACGGTTTCGATATCGGCGCGATTCTCGGCAGCGTCCGCGTCAGCGCCCGCCGAAGCGTCTGCGGGAGCCCACGGAACAGCGTCAACAGCGGGAAGCGCGCCAAGCCTGCAACGCCGCGAGCCGGAGTGAACGATTTCGGAGGCGGCGTGATAAGCACATCGCCACCCACTCCACGCAAGTTGGTGTCTGTTACAACCACCCGCGGCGCAAAAAATAGCGGTAGGGAAGAATCGCCGAACTGATCATGAGCCCAATCGCAAGCGGATACCCGAACATCCATTTGAGTTCGGGCATGTGCACGAAGTTCATGCCGTAGATCGATGCCACGAGCGTCGGTGGCAAAAAGACGACCGCCGCAACCGAAAAAATCTTGATGATGGCGTTCTGCTCGATGCTGATCATGCCAAGGGTCGCGTCGAGCAAAAACGTAATCTTCTGTGACAGGAAACTGTCGTAATCCGCCAGCGAGCGTACATCGCGAGAGAGCGTCTTGACCCGATCGCGCACGTCTTTGGCGCTCTTGCGTTGTAGCGTCCATTGCGCGTAGAACCCAACCAGCCGGTCGAGCGTGACCAGGCTGTCGCGCATTTTTGAGATGAGGTCACCCTTTTGTCCAATGCTCTCCAGCACCGCCTGAAAATCCTTTGTTTTGGTAGGCTTCCCGTTGTTGCGCTGGAACACGCCGCGAGAGATCACATCAATGTCGCGACCCGCGCGCTCGAGCACATCAGCCAGCCGGTCGACGATTGTCTCAAGCAGCGCGAGAAAGACGCCCTCACCGGTTTCGCATCCCAACTGTGACTTGGCGGCGCGGACCGGGAACGTCTGAAACGCCCGCGGCTCGTGATAGCGCACCGTGATCAGCCTGTTGTGGGCGAGCACGAAGCTGATGGGTAGCATCAATGGATCGTCACCATCCGTTTGCGCGGGCAAAATGGTGGTCATGAACGCGACACCATCCTCGGTGTAAATCCTGGACGAAATCTCGATCTCGTCCATCTCTTCTTTGGTCGGGATGTCGATGTGGAGCTCGCGCTCCAAACTGCTTTCCTCTGCTGCCGTGGGGTCGACCAGATCGATCCAGACGAGCGTCTCCAGACTCTCGGGCAGCGGCTCCGCCAGAATCAGCCGCCCGCCTTCACTGCGATATCCACGGATCATCGGGACGGCCTAAGGCTTGATGGCAAGATTGTTTACCACCGTGTATCCCGACGACTTCGAGGTCGCGACCTCGCCAGCCAACGTTTTTTCCGCCTCTGTCTTCACGCTGCCGTTTAGCGTGACCGTCTTCGTCGACTCGTTGGTGTCGACGTTGATATCACCTGCTCCCACGCGCGTATCGGCCACAATGGCCGCCTTGACTTCTCCGGTTTGCAGCGCGCCCTCTATTTTTGTACCCGCATCGTCCGCTGCCTGCTCAGTTCTGTCTGCCGCGATATCCGCGTCCTGCTTCACGCCGTCGGCCGTGTTACCGCAGCCGGCCGAGTATGCACACAGGGCAATCGCACTCAGGATGGTGACTGATTTCATCGGGATCTCCAAAATGGAAGGTGACGAGTTCCGCAGCTGACCAAATCGCTTGGTCATTCACGAAGTCGCAACCGTAAGTTACGCCTCAGCGTATCAGTTTGGTGCAGTCGTGCTCGCGGGAACCCGACGCAGGCACGGGCCGTACAAAACCGCGCCCGCGTTCATACTCTCATGAGGTGGTGCCTGACCGTCCCGACCGCCATAGTACAGTGTTGGTATTCGCACACTTTGACACCACCCTCAGGCGCAGCAGGCGCCCCGCACTTCCCCACCTCTCGGCCGTCCTGCGACCACGGCCGTCCTTTACGGAGTCCTTCGTGAGAGCATTTCTCTCCCTTCTGAGTCTCAGCGCCCTGCTGTCAAGCGGACTGCAGGCCCAGCAATCCTCTCGCACCGAGCCCGTGAGCGGACTGCGCGAGACCAGCGCGGGCTTCCACGCCCTCGTTGGCGCACGCGTAGTTACGGCACCAGGTCAGGTGCTGAACAACGCCACCATCATCATTCGCGATGGGCTCATTACCCAAGTGGGCACGAACGTGCAGCCGCCCGCTGGCGCACGCATCTGGCAGCTCGAGGGGCAGACGGTCTATCCGGGTTTTATTGACGCCAACGCCGACCTCGGCGTGGACGCCGTGCCCGAGGGCGGTGACGTGGGACCCACGCACTGGAATCCGCAGGTGCGCGCGTGGTATAGCACCACGTCTAACCTGAAAGACGACGCCACCCGCCGCGCAGCGCTCCGCTCGCTGGGCTTCGGTGCCGCGCTGGCCGTCCCCCGGCAGGGCATCTTCCGCGGCCAGGCCTCGGTGGTGAACCTCAGTGACGTTGGAGTGCGCGAGCGCGTTTTGCGCCCGGACCTTGTTCAGTCGGTGGGCTTCCAGCGGTCGTTCGCATTGGGCGGGTCGTACCCCAACTCGTCGATGGGTACCATCGCGCTCATGAAGCAGACATTCATGGACGCTGAGTGGTACATCCGTGCCCAGGCCGCGTACCAAACCGGCGGGCGAGCCGGCCTGCCGCCGGAGACCAGCGAAGCACTCGACGCGCTTGCCGGTGCGGTAAATGGAACGCAAGCGGTGCTGTTCCAGACCGACAGCGAAGAGGAATACCTGCGCGCGCACAAGCTGGCAACCGAGTACAAACTCAAGCCATGGTTCCGTGGCAATGGACTGGAGTATCGGCTCATCGATGTGCTCAAGGACCGCAAGGATCCGCTCATTGTGCCGATCGACTTCCCCGATGCGCCTGATGTGGCCAGTCCGGAAGCAGCGTTGAATGCATCGCTGGCACAGCTTCGCCACTGGTACCTGGCGCCCACCAACCCAGCGCAGCTGGCCAACGCGGGTGTGCCGTTTGCGCTCACCACCGACGGCCTTTCGTCGCTCAACCAGTTTCTCCCCAATCTGCGCATCGCTGTGGCCCGCGGGCTCACCGCCGATAAGGCGCTGGCGGCACTGACCACCGTTCCTGCCAACTGGCTGGGCCTCGAGCGTACGCACGGCACGATCGCCGCGGGCAAGGTGGCCAATCTGGTGGTCACCGACGGTGATCTCTTCTCGGAAGAGGCCGCCGTGCGCGATGTCTGGGTGCAGGGTACGCGATACGGCGTGACCCGTCCGCCGCAGATCGATCCACGCGGCACTTGGACCATTGCGTCGGAAGACGCGTTCGGCTTTAAGGCACTGCTGGTGCTCGAGGGGCCAATCAACCGTATCCGCGGCACGATTGAGCCGACAAACCGCAAAGCCATCACGCTCACATCGGCTCGTGTCGTCGCCGAAACGGGACGCCTTGAGCTGACCTTTCCGGGCGAACAGCTTGGCTTTGAGGGCCGGGTGCTGATGGCCGGCTCGGTGAGTGGCGACGAGTTCTTCGGTTGGAGTGCAATGCCCAACGGCGAAGATCCGTCGTTCCGGGGCACGCGCACGGAGCCGTATGAAGGCGCGGCGCGTGGCACGGTGGCCATGAAAGTGCCGCAGATTGACCTGCCGTTCGTGCGTCCGATGATGGAATACGGCCGAAGCGCGCCCCCGCAGCAGCCGGCGGCGGTTGTGGTGCGCAACGCCACCGTATGGACACAGGGACCACAGGGTCGCCTCGAAAACGCCGACCTGCTCGTGCGGGCCGGCAAGGTGGTACAGGTTGGCACCAACCTGTCAGCGCCCAGTGGCGCGGTGGTGATTGACGCAACCGGCAAGCATCTGACCCCGGGACTCATCGATCCGCACACGCACACGGGTGTCAGCTCGGTGAATGAAAGTGGGTTTGCCATTGTCCCCGAAGTGCAGATGGGCGATGTACTCTCGCACAACAACATCTGGTTGTACCGCCAGTTGGCCGGCGGCCTTACCACGCAAATGGTCAAGCACGGCTCCGCCAACCCGATTGGTGGAGAAAACGTGTTTGTGAAGTCGCGTTGGGGCTCGTTGCCCGAAGAGCTCAAGATCGAAAACGCGCCACGCACCGTGAAGTTCGCGCTCGGTGAGAATCCCAAGCGCAGCCCCAATCGCTATCCCAACACGCGCATGGGAACGCGAGAAATCATTCGTGATCACTTCCTCGCGGCGCGTGATTACGAAAAGGAGTGGAAGCGTTGGGAAGCCGACGGCAAGGGCATTCCGCCGCGCAAGGATCTGCGCATGGAAGCGATTCTCGATATCCTCAACCAGAAGCTCCTGATATCGTCGCACGGATATCGTGCCGACGAGTTCCTGGTGCTGATCCGTTTGGCCGAAGAGTTCGGCTTCAAGGTGCAAGCGCTGCAGCACGGTGTCGAAGCCTACAAGATCGCCTCTGAGCTGGCCGCGTCGGGTGTCGCAGCGGTGGTATGGAGCGACTGGGGTGCGTTCAAGCTCGAGTCCTACGACGCCACCAACTACAACGCCCGCATGCTCATGGAAGCCGGTGTAGTCACGGCCCTACATTCAGACGACGCGGAAATTTCCACGCGCATGAACTGGGAGGCGGGCAAGTTGCTGCGCTCCGGTGTTGAGGAGGTCATGGCGCTCTCCACGGTCACCAATCAGGCCGCCAAGGCCGTGGCAATTGATGATCGCGTCGGCTCGCTTGAAGCGGGCAAGGACGCCGACTTTGTGATCTGGAATGGCAATCCGCTTTCGCAGTTCACGCGCGCCGAACAGACGTGGGTAGACGGACGACGCTACTTCTCGCTCGAAGAAGACGCTGTCTTGCGTGAGGACGTCGCTCGTCAGCGCACGCAACTGATTCAGGCGATCCTGTCGGTCGGCACACCGACAAGAGTGACCACCAACGATCCGGCGCCCGGGCGCGGACAGGAGAACAACCAACCATGACACGGTCCATGAACAGATCAGAGATCAAACGCCTGATGCAGCGCATGAAGCGTCACGTGTCTGCACGCTCCCTGGCAATGGCACTCTTGGCGAGTGCCGCTGCCGTGCTGTTACCTGCTCATGCAGCGGCGCAGGTACGCATGACGGTGCCGCCACAGGAGCAGACGGTGGTGCTTCGTGGCGCCACAATTCACACCGTGACCAATGGTGTGATTACCAACGGGACGATCGTGCTGCAAGACGGTGTGATCAGAGCCATCGGTACCGACGTGGCCATTCCGGCAGGTGCGCGCGTGGTGGATGTCACGGGTAAGCACATTTATCCCGGCCTCATTGACGCCTACAGCACGGTGGGCATGTCGGAGATTGGATCGGTGGATGTGTCCAACGACATCAATGAGTTGGGTGATTTCAATCCCAACGTGCGCGCCGAAGTTGCGGTGAACGCGGAAAGTCGGCACATCGGTACCACACGTTCGGCGGGTGTGCTGGTGGCGTTCAGTACGCCGGGGGGGGGAGTGATTTCCGGTCTGTCTTCGGCCATGTCACTGGAAGGCTGGACGTGGGAAGAAATGTCGATCAAGGGAGCGGCCGCACTCAACATCAACTGGCCCAATCCCAACGCGCGACCGCGTCGTGGTGGCCCCGGCGGAGGAGGAGCCCAGTCGGCGCAGCTCGGCTACGCCGAACAGGTGCAGCAGCTCAAGGATTTCTTCGCCGAAGCGCGTGCGTATCAAACCGCCGTTGCCGCCGGAGGGCCCACGCGCACTGACTCCCGTTACGCGGCCATGCTTCCGGCGCTCAAAGGCGAGATCCCGGTCGTTGTGGCAGCTGACGGTGTGGCTCAGATGAACGACGCGATTACCTGGGGCAAGGCAGAAGGACTGCGCCTCGTCATCCGTGGCGGACGTGACGCCATTCATGTGGCCGACCGGCTAGTGGCCGAAAACGTGCCAGTGATTCTTACCTCCACCATGGCCGCGCCGGACCGCAACTACGAAGGCTACGACGGCGCCTATACGTCGCCAGCCAAACTGCATGCCGCTGGCGTGAAGTTCGCGATTTCCGGTGGCGCCGGCGCGCTCTACACCAACCGCCTGCCGTGGGAAGCTGGTGTGGCCGTCGCATTTGGTTTGTCCGAGGAGGAGGCGCTCAAGGCCGTGACGATTAACGCCGCCGAGTTGATGGGCGTGGCGGATCGTGTAGGATCGTTGGAAGTCGGCAAGCAGGCCACGTTGCTGATCACAACAGGTACGCCGCTGGACATGACCACCAACATCGAGCAGTCCTACATTCAGGGCCGCGAGATCAACATGATGGACATCCAGAAGTTTTTCTTCGAGAAGTACATGATCAAGATTGAGCAGCAGAAGAAAAAGAAGATCACGAGCTGATTTTTCCTGGCCCGTGGTGTACACGTGTTGCAACGTGTGCGCCACGGGACGCGCGCCACCGCCGCGCCCCGGAGCCGGCTCATTTGACTTCGACCGACTGTGTCATGATCGCTCTGCTCAGTTGCCCGCGTTACCTGCGACGAAGCCTTCGTCGCCTGATCGCCATGGCCGCGCTGACGCTCATTGTGCCGGCCCGGGCCGGCGCGCAACGCGATGCGGCGTCACGCGAATCCGTTGACACGCGAAAGCAGCTCACCAAAAATATCAGGCGATTTCAATCGCGCTGGCGACGGCTCTGGCAAGAGTCGATCATCGCACGCAATGGTGGCTGGATAAACATGGAGTTGGTGCGCAATGACGAAACCTACGGCGTGAACACACCCGAGGTGCTTCGGCTCTATGCGCTCACCTGCTATGTAGAATATGGACCGTTTCAGAGCGTATACCGCGTCCGCCCGACGGGACGTGCGTCCTTCGGTCGGCCGGCGACGTCGCTTCCTGGCGGGTCGCAGGAGTTCAATCTGCGCGTCGCGACACGCGTTGAGACAAAGGGGAATAACCTGGCGGTGTGTCCGCGTTGGATCCCTGCAGAGATTGGTATCACGGTCGACGAAGGCGAACGAATCGATCTCGCGCTGGTCTTAAGGTCGCGCGCCGTGGCCTACGCCATGCGCGATTCTCTGCTCACGAAACTCGCCGAGGCCTCGGCGCGGTTTCCGGGCGATGAGTGGATTGCAGGCCAACGCGTTCGATTTCTCATAGACAATCAGGCTTACGACCGCGCACTGCAAGTCACCGCAGAGTGCGGCGCCGCATCGGCGTGGTGTGCGGCGCTGGCAGGCTTGGTACATGCGAAAGCCGGCGCGGTTGCGGACGCTGAAAACGCCTTCAAAAAAAGTCTGCAGCTGCAATCACCCAGCACCGCGACCGTCTGCGCCGACACGTCGCCACGCGTTCTCTTCCCGGAAAGCGTGCGACTGGATCTGCGCAGTCGCACGTGCGGCGAGTGGAATCAGATCGCTGAGCGCACGTGGTGGTTGTCGCAACCACTGTGGCAGAATCCAGACAACGTGCGCTTCGTGGAGCATTATGCGCGTCGCACCCTGCTCACACTGCGTACGGTCACCGATGAAGATGAGCGCTACAATTGGCGCGGTTCGGCGGCCGGTGAGGCGCTCAAGGAAGTTATCATGCGCTATGGCTGGCCCACACATACCTGGTGGGGTGGCTACGACGTGGACAATTTCCTGGCGGAGTACGCGGAGCTGTTGCGCAATCAGGCAGAGTATCCGTACACCGTGAAAGAGTATGCGCCCGATCGGCTACCTCTCATCCCCGACTATCGCGCCATCGCGCAGCCGTTCGATGCGCTGGACACGGACTGGCAATGGGAAAAGCCCCGCTCTGTCGACCAGGAAAATTGGTTTCCGCCGGAGCATATGGCGTCCCCAGTCCGCCTGTCGCGGCTGCCGACTGGCCAGTCGGTCCTGCTACGCCGCGATACGTCGGTGCTCTACGGTCACGTGATCGATGATCCCGTCCAATCGCTTGATCCAATGGAGCCGTCTTTGCTTCGTGCCTACGTGCTGGCGAGTTCGGCACCCGACGACATTCGCACGATTGTCGATACCGCGCTGCCCTTTGGTATGTCGTTGCG
>JBBRDJ010000074.1:0-15385 GCA_038203945.1 Gemmatimonadales bacterium
GACCGGTGAGCGGTACGTTCGCGCCCGTGCGACCGGCGTGGTCACTGCGCGGTGTGCGCGTCGATCTGTCACAGCGCCATCGGTTTGGTGATGTTGGCGCACCACAAAGCGTGTGGGAATGGCGCGTGATCGGTTCGGCCAGTCGGGGGCTCGATGATGCCGGTGTTCGTGTAAACGCGCGGGCGGTGCGCGTGGAATCCGACGCGCGTGTGGAGTGGCCAGTATACGGTGACCAGCAGTTCGCGTTGAGTGCACGCGTGGGCGCCACGGTGGGCGAGAATATTCCCACGCAATGGCTGCAACTGGGCGGTGGTCCGTGGTCGGGCCCGGGCTATGCGTTTCATTCGTTGGCCGGGACGTTGTTGTTTTCACCGCGAGTGGAATGGCGTGTACCGGTGCCCTTTCCCAGCATTCCACTCGGCCGCTACGGTGCCAGTCCGGCGCGCTTGCAGCTGATTCCGTTTGCGCAGGCGGTGGTGTTGGGCGGCACGCAAAACGATGTGCGCGTTTCTCCGTTGCGCGATGGTGTGTATCCGTCGGTTGGATTGGGTGCGTTGCTGTTCTATGATCTGTTACGCGTGGATGTGGCACGTGGCCTGCGCAACGGCACGTGGCAGTTGGCGATTGATGTAGACCGCATGTTCTGGGGTATTCTGTGACGGAGCGCGCGACAGACGCCAAGCGCTACGATGCGGAATACTTTGAAAAATGGTATCGCAGTGCGGTGCATCGTGTCCGAACGCCAGCCGAGTTCGCGCGACAAGTGGATTTTGTGTTGCACCTCACCGAGTGGATCATGCAGCGCAAAGTGCGTCGCGTGCTCGATGTGGGATGTGGCGAAGGGCAGTGGGGAGTGGCACTCAAGCGTCGTCGTCCGCGTGTTCAATACGTGGGTGTTGATCCCAGTGCGTGGGCCGTGACAACGCACGGAACGAAGCGTGGCTTGGCTCAAGGCAGTATTACAGATCTTGACACCTTGTTCGAACCGCGGGAGTCGTTCGACCTCATCTTGTGCGTTGGCATGCTCAATTATCTGACTCCGGCTACGTTGCGTCAGGGATTACGGCAGGTTGCGAGGCGATCAGCGGGAGTGGCGTACCTCGAGTTGTTCGCGCAGGGCGATGAGTACGAGGGCGACACCGACTGGCCGCGTCCGCGTCCTGCGGCGTGGTATCGCACCGCGATGCAGTCGGTAGGTTTTGTTCCGGTTGGCATGCAGTGCTACGTGGTACAGTCGGAAGCGGACAGACTGTCAGCGCTGGAGCGGGGCTGATTGTTGGCCATAGGCGAACCAGGCTGCGATATGTTTGGCCACAGTTTTCACAACGGGTCTCGTAACACGTCTCGCGGCATGCTGAACGCGACGGTCGTGATCAACCGGATACGAAACCCTGTGTCGCCTTCGGCGTAGGAATGCGGAACACCCACACTGAAATGGAGGCAGTTCGCATGAAATGGTCAGCAATTAAACACGCTGCATTGCTCGGTTTGTTCGCCAGTGTTCTGGCCGCCGTGCCGGCCGAAGCGCAGCGTGATGAGACACTGGTAGACCGCCGAGGCGGCACCCGGTTTGGAGGGTTTGGTGGTCCCGTGTTCAAGCTCACACGAATCGCCGGTGAAGACGCTGTGGTATCCGGTGGACGAGGCGGGTTGATTATCAATCGGCAGTTGGTGGTGGGCCTCGGTGGGTATTCCACCAGGAGCGACAACATCCGCACCGGTTTTGAGTTTGGCAACGGTGACAACGGTTCGCTCGGATTCGAGTATGGTGGGTTGGAACTGGAGTACATCATGAAACCATCGCGTGTTGCGCATATCACCTTTTACACATTGCTGGGCGGCGGAACGGCGAGCTATCAGTCCGAGCGCAACTCGGGTTCAGGCGTGGCTACGCAGCGTCTGGAATCGGAAGTGTTTGTGCTCGAGCCGGCGGTAAATCTCGAAGTCAATGTCACGCGCTGGTTTCGCACAACGCTCGGTGTCGGGTACCGGTATGTAGACGGCAGTGAGTTGCCGTTGGCCGGAGATAGTGAACTCAGCGGCGGGGTTGGCACGCTGACATTCAAGTTCGGCGCCTTTTAGCTTTCGTCCCTTCCTCACTGTTTGTGACTCCTCCATTTGCCCGTACCGTTATCGCCGCGCGCGAGGCGCATCCCTTCGCGGCGCAGCTGCGCGAGGGCGCCGAAGTGCTGGTGCGTGAGTCGCTGCAGCTGCTGTTTCCACATTTTGTGGTCACGCCAGCGTGCGACGGGCAAGCGGTCAACGAGGAGTTGGCCAAGCTCGAGCGCCTGACCGAAGAAACGGTCGCGTCTGTGATGAAGAGTGAGTTCGCACCCGCGATTGCGTCGCGCTACATGGGCTCGCTGGCACACGTGCGCGATGCGCTTCTGGAGGATGCCGAGGCGCTGGCGTCGGGTGATCCCGCAGCGCACGGTGTTGATGAGGTGATACTGGCCTACCCCGGCTTTCTGGCCACCGCGGTGCATCGCCTCGCGCACGTGCTGTACGGCGAGCATGTGCCGTTGGTTCCGCGACTCATGAGCGAGTGGGCGCACCGCGAAACGGGAATAGACATTCATCCCGGCGCGCAGATCGGACACGGGTTCGCCATTGATCACGGCACCGGTGTCGTGATCGGCGAGACAACGAATATCGGGGACCGGGTGCGCATTTATCAGGGAGTAACGCTGGGCGCTTTGGCTGTGCACAAGCGATTGGCGGCGAGCAAACGACATCCAACGATTGGTCACGATGTCGTGATCTACGCGAACGCCACCATACTTGGCGGCGAGACGGTGGTGGGCGAAGGCACCGTGGTTGGCGGCAACGTGTGGTTGACGCACAGTGTGCCGCCGCGTTCGCGGGTGCAGTTTGAGAGTATCGTTGACGCGAGACCCACCGATGACGGTATCGAGTTTCACATTTAGCATACCGCCGCGAACGTCGCGACACTGCTGAATACTCTTACTACGAGGCTTGCCATGCGCGCGAACTCTATTCTTGATACGATCGGCCGCACTCCGCATGTGCGCTTGCAACGCATGTTCGATTCACGCGTGGAAGTGTGGATGAAGCTAGAGCGCGCGAACCCGGGCGGCAGTATCAAGGACCGGATCGCGCTGGCCATGATCGAGGACGCCGAACGATCCGGCGCGCTGTCCAAGGGGAGTGTGATTGTGGAGCCCACGTCGGGCAACACGGGCATTGGCCTGGCCATGGTGGCTGCCGTCAAAGGGTATCCACTGGTGCTGGTCATGCCGGAATCGATGTCCATTGAACGTCGTCGCATCATGGCCGCTTATGGCGCAACGTTTGAGCTCACCCCGCGCGAGCTTGGCATGAAGGGAGCAATCGCGCGGGCCGGCGAGCTGGCCGCATCGTTGCCCAATGCGTGGATGCCACAGCAGTTCGACAATCCGGCCAATGTGCGTGTGCACGCCGACCGTACGGCCAAGGAAATCCTCGAAGATTTCCCGCTGGGACTTGATTGGATGATCACCGGTGTGGGTACCGGCGGACACATTACCGGATGTGCACAGGTGCTCAAATCGGCTTGGCCGGATTTTCGGGCGCTTGCCGTAGAGCCGGCCAAGTCGCCCGTGATCAGCGGAGGCGCTCCGGCGCCACACAAGATTCAGGGCATCGGCGCCGGTTTCATTCCCGCTAATCTGCACATGGACGTCATTGACGGTACGGTGCAGGTGACCGAAGAAGACGCCATGCGTTTCACACAACGCGCGGCGAGAGAGGAAGGGATTTTTATTGGATTATCGTCCGGCGCGTCGCTGGCCGCCGTGGCGCAAACGCTGCCCGATCTGCCAGACGGATCACGGGTGCTCACGTTTTGCTACGACACGGGTGAGCGGTATCTGTCGATTGACGGGTTGTTTCCGGTGTGACGCAGGGGGTATTTATTGAACTAGTCAGATCACACCAGTCTGACTATATTTTTCGAATGTCCGAAGAAATCTCCCTCTACAACGCCAAGGCCACTCTCTCCGCGCTGGTGCGGCAGGTCCGCGAAGGGCGGTCGTACACTATTACGGTGCACGGCCAGCCGGTCGCGGAGTTGCGTCCGTTCGAGCCGCCGCCAGTGCGAAAGCTCACGCTCGCCGAGCGCATTGCGGAATTGGAAGGACAGGGTGTTATCGCTGCGGGGGAAGGGTCGGCAGGCGACTTGGCCGAGTGGCCGATCCATCATCGCGTGGACGGCGCGCTTGCACGCTTTCTCGACGAACGCGAATGATCCTCGCATTCGTTGATTCATCCTGCGTGCTGTCCATGCTGCTGGATGAAGCGCATGGTGCCCGCATGCAGCGGCAACTCTCTACATACGATCACCTGTTCATTGCGCCGTTACTCGAGGCGGAGGTGTACAGCGCTGCGCATCGTGAGCAGCGTTCGGTCGACCACGACCTGCTGCGTCGGTTCCGACCAATCTTCGCCCCGCGCAGTCTCCGTCCCGAGATCGAACGTGTGCTGGCCGCCGGTTACGTGCGCGGCGCCGATTGCTTGCACCTGGCTACGGCGCTCTACCTCGCGTCGGATCCCGGCGAGCTCGCCTTCCTTACGCTCGACGAGCGACAGCGAGCGGTGGCGGTGCAGCTGGGATTTTCAACGTGACGCCCAAGACGGCAATATTCGGCGCTCGGCGGCACACGGGACGATAGGTACGGGCGTGTTCGCTGGGCGCGCCCCTCGTGCTTCTCCTTACCTCCGAGCGCTCCCCAGACGGCAACCGAAGATCTGCCGCCGCCTGAGATGCGAATCCCTCCGACCGGTGCAGATCAGGATCTCGCTACCATACTTGTGAAAGCGTGCAGACAGCGTTCTTGCGACATCACGGCGCCGCCACCGGTTGCAGGCGCACTTTGAACCGCGCCGGAGTATTCACTCCGCAGTACCCATCCGGCACGACTCGTATTCCCTCACGCACGAATGTTTGGTATCCACTTGCCGACACGGTGACGCGAAAAACGCCCGGTGCGTACGTCTTGCTGACAAAGGTGGGGAGGTCAGGCAGCGGCGGAGCAAGAGGACTGGCGTTTGGCGTCAACGTTTCTTATTTAATGCCATCCGATACGAGCACTGTAATGATCGAGGATGGGGCGATGCCTGTTGCCGCGTCCACTACAGTGACGCCCACGGACGGCGTGGGAAGATTCAAGCATTCTCCGGAGCAAGCGGAAAGTGTGGCCACTGTTGCAGTTGCCGCCAACGCAAATACCCCACTCCACAGCACACTTGCCAGCTTCGACGTCATTGTAACCTCCGCGCTACCGGTGAGGTGAAACGTATGATTCGAGCAACGTGCGCGACGCGGTCGCGGAGAGACGCTGCGTGGTCCCCCCAACCCTGTGTCAGAATAGTTGTCGCTCTCACGCTAGTCGACGCGTTCGAATCGGCTGGTCGCCGAGGGGAGCGAAAAGGCAACTGCCAGAGGGCTTCGTGCTGTAACAGTTAGATGCGTTCGCACCAGACCGTCCTCCCAAGGCTGCAGGACGCGCGTGAACGTGTTTCGCGGATCCTGGAAGTACGGTGTGGTCACCACCGTAGAAGTCAGGTAGCCGCACACACTAACCCGGGCCCAGCACACGCGAGAGCACGCTCCACAGCGCGCGTGCGCCCAGTGCGAGTGTAATCAACACGATCACAGCGCCCGCAACATTCGCTCGGCCGCCGTTCGCAGCAGATCCCAGCGCCACGCGATCATTCATGGCGAACAACAAAAAACCGGCCACGATTGGCAGCAGTAATCCGTTGGCGGCCTGCGCTGCGAGAATCGCCGGGAGCGGTTGTACACCCGTCAACGCCACCGCCACGCCCACGGCAATCACACTGCCCCACACCGCTCGCAGTCGAGGGTCGCGCAAATCACACGGCCAGTCCATGGCACCGGCCACGGCCCACGCCGCTGCCATTGGCGCCGTGACAGCCGACGTCATGCCGGCCGCGAACAAGCCCATCGCAAACACAATCGTGGCCCAGCGTCCGAGTAACGGCGAAAGTTGGTTAGCCATGCTGCCGGCGGAATCGATCGCAATGCCACTGGCCACCGCGTTCTCATGCGCTGCCGCCGCTGTTATCACAATGGCCATCGACACCACGCCACCCAATCCAATCGCCACCACCAGATCCCAGCGCGCACTGCGCAATCGCGTGGCGGCGTCGCCGTCGGTAAAGCGCTCGGCGGCAGCGCTGGCGTGCAGAAACAGATTGTACGGCACGATCGTGGTACCAATGAGGCCGAGCGCCACAAGCGCCGTCCCATCGGGTAGGCGTGGTTGCACCAGGTCGCGCGCAATCTCCGACCACGCGGGCGATACGGCCAGCGCCGTGATCACGAACAGCAGCGACATGAAAATGACCATCGACACCAGCACGCGCTCTATCAGGCGGTAGCGACCGGTCATCAACAAGGCCGTTGCACACAGGCCAACGAGCACAGCCCACACACGCGTGCCACCGGCGAAGGCGATATCGAGCCCGAGTGCCGCGCCGAGCAAGTTGCCGGTTTGATAGGCAGCGTTGCCAAACCCAATGGCAAACACCACCAGCGCGAGCACGGCCATACGCGCCAGCGGTGTGGTCACTCGTCGGCGCAGTGCGTCACCGAGGCCGTGACCGGTAATGGTGCCAAGGCGCGCGGCCATTTCTTGCAGCACGATGGTGCCGATGGTCGCAAAGGCCAGCGCCCAAAGCAGTGCGGTACCGGCTTGCACACCAGCCAGCGTGCACGTTGTGACCGTACCGGGTCCGATAAACGCCGCCGCGACCAACGCGCCGGGGCCCACTCGCGTTCGGCGCACCGCTGGCCCAGCGTCAGTCACACGGGTGACTACAGTGAATCGAGCAAATCGTCAATCGCCCGCTTGTCGGCGTCGCGCAGCGCATCACCACCGGTGAGAATCTTCTGCAGGACATCAACCGCTTCGGCTGCCAGATCTTCCGGATGCTTGCGATCCTTTTCAAATCGGACGATATGTCCGAGCAGAATCGACTCGTACGGCGTTTCCGGTCCGCTGTCCGCCTCGCCGTTGTCAGACGTACTCGACTCGTAACTCGGCACGCTGGCTTTCCACGGCTCGTGCTCGTGCGCCGCCTCTTCGAGCGCGTCACGCGGAACGAGTGCAAACAGGCGACACTGCAGACCGGGCGCTTCTTCGTACGCAAACAGCCCAATGGGGATGGGTGCTTCGAAGAGGCGCAGCGCGACCAATCGTTCGATCGCTTCGGGCGGCATGGCGCAGCGCGCGACCAATCGGCCGTCAATGTACGCGCCGAGCGCACTTGATTCCGGCGCCCGCGGGTCTTCGAGGCGGGAAACTGCCAGCCGAATCGGTTCCCGGGTGGTCACAAAGACCGCCGGACGCGATTCGCTTTCGTCGTCGCTGTTGGAAAAGTCGAGAGGTTCGTCAGCCATAGAGGCAAAAAATTGGGCGCTTCAGATACAGAATGCCAATGCACTCTGATTGCACGTTAGGCGCAGGACCAAGGCATTGAAAGCCCGTGGTATCTACGGTTGAACAGTGTATCGCAGTTCCGCGAACAGCTCAACGTGATGGTGAGCGAGCGTCTCGTCAGGTGCGCTGGCCCGGTACATCTGAGGGTTCGATCTTCTCGAGTGTGCCGCCCATGGCCAGCCACAGTGGCACCAGCTCAGCCATAAGCACCGCTGCCGCAAACAGCACCGCAGCCAGAGCTCCCCACGCACCAAAGCTCTGCTGCAAAAGGAACCAGAGCGCGATGCCGAAAAGAAACGGAAACACCATCGCAATCGCGGACCCGATGGCCGTAATGCCCACGGTGAGCATGGTCTGACCCAATGCCTCGAAACCACGACGATCCGTACCCAACTGCACCCATGCAGGAAATACCAGGGCCAGTCCGTTCTGCACGCTGAATGTGAGCAGGTTGAGCGCGAAAATCACAAGGATGGTCGCAATCGCTGCGGGTAACGGCGAACCCACAAAAGCGAGCAGATCGACGCGCGCCGCCGCGTCGGCCAGCGCAAAGACCAGCGGCACCATGAGAAACGAGACTATGGACAACGTGTGCAAGCCGGCCACCCCAATAACCGATGCGGCCACAATGGAGCGACCGCTCAGCGGCAACGAACGCAGCGTCGCCACATCACGCAAATCAAGTCGCAAGTCAAAGCGTGTCCACACCGGCCCGATCAGCAGCAAAATAAAGCCCCAGGCAGCGGACATGCCAATGATAACCTCAACCGGCATGCCCACGGACAGGCGCAACACGAGCAGTGTGACGGAAAAAATCAGCACGATGGTGATGACCTGCCGCAACCATCCTCCCCCCCGGATGGCGGCCGCGATGTTCTTCCACGCAATGGCCACCGCAGGATGTCCCCAGGTGGGCAACGCCATGATACGCGCCACCTTCCCACGACCGGATCGCTTGGCCAAGAGCGTCGCACCGCTGTTTGCGGCCAGCGCACGCGCCCGTTTCTGAGACGCTTCGAGCGCCGCCTCTTCAAACGCCGCGTCGGTTCGCACCACCCAGAAATAGTGCAGCCCCAGTACGAGCAGTGCCGGAGGCAACGACCAGAGCCAAGCGGTTCCGTTGTCGGCAAATCCCGGAGCCACGAGCGCACGAACGGGTGCAAGCGCAATCGCCGCGGCCGGTTGTTGCAGCGCCTCGTAGGTGGTATCGAGTGCTGCGCGAAGCCCCATGCTCCACGCGGCAGTGATGGCGGGTCGCGCGCGCCAAAGCACGACGCCCACGGTGGCAAAGAGCGCACCAAAAATCAGGATCGGCAGCGCGGCCCGTTTCCGTCCGGCAGTCTCGTGTTGTGACGCATTCAGTCGTACGAGTGCGGCGCCGAGTCGATGCAGCGAAAAGGTGGAGAACAGGATCCACAACCCGATGCCTCGCTGCCACCCTTCAATGGATGACCCACCACCACGCAACAGCAGCACCCAAATGAACACATTGAGCAGAATCGCCAACTGCCCGCGCAACAGCGTCGCATGCACGAGCGTGCGACGTGACAGTGGTGCAGGAAACAGCAGATGCACTTCGGCCGGCGTAAATGCGAGCGCACCTCGGTCCGGTTTGGCCAGCCACCAGCGCGCGGCCATGATCAACAGCAGCGCCGACAAAATCGTGGGGGCCACGCCCGGTGCCGCCAGCATGGCGAAGGGATTGGATTCTTCGGACGTGTTGAACGAAAAAATCCAGTACAGATAGAGCAGTCCCAGCCCCATCGCAATCACATAGCGCGGCTGACGCACGCGCCCGAGCTGCGCCCGCACCTGATTGCGCAGGGTAGTGAGATACAGATAGCTGAGCGCCGAGGTAGCGGCGGAACGACTCACGCGATGGGTGCGTGTGTAGTGGGTGCGTCGGCAGTGGCTGCGTCGGCAGTGGCTGCGTCGGCGGAAGCTACGGGGGTTATGGTGCCGGTGGATCGCACTGCGGTGCCCGATTGCGTCTCGCCGTGAGGATCAGTGCCCGTGAGCGCGATGAACATCTCCTCGAGCGACAGTCCTTGCAGCGAAGGATTGGCGGCAACGATCTCCGGGATCGTGCCATACGCCACGCGTTGTCCCTTTCGGATCACCAGCAATCGTGTGCACAGCTCTTCCACGAGATGCAACAAATGCGAGCTCAGAATAACGGCCGCACCGGCCCGCGCTCGCTCTGCAATGGTGATTTTCATGCGACGAATGCCAACCGGATCGAGGCCGGTGAGCGGCTCGTCGAGCATGAGTGCGACCGGATCGTGCAGCAGGCCGCAGGCAATGGCGAGCTTTTGCTTCATACCGCGCGAGAGTTCGGTTGGCAGCGCGTCGTGTTTGGCCTCGAGTTCCAACTCTGTGAGCAGCGGACCAATGCGCGCTTCCGCATCACGTACACCGTACAATCGGCCCATGAATCGCAGGTGTTCGGTTACCGTGAGGTACTCAAACAGCTGCGGTTCGTCGGGAATGAACGCCAGCTGTTGTTTGGCGTGCACCGGATCGTTGACCAGATCGATGCCATTGATATGAATCGTGCCGCTGGTGGGTTGCAGAATGCCGGCCAGCGCGCGCAGCGTGCTCGTTTTGCCGGCTCCATTGGGGCCCACCAGACCGAGTACATCGCCGGGTGCAACGTGAAACGAGAGATCCTGCACCGCGCGAAAATCACCATAAAGTTTGCTGTAGCCAACAACGTCTATCACGGGCCTGATCCGGTCACAATGAGAGGTTCCACCAGCACAACGCGCACGGTGCCGCCAGCAGGAAGACATTGTTCAGTGGTGCCACTACGTCGGGCGGCGATGGTGCCGGCAGCGGCCCCACCCGCCGCGCCGATCACCGTACTCCGGGTGTCCTTGCCCAGGATCTGACCGAGAATCGCACCGGCAATCGCGCCACCGATGACTTTTTTCGTGTCGCTCCCGCCGGCCACGCGCGATCCCTTCATCTCGCTCTCTATCGACGCCGTGGCGCGCACGGGGTACAGCTCCCCGTCCACGGAAACACCTTTCACCCGGAACACGAGCCCGCTGTCAGTGGCGGCCAGTTCCAGCAGCACGGGCGTGCCAGCCTCGAGGCGGGCGCCGTCCGGTCCGCTTACCGCAGAGGTCAGTCGCATCACCACCCGGTCGCCCGGGCGATTGCTGGTGGTGCACACCTCACCGCTGGTGGTACCAACCAGCGCCGAACCAATGCCCAGCAGTTCGCGACGGCTGGGCGCTGGTGCGGGCGCTGGTACAGGCGCTGGTACAGGCGCTGGGAAAGCCGCTGGCGCGACCTCGCCCTCCACCGGCGTGGGGTCGGGCAGCGGCGCCCGTTCCGGCCGAGGTGCTGGTTGCGGTGTGGGGGTAGGTTTTGGTTTGGGGTCCGGCGCGGGCACGGGGGCGCGCCGGGGGGCGGTGGCCACGGGTCCCAGTTCAGGAGTGGGCGTCTCAGACGTCTCTTCGGCGGCCGTGTCGCCAAACGCAATCGGGGCGGTGGAACTGGCCGCTCCGGCCAGATTCAGGTCGCGCGACAGGCTCTCATCCAGAGCCGGCTGGTCGTCGCTACCGCCGCACGAGGTGCCGACGAGTACCGCTACGCCCAGCGCCGCCAGCAGCGTAAGCCGGCGAACGACCAGAGGCAGGCCCGTAGCAGGCTGCGTAATGCGAGAAAAAACAGAGGGTTCAGACATCATGTGACGATACTCCCAAGGAGGTCGGGCCGCGACGGCTGTTTCTCTCACGGCCCTCGCTTCTCTACGCAAATCCTGTCTTCCGGTTCCGTCGCGCCCGCTCGGCGCTCTCGCTTGCATGGCTTCATCAACTCCTGCACTTCCGCCCACTGCGCAAGACGTATGTCTCGCCCGACAGCCGATCTTTGATCTCGGCAATCGGTGCGTGGCCTACGAGCTGTTGTTTCGTGCCACGTCCCTCTCTACATCAGCCGCCGGTTTCTCGGTGGACGCGATGTGCAGCGACACGGCACTGCACGCCATCGTGTCCATCGGTATGGATCGACTCACCGCCGGTGCGCCCGCGTGGGTGAACCTCGGGCGCGAACATCTGGTGGCCGATTTGTATCGCGTGTTCAATCCCAAAGAGGTGGTGCTGGAGCTCCTGGAGACGATTCGCCCCGATCAGGACGTGATCGATGCGTGCCAACGCGCCGTGCGTGAGGGATACACCATTGCGCTCGACGATTTCGAAGGCAAAGCGTCGTGGGCACCACTGCTGGAAATCGCCCAGATTGTGAAGGTCGACGTGCTCGGGCATGACGCGGAAAGTCTGTCCACGTTTATTGCACCGCTGCGTCGCTATCCGCATCTGCGATTATTGGCGGAGCGCGTGGAGACCGGAGCCATGCGCACGCTGTGTGCGAAACTCGGGTTCAGTCTGTTTCAGGGCTACTACTTCAGTCGCCCTGAGACACTGGGTGGACGTGCCCTGTCATTGCAACAGGTCACGATTGCCAACCTCCTGCAGCTGCTCAGCGATCCGGAAGTGAGTGAACGGGCGCTGGACGAGGCGTTTGGTTCGCACCCGTCGCTGTCGTACGCGCTGCTGCGCATCGTCAACTCGGCCAGTCTGGGCTTTCGGAACGTGGAATCGATCCCGTACGCGGTGCAGTTGCTCGGTCGGGCGGCGCTTTCGCGTTGGCTGCTCATTCTGCTGGTGTCGGGTGTGGCGTCTCGAAACCCGATTGCGCACGAAGCGGTGAAGCATGCGCTCGTGCGGGCGCGCTTTTGCGAGCTGGTCACGGCCACCATGGCATCGGGTGATCCGGCGGCGCGCTTTCTGGTGGGTTTGCTGTCCCGCTTCGACGTGCTGCTTGGGCTGCCCATGTCCGAAGTTTTAGGCCGTTTGCCAGTGAGCGCCGATGTGCGCGACGCCCTGCTGCACGGCGTTGGGCCGCACGCGTCGGTCTTGTCGCTGGTTGAGGCGTACGAGCACGCGGCCTGGGACGCGGTCACGGAGATGAGCGCCGAGTCGTCGGCGCCCCTTGGAGAGGTGTATGTGCAGGCGGTGACGTGGGCGGAGTCGCGATTGACCGTGTCGCCCACGCCGTAGGGCGTTTCAGGTGATGGACCGCTTCCGAGCCGCAGGGGTACTAGCGCGCCAGAGCAGCCTCAGCTATTCGGCTGGACCTTTCATACCGCCGCGGCAGCAAGCGAGCGTAAAAATCACTTTGAGGCGGTATCCCCGTCTTTACCGGGACCGTTCATGATTGCACCGCTCGTATTGTTGTGGTTGTTCATCGCTTTTGGCCATGCTGACGCCAGATTTGCCGCGTCTACATCAAATGCAACCGCTGCTGCGTCGGCCCCCATGGTCGCTGACCCCGCTGGTGCGCTTTACGTCAGTGCGGGGTTGGCCGGCGTCATTGACCGGAACGTGTTCGACGCGGCGTACGAGAGCATCGTCTCGCGCGGGCTGGCGACAAACAGCGGCACACTGGCCATCGCCGATATGAGCCAGCCCAGCACGGCGCAGCGGTTGGTAGTGCTTGATCTGAAATCACAGCATGTGGTGCTCCGCACATGGGTCGCGCATGGTCAGGGTTCCGGCGGACTAATGGCCGAGCGCTTCAGCAACAACAACGGCTCGCATCAGACCAGCTTGGGGCTGTATCGCGTAGGCGACGAGATCAGGAGCCCAAAGCACGGCGCGGCGCTCCTGCTTCACGGACTGGACGCTGGTGTGAACGACGCAGCGCGCGCGCGCGAAGTGATCATTCATGGCGCCGACTATGTCAGCGAGCGTTTTATTGCGCAGACCGGTCGGCTCGGTCGGAGCTGGGGATGTCCGGCAGTTCCGCGGGCCGACATGGCACGGGTGATTTCCGCCCTCGGCAACGGCGGTCTGCTGTTCGTTCATGGATAGTGACCGGCCCGCAGAACCAGGGCACGGAGGGACAGTGTTAATGAAAATGCGATTGGTTCAGGCCACGATGGCGGCGGCGCTCGCGTTGGCGTTGCTGAGTGGCTGTGCGGCCAACAGTGAGCCTGTGGAGCGCAACGAGCAGGCAGCGGTGATTGCGGCGGTGTTTGAGACGGCGGAGCCGTACAGCGCGCGCACACTCGACAGCACGGAGTTCGGTGCATTTTTTCTGCGCCATGCTGACTTTGCGGCAGACTCCACGCGCATGACGGAGTTCTACGCGCGTCGCAACATGCAATACGCATGGTTTGTGCGGGACTCGCTCACGGAACACGCGAACGCCTTTGTTGCGCTGGGCGATTTGTCCAGCTACAGCGACAGCATAGGACCGGTTGTCTGCGACAGCTGTGCTGCCGAAGTTGAACTGCGTCTCACCGCGGAGTTCTTCCGGTTCGCGGATCGTAATTACAACGGACATTTCAGTGGTGATCCGCGCGAACTCGATTGGTTTGTGCCGCGGGCCAAGAAAGACATTGCGCAATTCATGGATTCGCTCGGCGCCGGAACCATGGATCTGGCCGCGTACGAACCGTTGCATCCGCAGTACCACTTGTTGCAGAGTGCGCTCGGCCGCATGCGTTCGCTCGTACTGCTGCCGTGGCCGGAGATTGCGCTTCCTACGGGCGAGCGCAGCATCAAGGCCGGCGACACGGCAAGCGTGATGCCGGCAATCCGGGCACGGATGCGCCAACTCGGAGATCTGGCGGTGACGGACACGTCGTGGGTGGCCGACAGTGTTCTCGTGCGCGCAGTGTTATCGTTTCAGGCGCGACACGGCGTGGTGCAGGACGGCGTGATGGGGCCGGCGTTTTTTCGAGCCATCAATGTGTCGCCCAACGAGCGCATGCGCACCATACTTGTGAACATGGAACGACTGCGCTGGGTGCCGGAGCAACAGCCAGCCAATGCGTTGGTGGTCAACATTCCGGACTTCCGACTTATGGTGTTCGAGGAGGATCGCGAAGTCATGAACATGCGCATCGTGGTGGGTACAGAGGCCACCAACACGGTGATCTTTGCATCGACACTGCAACGGGTCGTGATGAGTCCCACGTGGACCGTGCCGCAGAGTATTACGCGTAACGAGATTTTGCCGGCCATAGCGCGCGACCCTGCCTATTTGCGCAAGCATAACATGGAGATCATTGGCGGCTCACAAGCCCTGCCTGTGGTTCGCCAGCGCCCCGGTCCCAACAATGCACTCGGTCGTGTGAAGTTCATGTTTCCGAACAGCTACCGGATCTACATGCACGACACACCGGCGCAATCGTTGTTTGAGCGCGAACAGCGCGCCTTCAGCCACGGCTGCATACGGCTCGACGAGCCGCGCGAGTTGGCGGAGTACCTGCTGCGTGATGACCCCGAGTGGCCGCCTGCGCGCATTGAAAAGACAATGATGAGCGGGCGCGAGACGTCGGTTTCACTCAGTGAGCCACGTCCGGTGCTGATCGTGTATTTCACCTCGTGGGTAGACCGCGACGGGCAGCTGCAGTTTCGTGAGGACATTTACGGGCACGACCGCCGACTGGCGGCGGAGTTGTTCAGCTGAAGCGGTCGGCCTGCTCGGCCGGTGCCGCTTGACTGACACGTGCAGCAGACGGCAGAGCCTGATGCCGCTAAAACGACACGCGTTTGTGATCCGATTCCATGTCGCCTGCGTCACCCGTCACTGCACCCTTCACAAGTGACAGCAGCGAAGCCACTTTGCCGCCCGGTGTATCCCAGTATTCTGCTTCCTGCGCTACCACACGAATGAGGCAGAGATCAGGGTCTTCGGCACTGTCGAACCACGCCTTCATCCAGTCGCTCCACATCGCGCGCATGCGGTCGCGGTCGTGGTCGATGTCGGCCGTACCGATCACGGACAGGTAGCTTTCGCTGGCCGTCTTCACGTACACCACGTTGACTGACGGGTTGTTGGCAATGTCACGCACCTTGGGCGCGTTTTTATCCGTGAAAAACCACAGGGTGCCGGTGAACTCG
>JBBRDJ010000075.1:0-14971 GCA_038203945.1 Gemmatimonadales bacterium
GGCAGCCGACGCGTCAGCACGTCAAGCCAGCGCTGAGGGCGATGCGTTGCAACGTCGGATCGCGCGTGAGATTGCCGACGCCGCAGGCGCGCTGCGTTCGGCCGACGCCGAGCGCACGCTGTTACTGCCCTATGTAGGTGACGAAGCGCGGCTGGCGCTTCGTGCGGTGCAGGCCGCGTTCGCCGAAGGCGAGATCACGCTCGCCGAATGGCTCGACGCCGTGCGCGCCTGGCAAGAGACCGAGCTCGCGCTGTTGACCCTCGATACCGATATCGCCCTTCGACGCGTCGCGCTCGCGCGAGCGTTGGGCCTTCCGATCTTTTCCGCTTCCGACCCGGTTCGATGACGCCCATGCGATTCCTCTCTCATACTCCATATGCATCTCGCGTCGCTCTTGCTGGAGCGCGTACGCTCCTCCTGGCGACGACAGTCGTTGGCGCTCTGGCCTGCACTCGCAGCGGTGCAGTCGCGGCGAGTGACAGCGACCCCGCAGCGGAGGAACCCGCCGGCGGCGCGATCACACTGTGGACCGACTCCACCGAGTTGTTCATGGAGCACCCGGCACTCATCGTCGGCGCGCCCGACAAGTTTGCCGTGCATCTCACGGACCTCACCGATTTCGCGCCGCTTCGCTCCGGGCGCATCACACTCACATTCACGCCACGCGATGGCGGGGCGCCCCTGATCGTGGTGCAGGACGAGCCACGCGCACCGGGCATCTACGGCCCGAGTCCAGAGTTCACGCGCGCTGGAGTGTATGATCTCATCATTCGAGTGGAGAGTCCGCAGGCGCGCGACAGTCTGCGCGTTCCGGGCCTGACGGTGTACGCATCGGCCGATGCTGCGCCACGCGAAACGGGCGACGGTGAAGCCGGCATCCGGTTCCTCAAGGAGCAGCAGTGGAAGACGGCGGGACTACGCACCGAGTTTGCGGCCGATGGAGAGGTTGCCGCCTCGTTCGAGGCGTCGGGCGTGATCGAGCCCGCTGCGGGCCGATTCGCACAGGTGTCGGCGCCGATTTCGGGACTCGTCGATGCGTCGGGGGTGGCCAACTCGCCGTCGCCTGGACAGCGCGTTGCGCGCGGCACCACACTCGCGTTGCTCACGCCCTCGCTCGGCGAGAGCGGTGGCGCCTATGCCGATGCGCGTGCACGACTGCGTGAAGCCGAGGACGAACATGCGCGGGCGGTCCGACTTTATGCGGTGGAAGCGGTTCCGCAACGTCGTGTACACGAGGCAGAGATCTATCTCACCGCGGCTCGTGAGGCGTTGGCGGGTTACGCGGGCGGCGCGCTCTCGGCCGGCGGGCGCATTGCCGTGCGCGCTCCAATCGATGGCATCATTGCGGAACGGCGGGTGACACCCGGAAGTCGTGTGGATGCCGGAGCGCTGCTGTTTTCCATCATCGATCCATCTCTTGTGTGGCTGCGCGTGAACGTGCCGGCGGCGCAGGCGGCCAACGTCTCGCGCTCCGCCGGCGCCGAGTTCCGCGTTGAAGGGTCGCGAGAGCTGCATCAGGCGCGACGCGTGATCTCGGTGGGAAGCATGATTGATTCCTTGTCGCGCTCGGTGCCTGTATTGCTTGAAGTCAGTAATGCGGATGGCGCCCTCAAGGTGGGAGCGAATGCGACGGTCTCCGTGCGCAAAGGCTTTCGCGATACCGGTGTCGTGATCCCGGCCGACGCGGTACTTGATGACGACGGTCGGCCGATTGTGTATGTGCAGATCAGCGGCGAGGCGTTCGAGAAGCGCGAAGTCACGCTCGGCGCGGCGGAAGGAAATCGCGTGCTGATCAAGGGTGGCCTTCGTGCCGGTGAGCGTGTCGTGACGAGCGCCGCGTATCAGATCCGGCTCGCGTCGCTCTCGACGTCGGTGCCAGCGCAAGGCCACGAGCACTGAGGAGACGAATCACATGCTGAATCATCTCATTGCCTGGTCGCTGCGAAATCGCGTCGTGGTGCTCGCGATTGCGGCCATCATGCTGGTGGCTGGTGCGTGGACCGCGTCGCGTATGCCGGTAGATGTGTTTCCGGATCTGACGGCACCAACCGTAACGATCCTGACCGAAGCGCACGGCATGGCTCCCGAAGAAGTCGAAGCGCTCGTGTCGTTTCCCATCGAGACCTCGGTGAACGGCGCAACCGGCGTGCGCCGCGTGCGCTCGTCCACGGCGCAGGGCATCTCGGTGGTGTGGGTGGAGTTCGATTGGGGGATGGAGATTTTCCGCGCCCGACAGATCGTGGCGGAGAAGCTGCAGACTGTCGCCGCGTCACTGCCGGAAGGCATCTCCGCGCCGGTGCTGGCCCCTGTATCGAGTGTGATGGGCGAGATCATGATGATCGGGCTCACCGGCCCACAGTCCGCCACCGAGCTGCGCACCGTCGCCGACTGGACGATCCGTCGGCGGCTGCTCGCCGTGGCAGGCGTCGCACAGGTCATTCCCATTGGTGGGGAAGTGAAGCAGTACCAGGTACTCGCCGACCCCGCGCGCATGCTCACCGCCGGCGTCACACTGGGCGAAGTGGTGCGCGCCGCCGAGGGCTCCAATGCGAACGCGTCGGGCGGCGTGTACATGGACAAGGGACAGGAGTACGTGATTCGTGGCATCGGTCGCGTGCAGTCGGCCGACGATATCGCGAAAACGGTAGTCGCGGTGCGCGGCGGCGTACCAGTGCTGTTGGGACAGGTGGCCACGGTGCAAGTCGGTGCCGCGCCCAAGTACGGTGACGGGTCGGTGAACGCCAAACCAGGCGTCGTGATCGCCGTGCAGAAACAGCCGGGCGCGAACACGCTCGAACTGACACGCCGTATCGAACGCGAACTGGCCTCAATACAAGCCACGCTGCCACAGGGCATGACCGTCAACGCGCAGCTGTTCCGCCAAGCCGATTTCATCCGCGTGGCCGTAGACAACGTGGTGAAAGCGTTGCGCGATGGCGCGGTACTGGTGGTAATCGTGCTGTTCCTGTTTCTCTGGAACCTGCGCGCCACGGCGATCTCCATCGTGGCCATACCGTTGTCGTTGGTTGTTGCAATCTTCGCCATGAAGCTGCTCGGGATTACCATCAACACGATGACACTCGGCGGCATGGCCATCGCCATCGGCGCGCTAGTGGACGACGCGATCATTGACGTGGAGAACGTGTTCCGGCGACTCAAAGAGAATCATCACCGGCCGCCGGGCGAACAGAGACCGGCGCTGCGCATTGTGTACGATGCGTCGAAAGAGATTCGGGCGAGCATCGTGAACGCCACGCTCATCATCATCGTGGTGTTTATCCCGCTGTTCTTTCTTGGTGGCGTTGAAGGGCGACTGCTGCGTCCGCTCGGCTTCGCCTACGTCGTTGCGATTCTGGCGTCGCTCTTCGTGGCCGTAACGGTGACGCCCGTACTGTGCGCCTATCTGCTGCCAAACTCGAAAGCCGTGCAGACAGAGGAGGAAAGCCGGCTCGTGCAGTGGCTCAAGACGCGCTACGCACGCATCCTCGAACCAGTGCTTGCGCATCCCAAACGCGTGCTCGCCGCGGCCGTGCTGGCGCTCGCAGTCACAGCCGGCGCGTTGCCGATGCTTGGCTCTGCGTTTCTGCCCGAGTTCAACGAAGGCGCACTCACGGTGTCGGTTGTGACCGTGCCGGGAACGTCACTCGAGGAGTCCAACGCGATTGGCCGTCGCGTCGAAGAAATTCTGCGCGCCAATCCCGCCGTTGTGAACACGGATCGACGGCAAGGCCGCGCGGAACTCGACGAACATGCGCAAGGTGTCAATGCCGCCGAGATCGACGTCACGCTCAAGGACGACGTGGAAAAGGACAGCCTGTTCGAGGCGCTGCGTGCCGAGTTTTCGGCGATTCCCGGCACCAACGTGACCATTGGGCAGCCCATCGGTCATCGCATCGATCACATGCTCTCCGGAACGCGCGCGAACATCGCGGTCAAGCTCTTTGGACCTGACCTGTACAAGTTGCGAGACGTGGGGGCACAGGTCCGCGATGTGATGCAGACCGTGCCGGGTGTAGCGGATCTGCAGCTCGAACAACAAACCGATGTACCGCAGCTTCGCATCCGCGCCGATCGCACGGCGCTGGCGCGCTACGGCATGACGGTAGGGCAGCTGGCCGAAGGGATTGATGTCGCCTTGAATGGGGAGGCTGTGTCGCAGGTGCTGGAGCAAGGGCGCAGCGTGGACCTCGTAGTGCGCTTGCCCACTGCAATGCGTTCGAATGCCGAAGCGATATCGAGCGTGCCGTTTGATACCCCCACCGGGCAGCGTGTGCCGCTGTCGCAGCTCGCCGAGATCACAGTTGACCGTGGACCCAACACCATCTCACGCGAAAACGTGCAGCGGAAGATCGTGGTGCAGGCAAACGTCGCTGGTCGTGATCTTGGTAGCACGGTCGCGGATATCCAACGCGCCGTGACGGAGCGCGTGCAGTTGCCCGCCGGTTACTTCGTGGAGTACGGCGGACAGTTCGAGGCGCAGGCCGAAGCAACACGAACGCTGGGTGCGCTGTCGGTGCTCTCCATTGCCGCGATCTTCTTGTTGCTGTACGGAGAGTTTCGTTCCGCGCGGACTGCGCTGCTCGTCATGGCGAACCTGCCGCTGGCGCTGATTGGCGGCGTGATCGCGGTGCTGCTCACCGGCCGCGTCGTGAGCATTGCGTCGCTCGTTGGTTTCGTCACGCTCTTCGGTATCGCGACGCGCAACGGCATCCTGTTGGTAGCGCACTACCGACAGCTGCTGGCGGAGGGGGTGCCGTTTCGTGAAGCGGTGACCCGCGGTTCGCTTGAGCGACTCTCGCCAATCCTCATGACCGCGCTCACCGCGGGGCTAGCGCTCATTCCGCTGGCCTTTGGTGGCGGTGAACCGGGTAACGAGTTGCAAACACCAATGGCCATCGTGATCCTTGGCGGACT
Organism: Gemmatimonadales bacterium; assembly: GCA_038203945.1. Classification (GTDB taxonomy): domain Bacteria; phylum Gemmatimonadota; class Gemmatimonadetes; order Gemmatimonadales; family Gemmatimonadaceae; genus JAABRT01. The sequence goes on from JBBRDJ010000075.1 coordinate 4,915, forward strand.
ACTATCGGCGACGGCACTCAACATGCTCGTACTGCCCGCGCTTTACTGGCTCTACGGAGATCGTGTTGTGGTCAGCGAGGCTGCGGAGTCCGATGTACTGACCTTCAACTCGCCGACCCTTCCGGGCGGCATCACTCCCTCTCCGGCAGGCGCCTGATGCGTGAAACACGCGTGCTCTACTCGTTGCTGCTGCTCGTCGTGCTGTTGCTCGTCGGCCTGCCCACTGATATATGGGCCCACGGCGTGGCGGCCGGCGACAAGGGTTTCATTCAACAGATCACCGGGGTGCACCTCATCCCGTTTGCGTACCTTGGCGCGAAGCACATGGTCACCGGCTACGACCATCTGCTGTTCCTGTTTGGCATCATTTTCTTTCTGTATCGCCTGAAGGATATCGGCCTGTACGTCACGTTGTTCGCCGTTGGACATTCGACGACTCTTTTGTTGGGCGTACTCACCGAGGTGCATGTGAGCGCCTATCTGGTTGATGCGATCATCGGGCTGTCGGTTGTCTACAAGGCGATGGACAATCTCGGCGCGTTTCAGCGCTGGTTTGGCGTGCAGCCCAACACGAAGGCGGCCACGTTGCTGTTCGGCTTCGTGCACGGATTTGGCCTGGCCACGAAGATTCTTGACTTCGAAATGTCGGCGGACGGTTTGATCACGAATCTCGTCGCGTTCAACGTCGGGGTGGAAATCGGGCAACTGCTCGCGCTGAGCGCGATCCTGATTGCCATGACATACTGGCGGCAGACCCTGAGCTTCGCGCGTCACGCGTACAGTGCCAACGTGATCCTCATGACGGCCGGTTTTCTGCTAATGGGCCAGCAGCTGGCGGGTTACTTTCTCATCGATCTTTCCTAGGAGCGACAAATGTCCGAACCAACTGCGGGACCTTCGAGTGAACTACCGTCGTCGCAACGACTCCTGCGTTCGACCGTCATAGCCATGGCCACGGCCGGCGTGCTCCTGATCGTGGCGGTGCTGCCGGCGGAATACGGCGTGGATCCCACCGGCATCGGCAACGTGCTGGGCCTGACCGAGATGGGGAAGATCAAGCAACAGCTTGCGCGGGAGGCCGAGGCGCCGGCGCTTGCTTCCATACCTGAGGAATCAAAACAGCCCACGCAGGCGGCGGCTCTTGGCGACTCGCTGTCGGCGACGGTGCCTGCCGCGGTGGCGACGCAGCGGAGCGATTCGGTGCAAGTCGTGCTCAATGCGGGCCAAGGCAAGGAGATCAAACTCGCGATGCTCAAGGGTGCGCGAGTGACTTACTCCTGGTTGACGGACGATGGCGGCGTCAACTTCGAGACGCACGGAGACACGCTCAATGCGCCGTCAGGCGACTTCCACAGCTACGGCAAGGGACGAAACGCGCGCGCTGACAGCGGCGCATTCGTCGCGGTGTTTGCGGGCATGCACGGGTGGTACTGGCGCAATCGCACTAGCGGCAGGGTCACCGTGACGCTCAAAACCATAGGCGAGTACCAGGATCTGAAGCGGCTGAATTGAGTGTGGCGACTGGCGCTCTCGTGTCCAAGAGGTCTGAATGTCCGTCGTAAACGTTTCTCCGCAGTTTCAGGTTGTCATTCCGCGCGAAATCCACAAGTCACTCGACGGGTTATCCAACAGCGCGCCGAAGATGCCGCATTGCAAGTCGCCGCCATATACTTTAGCTGTAAGCATCCCCTTCCTCCTCACCCAAAAACCATCATGCGACTCTTCACCCTCTCCCACGTCGCCCCGCTGCTGCTGGCGCTCACCATCGCCGCACCCGCGCAGGCACAGCGGCAGAGTCCCCCACCGCCAGCCGCGCGCATCACCCTCGAGGAAGCCAAACGAGCCGTAGACGCGGCCGAAGCGGATGCGGTAAAGAATGGCTGGAAGCTCGTGTTCCTGATCACCGACGCACAGAACACGCCCATCTACCTGCGGCGCATGGACGGGGTGCCCACGCGCAACTACGAAATTGCCGTGGCCAAAACGCTCACTTCGATTACTTCCGGCATGCACACCATTGATTACGCGACCGCGCTCAAGGCTGGCACGATTCAGCCCATCGAGGGCGCTGTCACGTACGATGGCGGACTGCTGCTCCGGCGCGACGGCCAGGTGATTGGTGCATTCAGCGCCAGTGGCGCACGCGGCGCGGAAGACGCGCAAGCGGTCAGGGCCGGCATGGCGGTGATCGGCATTACCCCGTGATGCGTTGCGCGAGGCTGCCTTAAAATACCCAAGGCAATAGTTGCATCTGTCGGGTGATCAGTACGTTGGGACCACGACCGCCAATCAGTGTGACTTTGGCGCCGCCCCACGAGAAGAACCCGCCCACGCGTGAGCCGCCGCGCCACGGTTCGCGCAGGGCGCCACCCTGTTCATTTACCAGCGCCACACCAAGCGATGCATGGGTGGGCCGAAGTACGCCAGACAATCCGGCCCGGCCCCATCGCTCGCCAAACAGGTACACGCGCACACCGCCTTCAAGCACGGTCCACGCCTGCGCCTGCCCTTGGGCCACGGTGAGATATTGCGGCACATACGCGGCCACGAGCTCCAGCGGGCTTGGCCACCCATCACCGCTCGGCGAAAAGGGCGGCACGTTCTGCGCGACGTAGTTGAGAGCAATCTCCACCACGTTGAGCCGCGGTGAACCCGGACCATACTTGCGTTCGTAGCGTGCCAACTTCTCAAGACTCTGCGCCAATGATTCCACACGACGCGCACTGTTGAAACGCCTCACTGGAGCCAGCAGCACATCTGTGCTGTCTTCCGGCACGCGCGCATCGAGCAAGTCCGGCACATACTGCAGCGTGACCATGATCAGGGAATCCAGCGCCACGCCTTCTGATGTGGTGAGCGCAGCACGCGCGTTGCCCGATCGATAGCGGGCGATGCGCGAGAGCGGTGCGTTGCGCGACCCTTCGGCGGCCATCCACGCCTGTGCTACGTCGTCGATATTGAGCGTGTCGAGCGTTGAGCGCGACAGTTGATCGAGTTGACGTTGCAGACGTTCGTGTTCTGCGGGCAGCGTGTCAGCAAAACGCGCCACGCGAGCGCTGGAGCGTACGGCGCGCAGCAGGTCGCCAACTAAAGTTTGTGTTTGCGCTGGTGCATTGACAGTCGGTGGCTGCGCGTGCACGGCAAACGCCGCGCCCGGTGCAACGGCAACAAGCGCCGCCGCAGCACACAGGCGCGCGCTGCGCGAGATTGACGCGCGCATCATGCGAGCCCTCGCAAGCGGCTCGATGCATGCGTCACTGCACACCATGGGCCGCGCATCAGGCGAGCACCCACGTGCGCAGTGCATCGCGCTGCTGCGTGATGTACGAGGTCCAGGAATGCGGGTCCTGTGGTGACACGGTTGGCGCTGAACCCGATAACGCCGAGCTGCGCAGTCTGTTCAACAGCTCGGCTTTGTTGGTCACGTCGGTTGGGTTCTGCTGCAGCACGATGGATTGCTGTCCGGCAATATCCATGTACGCCCACGGCGCGCGACTGCGGAAAAAGTGTCCACCAACCGGGTCGAGGTTACCCGTGATTGAGATCCACTGTTTGGTGGACAGTACCACAGACTTATCGGTGCGCTGCTCCTGCGGGATGCTGAGTGCGTCGCCTTGCACGGTTTCCAGCCACCGCCGATTGGGTACCAGCGAGCCCATTCGCTCGGCCACGGTGCGAATGAGTTGCACCGGCGACGCCATCAGAATCACGTTGGCAAAGCGCACTTCATGCGATGCAGGCTGCAGCACGTGAGTGGACCACTTGGCGGCGTGTTGCAACGCCTCATACGTGTGAAAGCAGCCCAGCGAATGCGCAATGATGGTGAGTTTCTGACGACGCACCGGTACGCCTGCGGCTTCACCGTCTTGCACCATCTGCTTGAGCTGTGCGAGATACGCCTCACGAACCATCGCCCGCGCGTTGCTGCTGAGCACAGGCCAGAGAATGTCGCCAATGTATTCGGAAACCGTTTCATTGAGTTCCGGATCAGCAATCGCGGCCGACAAACTTTGCGTTGCGGCCGTGAGCAATGCGCTGGCATTCGTTTTCTCAACCATCCAATCGTTGAAGTGGTCGTAGAACAGTTGATACACGGCAACGGTGTCGCGCTCTGCCCCCAACACGCTTTGCACCAACTGCAGCGTTGCGTCGGAGTCGGCGGGGTGCGAGTTGCCAATGCCGTGCACCAGCAACACGGCGCGTTTACCGGACCAAGTCTGCGATTGTGGTGTGAAGGGCATCAGCGGCGGGGCAGGGAGTGAAGAAAGACAGACGCTACACTGGAACCTTTCGCGCCAACCCGTCGAGCGCAATTGGGCGTTTGCCCCTTGCCAGGTACGCCGGTACGTTTCGCCATGTCAACTCGCAGAGAATTCCTTCGCACGGGCGGTCTGGCATCGGCTGCTGCATTGGCGGGCTCAGCCATGCCTCGGCCCGTATTTGCCGCGCCTGCTCCGCCGGCGCTTGCATCGTTGAAGCCGCGCAGCGGTACACCCGGTGAAGTGGCCACAGACGAAGCCTACTGGCGACTGGTGGCGGCGCAGTATCGGGTAACCGATCGGGCCACCAACATGGATGCCGGATACTTCGGCATGATGGCCGCGCCGGTGCTGGCCGCGCATCACGCGCACATTGATCGCGTGAATCGTGAGAGCTCGATTTTTGCGCGTCGCGAGTTCTCACTGATTATGGCGAATGCACGACGGCGAACGGCAGAGGCGCTGGGCGTATCGCCCGACGAGCTGGCCTTTTCGCGCGGTGCGACCGAAGCGCTGCAGTCGCTCATTGGTCAGTACAAAGGTGTGGGCGCGGGCGACACGGTGATGTACGCCGATCTTGATTACAACGCCATGCAGTGGGCGATGAACGCCCTCGCGGCTCGGCGTGGTGCATCGGTTGCCACACTCACGATTCCCGAGCCGGCGACCTACGACAACATTCTCGTGGCGTATGCCACGGCGCTTGATGCGCATCCGCGCACAAAGTTGCTGCTGCTCACGCACTGCAACAACAAAACCGGACTGATTCATCCCGTGCGCGCCATCGCCGATCTGGCCAAGGCGCGAGGCGTGGATGTCGTCGTAGACGCGGCACATTCTTTTGGACAGGTACCGCTCAATCTACCCGACCTGGGCGCGGATTTTGTCGGCATCAACCTGCACAAGTGGATGGGTGCTCCCGTTGGCGTGGGGGCAATGTATGTACGTGCTGGTCGTCTTGACGCGCTCGAACGGGCGCACGGCGACGAAGGCTCGGAACAGAACATCACCAGCCGCATTCATACCGGTACGATGAACTTTGCGAACATTATGACCGTGCCCGATGCGCTCGACTTTCAGTCGCTCATTGGCATACCGAACAAGGCGGCGCGCCTGCGCTATCTGCGCGATGCGTGGGTGCGTGAAGCGCGGCGCATTCCGGGTGTTGATATTCTCACGCCCGATGATGACCGGCTGGTTGGTGCCATCACCGGATTCCGACTCAAGGGGCGGGGCACGGCAGCGGCCAACGGGGCGATCGCGCAGACACTCTTCGACGAGTTTGGCGTGTTTACCGTGGCTCGCAATGGGATAGCAGGTGGTGACTGCGTGCGCGTGACGCCAATGCTGTACAACACGCCGGCCGATGCGGAACGACTCTTGAGTGCGCTGCGTGTGCTTGTGACGCGATGAGCAGCACGTGGTTCACTCTCACCGCGTGGATTGTTGGCACCAGTCTGGCCTCGATCAGTGGCGCGGTCACGGCCAAAACGGCGGGCGCGTTTTACGCGAGGCTGAATCGCCCGCGCTGGGCCCCCCCCGCCTGGCTGTTCGGACCGGCGTGGTCGGTGCTCTATCTGCTAATGGCCGTGGCCGCATGGCGCATTTGGCGCGAGTTCGGTTTTGACGGAGCTCGCAATGAGCTCATTCTGTACTTCGTGCAACTAATATTCAACACCGCGTGGAGCTGGTGCTTTTTCGTGAAGAACAGCGGGCTGTTGTCCGCCGTCGACGCGTCGCTGCTGCTCACGTCAGTGGCCGCCACCATGGTTGCCTTCTGGATACGCGATCCGGTAGCGGGTCTGCTGTTCCTTCCGTACGTGGCATGGGTGCTCTTTGCAACGGCCTTGACGGTGTCTGTGTGGCGACGGAATCCCAGCATGCTGTGAGCGCTTCAGCAACAACAACAGCATTTACCGCAGAGGCGAGGAGACACGGAGAACCGCAACAGATTGTTGTTGGTGGTTCGGTTGCAGTTCCACCATGAAAACTCTTCCGCACCAGATCCGATTACATAGGACTGGCGTGCATTTCTCCCCTTCTCCGTGCCTCTGTGGTCGATCAGTTTTCCGGCCTCTCCGGATGTCCTACTTCACGAACGCGCCGCCCCTGGTTACCGATTTCTCGCGATCATCAGCGTTGAGCACCACCCGCGCCCGCATATCGTACCGACTCCCCGCCGACAACTTGAGAAACGGCGGCTCAGGCACCTCGCGACTGCCCAAACGATTATGCACCGCCACAACCGCCTTGCCGATTACCTCAAAGGTGTCGCCCTGCACAACCACTGCGGTGCCCTCGGAAATCCCAAGTCCGATGTACTCGGGAAACCGATCCATCACCGCGATCAGATCGTTCCAGCGGTCACGCGTGTCTACATGCTGATCAATCGCCGAACGTCGCAGAAAGTTGAACGCGTCCTGATGATTGGGTTCATCGGTCATCATGATCTGCGGTCCGGCCACGGCGCCGCGCACGAGGTAGGTACCCTGAATCGTTGCACCGGCTGAACTGCCGCCAATCACACCGCCGCGTGCCAGTACCTCGTGAAACAAGCGGTACGTGAGCGTTTCTGCATACGAGTCCACGATGTTCCACTGCCGCCCGCCATTAAACCACACAGCGTCTGCATCGCGCAGCACGGCCGCGAATGAATCGGTGTTGGCAATGGCCCGATCATGCGTGTGCAACATGTGCACGTTGGTAAGGCCGCGGGCTTTCCAGCCACCCAGCACGCGTTCGACGTCGTACACCGTGGGCGTTCCGTCCCGACCAAGATTGCCACCCGCTGTGGGCACCACCACGATGCGGGCGTTCTCACCACCAGCCAACTCGATAAACCGCTCCATGATGCCGGTGCCCGTGAGCTGACCTCCGCCGGCGATCACCAATGCACCGCGCGGAGGGCCGTACTCGGTGGCAGCCTGCGCATGCAGCGATGCCAGAGGCAGCGAGAGCGGCAGCAGCAGTTGCACTGCTCGAAGTGTGGTCTGATAGCGCAAGCCTGACCTGTTCGATCGTGACATATCCACTCCGGTAAAAAAGGAAACGGTGCGACAGTGGCGCAGTAAACAATTGGCCTGTACTGGCCGCTGCTGAACGGATCCTCAGCGAATACGCGGCACCAACTCCACAATAAACACCAGCACACTATTGCGCGGAATGTTGGGCCGTTCGGAGTCGCGATATCCCATGTCGGGTGGCACCACCAGCATGCGCTGCCCGCCAGTTCTCATGCCCGGGATCCCGCGCTCCCAGCCTGCGATCATCTGCTTTTTGCCCAGTTGCACGCGCATCGGCGGCTGTGGTGGAACCGTCGCGTCAAACTGCGTGCCGTCGGCCAACCAGCCAGCGAAGTGCAAAAAGACTTCGTCATCGCGAGTCGCGGTCATGCCTTCGCCAACCACGATATCGCGCACGTACACGCCCGAGGGCAGCCGTTTCATACTTGACAGATCAACATTCAGCGCCGGCGCAAACGTGGTGGCTTCGGTCGTCACGCGGGGGCCCGACGCGCAGCCGGACGCTGCAAGGGCAAGCAATACGCCAAGTGCCAGCCGTGAAGGCCAACGAGCGAAAACGACAGTGCGAAGTTCCATGCAGGTTCAAGCTACTGTTGCCCGCCCCATCCCGCTCCTTCGGTCGCTCCTCTAGGTTACCCGTATGTCTGACCAACGCCTGACCCCAGCCGGTATCCCGATCCCCGTCGCCGCCCGGCCGAGCGACATCACGATGGACTACGCCACCGATCTGGGCGATCCGGGCGCGTTTCCGTACACGCGCGGCGTCCAGCCCGACATGTATCGTGGGCGACACTGGACCATGCGACAGTATGCGGGCTTTGGCACGGCCCAGGCCACCAACGAACGTTTCAAGCTCTTGCTCGACGCCGGTCAAACCGGATTGTCCGTGGCGTTTGACCTGCCCACGCAAATGGGGCTCGATTCCGACAATCCGCGCGCACTCGGCGAGGTGGGACGCGTGGGTGTGGCCATCGACACAGTGGACGACATGCATCTGCTGCTGGCCGATATTCCGCTCGACAAGGTGTCGTCATCGATGACGATCAACGCCACCGCGTCAACGCTGCTGGCGATGTACGTCGTGGTGGCCGAAGAGCGCGGAATTTCGCGCGACAAGCTGTCAGGCACCACGCAGAACGACATTCTCAAGGAATACATAGCGCGCGGCACGTACATCTATCCGCCCGCGCCCTCGCTCGCACTCACCGCCGAAACGTTTCGCTTTTGTGCGAGCGAAGTGCCAAGCTGGAATCCGATTTCCATTTCCGGCTATCACATTCGCGAAGCGGGCAGTACGGCCGTGCAGGAACTGGCATTCACGTTTGCCGATGGCTTGGCCTACGTGCAGCAGGCGTTAAACACGGGTCTCAAGATCGATGACTTTGCACCGCGTCTGTCATTTTTCTTTGCCGCGCACAACGACCTGTTTGAAGAGGTCGCCAAGTTCCGCGCCGCGCGTCGTTTGTGGGCGCGACTCATGCGTGAAAAGTTTGGGGCCAACGACAAGTCGTGCCGGCTGCGATTCCATACGCAAACGGGTGGCGTCACCCTCACCGCGCAGCAACCGCTCAATAATGTGGTGCGCGTGACGGTGCAGGCGCTCGCGGCCGCGCTTGGTGGCACGCAGTCGTTGCACACCAATGGCTACGATGAAGCCTTGGCCCTGCCCACCGCTCAAGCGGCCACGCTGGCGCTGCGCACACAGCAGATTGTAGCGTACGAAAGTGGTGTAGCCGACACCGTCGATCCACTGGCCGGCAGCTGGTACGTGGAGCAGCTCACCGATGAAATCGAAGAGCGGGCGCTTGCGCTCATTGAAAAGGTTGACGAACTCGGCGGCGCGGTGGCCGCAATTGAAGCAAACTTTTTTCAGGACGAAATCGGTCGTAGCGCGTATTCGCAGCAGCTGCGCATTGAGGCCGGCGACACGGTGATCGTGGGTGTGAATCGTTTTGGTGACGGACAGGACCCGCCAATCATTCCGGCGCCGGATTTTTCAGCGCTCGAACGTGAGCAAGCCGCGCGATTGCGTGAGGCCAAGTCAAATCGCGATCAGGCGCACACCCACCGAACGCTGGCTGCGATTGGTGTGGCCGCTGTCACCTATTTGCCGGAGCATTCGGGTGACCGTGCGCCGCTTATGCCGCTCATTATTGACGCGGTGCGAGCTCGTGCATCGGTTGGTGAAATTGCAGCGGCGTTGGAATCTGTTTGGGGACGCTACCAGCCGGTGTGAATATCCACCGTCGTGACTCTTCGTTGGCCGTATCCCGTTAGCTTGGCCGCATGCTGCTTTCTCTGCTCGGCCTTTCGTTTCAGATCGCCACCACCGCCATTCAACCCACGCCGTTTACCGGGCCCGTATATCACGCGCGCGACGGACAAACGTCGATTGCCATGCCGGCGCCCGTCAATGACACCATCAGCATGGATGGTCGGCTCGATGAGCCTGTATGGCGCACCGCCGCGCGGCTCACCGGGTTCTCCTTGTATCGACCGGTCGATCAGCGAGCCGCTCCGGACTCTACCGAAGTGCTCGTGTGGTACTCGCCAACCGCCATCTTTTTTGGCGTGCGTGCCTTTGAAACGCATGGACCGGTGCGCGCGACGCTGGCCGATCGGGATCGCGTGTCGAACGATGATCACGTAGAAATCCATCTCGACACGTTTGACGAACGGCGACGCGCGTTTGTGTTTATCGCGAACGCACTCGGCATTCAGGCCGACGGTACCAAAGTCGAAGGTGGCGGCTTTATTCCCGGCGCCAACGTCGCC
>JBBRDJ010000076.1:0-14860 GCA_038203945.1 Gemmatimonadales bacterium
CCAACCTTTGCGAACGCGTCGGCGAAGCCAACACCAACCGGCATGGAGTACGCCGGGTTGACATTGCGCACAAAAGCCACCGACACTGCGCCGGCATTCATGCGCTCAACAGTGTCCGCCAACGCACGGTACGACGACAGCCCTTCGTAGGCGGGTGAGCCCTCGGCCGGCTTGATCGTCGTGCCAACGCTTCCGTTCGCCTTGTTGATTTCGGCCACCATTGCACCGCATTCCATCGCGTCAGGTGTGGTCATACCGCACAAGGCGAGCACCCGATTGCCGGCCCCGCGCACGGCGGCAATCAAGGCCGTGACGGTGCCTACATCGACATCAGCAGCAGTGGCGGCTTCGGCAGCCGTGCCCTGTCCGAGAATGGCGTTACAAATCGCCATTTCGCTGCCGGGCTTGGCCGGAATCCACTGATCGGCGTTAAGGCCGGTGAGTGAGCGACGCGCACCGATGTAAACCAACTTGGGCGCGTTCTCGAGCTGCGCGCGGGCATCGGCCCAGGCGAGCTGCTGAGGAACGCGATGACCCCACGCATCGAGGAAGTCGGCTGAGAAACTGAGAATGAGCGACGCAGCTTGGAATTCGATCGCTGGCCACGCGGCGCCGTAGGCAGCCCGGTTGGTTGCAATCGTGGCGGCCGGCGCCATCGTGTCGATGGACAAGTGCGCAGGCATACCGTTAGCCGCCAACCACTGGTCGACGAAGCCAGGCAAACTGCCCGTTTCGTGCGCATTCAGGAACACCGCACCGGCCGCGCCACCACGGCTCTTCGCTTCGCCGAGTCGCTGGCCGAACACCTCAAGCGCGCGATCCCAGGTGACAGGAGTAAGCGCGCCACCTTCGCGCAGCATGGGCTGGCGGTAGCGGTCCGGGTTGTACAAACCTTGCAAAGCCGACATGCCCGTTGCGCAGATCGCGCCGCGGTTTACCGGATGATCAGGGTTGCCCTCAAGTTTGATCGGACGTCCGTCGCGCACCTCAGCCAATACGCCGCAGCCCGTCGCGCACTCTTTGCACGTCGTGGCAAAAAACTGCGACACACCGGCCACCGTTTCACCCGGCGACTCAACATAGGGGATCAGCTTCCCGACCTTTTCCGACGTGCAACCCACCACTGCCGTGGTGGCGCCCGTGGCGCCGAGAATCTTGAGGAAGTCTCGACGCTTGACGCCGCTTCCCGCTTCAGTGCTCATGCAGTTACTCCGCTCCGTGCAGCCGCTCGCAACATCGCGCCGAGGATTGCCCTCGACCGACGCGCAAGGAAAGAGGTCAGTCGAGTGTTAATAGTGGCAAGTAGAACAATCATAGCGCGCTTTCTTGACTGGCTCGTTGGCCATCGCAGCAACCACACTGTCTGGCAACCCTGCGAGACGCGCACCTTCAGCCGGATTGTAGCCTTGCACGTGGCAGTTGATGCACCAGCCCATATTGAGCGACGCGTACTGCTCAACGGGCTCATAGCCCTCCCCGACACCTGCCGCACCCTGATTCTGGATCTGGCCGTGACATGACTGACAGGTCACACCAGCGTTGACATGGCGCATGTGCGGGAACTGCACGTAGTCCGGGACCTTGTGAACGCGATTCCAGGGAATCGGCTCTTTGGCTTTCCAGTACGCTTCAAGTTTTTTGATTTCTTCGCTGCCGTTGGCCTTCACAATCGTGTGACAGCCCATGCAACTGGCGACCGTCGCGTTGCCTGGGTCCATCGCTTTTTGCGCTTGCGAATGGCAATACAGGCAGTTCATGCCAAGCTTCGCAACGTGCGGCGCATGGATGAACTTGATCGGCTGTTCAACCAGCCGCCCCTGTGAGGAGGATGCGCCACTGTAGGCCGACAACAGTGTAGCGGCCGCAGCAAGTGCGAGAAATCCGGGAATGATTGTCCACTTCTTTTTCGTCGTCATCGACTCGACCATGCAGGTGAGTTGGTGAAGCGTACGTGAGGGGCTCTCGTCCAAAAAATGCGGGCGAATGCACGAACTGCGTCACTCACACTCATCCAGCTGGCAGAGGCCGGTAAGCACAACCGCTTAGTATGACCGGGGGAGTATTTGTACGCAAGTGCCAACGCGAGACATACAGTCAGCATTTTCACCACGCGATACAACGAACAGGACGTCCCTACGGACCATTGGCAAAACCGGCCGGTACGCCGAATGGTTTCCACAGTGTTTTTACGGAGGTCATGATCGCCCAACAAAGCTGAGCGACTGACGCAACACTGCCGGCAGCAACTCGCACAGTGCGCGGGACTGTTGCATCAACCGCAGTGGCCATTGCGAGCCCATCTGCCACGCGGTCGCGTCGATGGTGCGAACCAGATGGGCAAAGTGATCTTCCGGTGGCCCCCACACCCAGCCAAAATCAAAGCGCACATACTGTCGCTCGTCCGGCGTCAGCCCCCACCATACTTCTTCTATAAAGTCACGTCCGGCGCCGCTTACGACGACCATGCATCGCGTGCCAGCACGCGCCAATGCACGCACGCTGGCCGCCGTCAGGTCCCCCGCACTGTCGAGCCGGTGTCGTTGACGCAGGTCTTCAAATCGCACCGTGAGGTGCAGTGGTACGGACGCCTCGGCGCACGCGCCAGCCAGCCGCGTCATCGATGCATCGCCGGGTTCCAGGCCCCACTGCGCGGGATAGGCACGGATGCACCCGACACCCATTTCCAGCTCATGCGACAAAACGCGCTGCCATTCCGGCCAATCCGGCCTGATCGCTGGAGCGGTCAAAAGCACGGAGGAAAACGGAGCCAGGGCTTCACGCAGTTGCGCGTTGCCAGCGGTGGGGTCGCGATGCCACACACCGGGCAACCAGCCCACCCAGGCACGTTGAACGCGCTCACGCGCCAGCACACGCACCAGCACTTCTGGATCCGGGTGCGGTACCTTGCGAAATGGATACGGGCCAATCCAGGCGCTCACGTCTACATCAGCGAACCATGGCGTTGCTAGGGTCATACGCTGAGTACCGTGTCTCCAAACATGAACGAGGCGCGGGGGAACAGCCGAACGGCGTTCCGCCATCGAATGTCGGCCAAGTGCGCATCGCTCAAACCAATCGATTCGAGCGCCCACGCCTTGGTGAGCCCGGTGCAGAGCGTGAGATCGGCGGCCCAGCACACGCGCTGCACACCAAACGCCTCGATCGTTGCATCCATCATGCCGCGGTCAATCCCGCTACCGGACAGATCCACATACACGTTGTGTACCTCACGCGCGGCGTGCAGCGTGTGCATGTAGTCGCCCCCCCCACCGATGTGCGCGAGCAGAAAGCGCGTGTCGGGGTGCCGCGAGGCCAATCGCACCAGTTCAACCCCATCACTGGCGTCCTGACCGGGCCACTCGCGTCGACGATCCTGCCACACGTGATGCAGAATGGCCAGGTTGTGCTGCGCGGCCTCGGCTGCAATGTCGTCAAGCAGTGCATCGTCGGCCTTGCGACTGGCGGCGAGTTTCACGCCCACGGCACCGACCGCCAGTCCGCGCTCGATTTCGCGTAACGCGTGCTCTGCATGATTGGGATTGACCGCCACGTAACAGAACACCCGCGGATGCGTCCGGCCCGTAGCGTCTTGATCACGTTCGGCAAACGCGCGCAGCCACTGATTGGCCTCGGTGAGGTCAGGGGGCGAGGGAAAATACGTTGGTGACCGATAGCCCCAGGACCCGAGAATCGATGCCACGTGTGCGATCACTCCGATACGCTCTCCAGCGTGCAGACGGGACGCGTTGTAGGCTCCCCAGTCGGCGCGGCCGCTGGCGTCCGAATGAAAGTGCGCGTGCACGTCAATGAGCGGTGTGCCACCGGCGAGCGGAGTGTCACTCTCGCGCTCTGATGCGGCGGCCTCATGCCCCGCACCAACCACATCACGGTCGGACGATAGCGCTGCAATGTTCATAGGTCCCTGGCGGCGTGTGCAACTGCGCGGTGAATCTCATCCATTGACGCAGTATCATGCGCCAACGACGGAAATTGATACGCGCCACGTTTGAGCAACACCCCCCCACGCGCCGCCCGTGCCACGAGGCCATCAAGCTGCTCGCTGTTCTCCGACGTAATGCGCCACATGGCCGGCGGGCCATCGAGGCCGAGTGCGGTGTGCGACAAGGCGTCGCGTACCACCTGTTGCATGTGTGTTCCCACGCGTGCGAGTTCTGCGCATACATCAAACTGCTGGTGCCGGTCCAGAACCGCACGCGTCGCGGCCAAGCCTGCGGTGTCCGACGCCAGTGTTGAAGAAATCCACGCTGACCGTGCAAAGTCCATGACATCGCGCTGTCCCACCACGGCCGCCATCGGAAACCCGTTGGCCATGGCTTTGCCGATGGACGTGAGGTCTGGCACAACACCAAGCAACTCCTGCACCCCGCCGGTGCGAATGCGAAAGGCGGTTTTGATTTCGTCGAAAATGAGCACGGCATGCACGGCATCGCACGCATCACGCGCAGCCTGCAACCACGCCTTCGACGCCACATGATGCACCAGCGGTTCCAGCACAATCGCGGCCAGCGTTTGTCCCGCTGACTTCACAGCTGCGTGAAGCGCGGCGATGTCATCAAACGGTACGGTGATTACATCGGAGTGCGCGCCGAGTGGCACACCCGCTCCCGGATTGCTCCAGTCGTGCCAGCCAAAGTATCCCGATGCAATCACCGTACTGCGTTCCGTGGCGGCACGGGCCAACTTGACCGCCGCCGACGTCGCCTCGGCGCCGGTTTTGAGAAAGCGCACCTGTTCAGCGCAGGGCACCGTGTCCACCAGACGTTCGGCCACCTCCACTTCGAGCAGCGGAGACAGACCACCCACCTGGCCAGCGTGAATGGCGCTGATTGCCGCTGCGTTTACCTGCGCATCGGCGTACCCGAACGCCACGGCACCCAGCGCCATGGTGCAGTCGACCATTTCTCGTCCGTCGGCCGCTTCAATCCGGCATCCCCACGCGCGTCGCATGTGTGTGGGCAGGTCGACATCGAGCGCCGATCCGTACAGCGCTCCCTCACGCTTGCTCCCGGTAGACGCGCCGCCCGGGATGACTTGCAACGCGCGCGTAGACCAAGTGCTCTTTGGGTCGTGGTCCGCTCGGCTCACCCTTGGCTCGCGTCCGGCGAAGTTTCACGAACGGTCACAGCAGCTTGCGTCACATCGGCTTCGGTGAGGCCCAGCTGCTTGAGCAAACCATTTCGCTCGCGTTCCAATGTGCGCATCACTTCAATGGCGGCGGTGCGCAACATCGTGAGTTCACGCGCATCGGGGGCGGCGCGAAACACCAGGCTTCGAATGCTGCGCATGATGAGTTCCGGATTGCGCGTCTTGAAGTATGCAATTGAGCCCAGCGCGGTCTGCACGTCAGTGAACGTGCGTTCAATCTCGAGCGCATTGGGCGGCGGTGCAGCTTTACGCGGTTGACCAAGACGACGCGTGGCGTCTCCTGCGGCGACGTGCAGCTCGTAGAGTCCCAACAGGACCGCCTGCGCCAAATTCAGCGAAAAATGCGCGGTGGTGGGAATGGTGACGATCATGTGCGCCCGATCCACCGTTTCACTCGGCAGCCCGTGATCCTCCCGACCAAACAGCAACGCGATCGGGCCGTGTTCGATGGCTTCTAGGAGATCATCGGTCATGGAGCGCGGCGTGTGCATGGGCCACCGTGAGGCGCGCCGACGCCCGCTGAAGGCCGCCACTCGCACACAATCGGCCAGTGCCTCGTCGAGGGTGTCGTAGTGTCTGATGCGCTCAACCACGTCACGCGTATCGTGCGCGATTTGTTCAATGCGGGTGACATCGTAGCGCACGGGCCGTACCAAACGCAGATCGGACACGCCCATGTTCTTCATGGCCCGCACGACGGCGCCAATATTGATCTGATCCTGCGGCTCAAACAGCACCACTTTCACAGCGGAGAGAATTGACTCGGTCATACCTGCGGTTCGGATAGCGAGCGGGATACGTGGGTGGGCACACAGTGCAGCACCCACGACCGGAGAAGGTCATGCCGGTCTCCTCGAAGATACACGAACTCACCGCGCGAGCCGGAGAGCACGAGTTGACCGCGTCTCCGCTCGCGCTCCGCTGGACGCTCGTTCACGATGAGATCGAAGCGGAACCGCTGCCACGGTTGCACGCCGTGCGGCTCAAGCGGCAGCGTGATGTCCATAAGCCAGCCGGTGGCCGTATGCTCGCTGTGCACCGTGAAGCCGGCCGGTACGCCTGGATGTTGCCGAGTTCCGGCGAGCACCGTCACTCGTGCGCCGTCCGCGTGCGGAACCAGAAGCCAGGCGCCAGTCCACTCGGTACTCTCGAGCGGCGCAATGTAGAGTTGCAGGCCGTCGGCGTTGACGTCTGCGCGTTCGTTGTCGAGATGGTTGACGGCGTGCGTCTCAGGTACCACGACAACACCCGTGTGCGCCGACACTCTGATATGAAGCGCCTGCTCCGTGGCGGTCATGTCCACATCAGCCGTGAGCGAGCCCGCCTCCAACCAACTCTGTTCCGAGCGGCGGTAGTGCGGTTGAGCGAGCAGGAAGTGTATGCGACGGTGTGGCTCAAGGACCAAACTGAACGCCGGCTGGGTCGGGCGTTCGACGACTTCCTGCTCTGCGACACCGACTGGCCCGGGCTCACGCCCCAGCTGCTCATTCGCCGCCCGCCCCGTCAACAATTCGATATTGCTGCTCGCCGTACCCACGTGCAGGCCAACATGCCACCCGTATGCAGCCGCTGAATGCACGGCGGTCGTGCCGTTTCGGAGCAACACGTTCACAGGTAGCAGCAGGCCAGCGTACGTCGGGCAACCCACCGATTCGACGCTCCCGCGGAGCGACCAAACACCGAGCATTTCTCCTGTCTCGCCGCGGGCCCGCAACCAGTACATCTGCCGCTCGCCGTGGCCTGGCGGACCGGGCGCGATAGCTCGCCACAACTCGCCGCCGTTGGACAGTGCATACCAGCAGCGAATGGGCGTGTTGGGTTGGTCGGCGAGTGCGGTGTCTTGGGCGGGCGCGCTGGGTGCGTTTGACGTGTTGGGTGCGTTGCGTGCGTGGGGTGCGTGGGGTGCGGCCGTTCGAACAAGCTCCATGAACTCACCCGCCGCAACAGGTGTCCACTCGGCGTCACGCACGAACCCGACACCATCCTCCAGGCCGCCCGCTGCGAACGGCTGACCCGGGCTCCAAACCCGCGCATCAGCCGTCTCGCCCTCCATGTGCACTGGCAGGTCTATCGTGATCTCACGGGCTGAGTCCCACTGGACGTGATCTACCACATGTTCATCGAGCAACACGGCGGTCCGCTGCACACTCACACCGGGAGCCAGCTCCTCCGCGCGAACGCGTGTCCACGCCACTCCGCTGTGTGCTTCAAAGGCCAGGAGTTGCGCTGCCACAGGACGCTGCGAGCGTCCGTTGATCAACGGAGCGTTGTGCGCCAGCGTGCTGCGATACCAATGCAGCGTGCGCTCCACGTATGAACCGGTGCCTGGATCTTCCAGAACGCGCGTGGTGCGGTCCTGAATCGTGAGCGCCAGACGATCGGGATGACCGTGCCCCCCCCCGATGTGACCACCTTCGACGGCCACATAAATGCGATCCGCATCGCGGCGCAGCACGTGTAGTCCTTGCGCGGGAAGCATGACACTGCCCTGGTCGGCCCTGACCTGCGCGGGCCACGGTTGATTGCGGGCGAACAACAGCGTGCGCCAACCCAGATCGGATCTGGCGAGGCGTTGCGCGGGTTCGTCGCGCTCGATGTCAGCAGTAGAGCGCGACCGACCGGTGTCACCGCGCGCGTGCGGCGCCGCATACAAGCGATGCAACCAGGTTCGCAACAGTGTATCGTCGCTATGTTGCAGACCAAGTTCACACCACTCGGCAAAGCGCCACTGATGTACAGAGACC
Organism: Gemmatimonadales bacterium; assembly: GCA_038203945.1. Lineage (GTDB taxonomy): Bacteria > Gemmatimonadota > Gemmatimonadetes > Gemmatimonadales > Gemmatimonadaceae > JAABRT01. The sequence goes on from JBBRDJ010000076.1 coordinate 7,911, forward strand.
GCGTAGCGACTGTCCCGGCGCGACGGGAACGTCCCGTCGGGCAGCACGCCGAGCAGCGGTGTGCGAAAACCTGCGGCAAAGCGTGCGCTGATTCTGTCGGGCAAGGCCACGCCGAGCGCGTTCAGCAGCGTCACGCCGTACCAGAGGCCGCGATGTGCGAACAGATGATAGTTCTCTCCTTCATACCACGTGCCATCGCTGAGCAGGCCACGACCAATGAGTGTGCTCACGCCATGCGCACCATCAAGCAGCGGCGCGACTGCCGAATCATCACGCAGCAGAGACGCGACCGCGAGCAACGCGGCGGTGTGCCACGTCTGCCGGTTGGACAGGCCCTCCGGATATGAGGCGATGAGTGCGCGCGAGGGCTCCACTACACGCGAGGTGAAGCGATCGACCGCAGCGCGGGCCGACGCGTGCGAGACCAACGGCGCCTCGTTTGCGGCAGCCAGCTGGTTGGCCGGTGCACTTTCGCTGTACGACCGAAGTACATGTGCCGCGAGCGTAGTGTTGAGCAGCCAGACGCTTTCGAGATACGTGCTGAAGAACAGTCGTGAAGGACCCAACACATTGTCGCGATTGGGATACGTGTCCCACCGATCACTGAACGTGTTCAGTGATTGCTGCGCCAGCGCGAGCAATGAGTCATCATGCCACATGCTGCCCAGAATCGCCGCGTGCAGCGTGCGTTCGGCACACCAGAGTTGAGCGCCCAGCGCCCACCAGTCGTCATGCTCAGCGCCTTCATAAACCCTCTGGCAAGTTGGGCAGACGTGGCGATGGGACAACCATGGCGCGAACGTGAGAGGTGTGCCGTCAACTTCACAGCGCCCGCCGCGGCGCGTGAGGCGAGCCTTTTGCACCGGTATTGGCAGCGGCGCACCGTGGCAGAGCGCGCCGAGTTCCGCGTGCAACCCGTGGGCCAGCAACTGCAAGTCTGTGGAAGCGTGGAACCACCGCACCTTGAGATCCACACCCAGCAACTGCACGCCGCGCGCCGCGCGGTCATTGCTCAACAGACGCGAGTCCCGCACATGTGCGACGTCGGCCATGTCACCCGCGTCACCCAGAACACGCGCGTCGCCCATGTCGGCTCCGTCACCTATATCGCCCATATCGCCCACATCACCGGCGTCACTCACGACGACTCCACTGCGCAACCGTGGCGAGTTCGCCGCGCAGATCCATCACCACGCCCTCAAGCGATCGTGAGCGTCCCTGCACGCCGCGCGCGTGGTACACCAACGCCACCGGTGCCGCGCTGTCCAAGAGTGCCGACACGCTTGCCCAACCTCGCGCGCGGGCTTCCATGTCAGTAGCGAGGGACGCCACGTTGAGCATCGAATCCAGTCGCGATGTGTGAAAACCAGTGTAGTCGAGCGCACTTCCGCTCTGTGCACCGTGAAACATGGCCCGGAGATGGCCCAACGCCAGATCGCCCGGCACGCCAGTGTACGCCACGTCATAGCTCTTGGCCGGCGCGCGAAGCTGTGTGAGAAACGTCGCCAACTCCACCGAGCGTATCGTGACGGCAATCCCCACACGACGCAGGTCGTCCTGGACCAGCTGTTCCACTGCCAGGTCGCCGGTGCTCACCGTGAGCAGCGTCACCGCCAGCGGCGAACCATTTCGCGTGCGTGTACCACTCGCGCTCAAGCGCCACCCTGCGCCATCGAGCAGCGCGTTGGCCCGAGAGGCCTTGGCCCCGGGCTCGCTCGGTCCCTGCATCGCTGAATACAACACCGCCGAAAAAACACCCGGCGGAATTGCACTTGTGGCGGGTACGGCATAACCAGCTACCGCTACGTCGATGATGCGCTCGCGATTCAACGCCAGCGACACAGCCTGTCGAACACGCACATCATCAAACGGCGCGCGCGTGGTATTGAACGCCAACATCGTGGTAAACAACACCGGCGGCGTTTCCAGTTGCAGCAGCGGATCGCGCGACACCAAGCCAGCCATTGCGGGCGACACACCAGCCATGTCGAGATCGCCGCTTACCAACCCCGCGAACTTGGTGGCCGGCTCGTCTACAACTGCAATCACTACGGAGCGCATGAATGGCGGACCGCCGAGCGCCTTCGGAAACAACTCGTTGCGCACAAATCGCCAACGCTGCCCAGCATCGCGAGAGACAAATCTAAACGGCCCGTTGCCCAACGGTGCCGTCGCAAACGCATGCTGACGCCATTCGGCCAGAGGCACAGACTCCAGCACGTGCGCAGGAACGGGCGGTAGCTCGGCAAAAATCAGCGGCAGTGACGCCTGCGGTGCAGAAAACACGAACTCCACCACCGAGTCATTGCGCGCCGCGATTGACAAAACGCCACGCAGATCACCGGCGCGAGGACTCGCGGTGGCCGGATCTTGCACCGCTGAGAACGTCAGCACGACATCGCGTGCTGTGGTTCGCGTGCCATCGTGCCAGTACACATCGCGGCGGAGCGTGAACGTGAGTCGGTCGCGATTCGGGCCCCAAGACCACGAACGGGCCAGCCACGGCTGGGGTTGCAACATGGAATCCAGCCGCAACAGCGGCACAAACAGCATGTGTCGCTGCATCTGCCGAGACATGCCGTGCATTGTGACCACCGGATTGGCCGACTCCAGATCGCTTCCGGAGGCCAGTACGACGGTGTCACGGGCTCCAGGCGGTCCCACGCAGGCCGAGGGCAACAACAAAAAAGACGAGGTCATCAGCGCGCCCCTAAAAAGCTGCCGGACCATAAATATTGCGCCAGCAGTTGACCTTCGCCGTTTCGCGCGCATCATCCCGTCGTGCGACGTCCTCTGCTGCGTGTGATAGATGCCGTGATGCTGTTGTGGCTGGTAGCCACGCTCACGTTTGTCCTGGTGCGTCTCGCGCCGGGGGATCCGACGACGCTGCTAGTCGCTCCCACGGCCAGCGCCGAGGAGATCGCGCGTCAGCGGACCGCCTTCGGTCTCGACGGCACCTTACCTTCGCAATATGCGCGATGGCTCGGCGCTGTGCTGCGGGGCCAGCTCGGCACCAGTATTTCGCGCTCGCTGCCGGTGACGACGGTTATCGCCGAAGCGCTGCCGTATTCGCTGTTCCTGGGCGGTACGTCCCTGGCCGGCAGTGTCCTCTTTGGTGTGTTGATTGGTGCGTGGCAGGCGCGGCGCGCCGGAAGCCGAGGCGATACCGCCGCGACAGTCGTCACGACCGCATTGTTCGCCGCGCCACATTTCTGGTTGGCCCTCGGGTTGATTGTGATCGCGACGTCGGGCGCGTCGATCATCGGCGCTCCTGATTGGGCTCGCTTGCCGGCGTTTGGTGTTCGGTCGCCAGCGGCTGATCTCACCGGGCTCGCGAATCTGATAGACATCGCGCGACACAGCGTGCTGCCACTGCTGGTGCTCACGCTCACCGGCGCCGCTGGTATTGCACGCTACGCCCGCGGCTCGCTGTCCAGTGCGTGGGACGCACCACACGTGACCACAGCGTTGGCGCGCGGGCTCTCGCCCTCACTTGTGCAGCGCCGCTACGTGATGCGCAATGCCATCGCTCCCATCGTTGTGCTGGTGGGTCTCGCGCTGCCGGGAGTGGTAGCCGGTTCCGTGTTTGTGGAACAGGTGTTTGCCTGGCCCGGATTGGGCCGCACAATGCTGGGCGCCATTGCAGCGCGCGATTATCCGCTCGTGCTCGGCGTCACCTTACTGTACGCTACCGTTGTGATTGTGTCCAATCTTGTGGCCGACATCATCGTACAACGCCTGGATCCAAGGCGGGGCGCATGAAAGCCGTTTCGCCACGCGTGGACGCGCGCCTGTGGTGGGGGGGGGCGATTCTGTCGCTGCTCACTTTGGGGGCGCTCTTTGGTGCGGTGCTCACGCCTGGCGATCCACTGGCGATTGGCGATGTGGTCGGGACTCGACTGTTGCCGCCATTGACGCGATCAGACGTTGGTTCGTGGCATGTGTTGGGAACAGACGCATTTGGTCGAGACGTACTCGGGCGACTGCTTGTGGCCGCCAGACTTTCCCTTGGTGTGGGCATCGTCGGATCGCTGCTGGCTGCGGCGCTGGGTGTCGTAATTGGTGCGACCGGTGCGTGGCTTGGTGGCGTGACTGATCGCGTGCTACTGGCCGTTGGCGACGCACTGCTGGCTGTACCGCGATTGGTGCTATTGCTGGTAATCGCAGCGCTATGGGGTCCGGGGTTGCCCACGGTGGTGTCGGTGCTCGCGCTCACCGGTTGGATGGGGGTCGCACGACTGGTACGCGCCGAAGTGCTGGGCGTGCGCGTGCTGCCGTACGTGGAGGCCGCGCGCGCGCTGGGTGTTGCGCCTGTTCGTGTGTTGGCTCGACACGTATTGCCCAACGCACTCGGCGCTGCCACGGTGGCCGTCACATTGGGCGTGGGCAGCGCGATTCTGCTGGAGAGCGGGTTGTCGTTTCTGGGCCTTGGTATTCAGCCGCCGAGCCCCAGTTGGGGCAACATGATTTCCGGCGGACGTGAATGGTTGCTTACGGCGCCATGGATTGCCTTGTCACCGGGCGTGGCACTGGTGCTCACGGTGGTGGCGTGTACGCTCGTCGGCGACGCGCTTGATGGTTCGCGGCGAGCAGTGAGTGCGGCCGTGCGTACGGAAAAAGATGTGGACAGGTGAACGGGGCAGCCAATAAGATCGATTCGATCTTCGCCCGTCATTGGCCCCCTCACCCGTTCAGAGTTCGCCTACCGCTGCGCCACCCGGAGCGTCGACACCGCCCGTTTGGACAGCGTAAGTCGCGACAATGGCGCGCCTTGCTCGTCTACGAGCGGCGTTTCATCGAGTCGAGCTGGAGTACGTGTCACATCCGGCCACGGTACAACCCATTCGGCTTCATGCGCCGCTTCGTGCACGTTCACGCACCGCAACACGATACCGTCGCCATTTTGAGCAGGCTTTACGGCCGACGCCACCACGCCATTATCGCCCACGAGAGTAGCCCCAGCCACGTGCGTTGGCGCATTCGCGGGTGCGTCGCGCCACGTGTATCCGATCAGCGGCAGCAATACGTCGTCGGCCAGCTCATGTGCCGTCGCGGCATCGAAGGCGCCACCGGGGGCAATGGCAAACCGCGCACCAAAGCGACCCGGCCCCTGTGCCTGGGGAACAGGAGCAGGCCAGCCCGCGTGCCCCGGACGCTCAGGGAGCGAGGCGCGAGAGAGCGCACCGGTGGCCCGCACCAGCGTGATCGCGAGCCGTTGGTGATCGATGTGCTCGTACTCGGCCAGTCCATCCGAAATAATCGTGGTACTGTGGCGCTCCGACGCGGCGGCGACCCAGCGGTGTAGCGGCGCGCTGTTGGTCACGTGCTCGTGTGTTTCGTTGACGCTTGCCCGATCGAGCGGTACGCGAAGCACGGGACCGAACGCCGCGTCGGCGAAGATCTGCGGCTGTTCCAGACCCGTGGCAAAACCGATTCGCAATCGATGATCGCACGCCGCGTCGTATCCAGCCACATGCACCCGTACAAACGGTGCACCGGCATCAACGAAAAAACGGATCGTGGCTCGCACAAGCGTGAATGGATCGCGATGTGCAAAACGTGCAAATGGATGCTGAGGTACGCGCAGCGCGTAGGTGACGGCCACGCCCACCCGCAGTGGGCCACGTGAAATGATACGAGCGCGCACGGGTTTGAGCGCGCAAACAATACCGCGCGGCGCCGCTGTATACGTATCTCCACGATCGGCTTGCCACGTGAGGCGCACGAGCTGTGCAATGCGACGGTCGGTTACCAGATCGTGCAATACGATATTGCGCGGACCCACGCGCAGTCGGAGCAGGCCGTTATCCAGCGTCGCCACGCTCCCACGCTTGGAAACGCGCACCGGCAGTAACGCCACCTGTGTCGCGTCATCATGAGCCGATTCACTCAACGTCCTGGTCTGCAGCGCGAAACCGCCCAGTGAAAGTTCCGGCGGCACCCACACTAGCGCACGCGTGACCGTCACGAGATCGTTGTCAGGATAGTGCTGCGGAGACTCCCGACGTTCATAGCGGCGAAACTGACGCAGCGGTTGCAACGCGAGCCCTTCAACCATCGGCGTTGACAGTGTCACCGCATTGGGTGCGGTACCTCCCGATCCCGGCCCCACCGGAACATCACGCAGCGTTTGCACAATCTCCACTTCGGCCACGCCATGGCGTTGACGCGCCGAACGATTGCGCAGCACCAGCCGCGGATGCCACGCGTCGCGCAAGGTGGACCGCGACTGCACCACATCCCGTGCAAGCAGAACATCAAGCGCCGCGTCACGCAGCGCTGCAGCTTCCGTGCGCACCACTTCCAATCGATGATCCAGTGCACGTGCGACTTCGTCAACCGAGCAGCCACACAGCGTGTCGTGCGGTAGCACGCGCAGGAACGTGCGCCATGTTTGGCCAAGCAGCGAAGCCAGATCGGTCGTGGTGAGCGCGCCCACTGACCGCGCGCGCGAGTGTTCAGCCCCACGCTCACGGTGCATCATGCCGGCCAGCGCCACCCACGGTTCCACGTCATGGCGCAATAGTGCGTCCACCTTCGCTACGGCACGCTTCTGGTGCGCTCGGGTGCCGAACGTGCCCTGCAGCGTCCACGTGTCACCGTACGAATCGCGAAGCTCGCCAGTCACCGTGGGTAGCGCACACGCTTGCGCCTCGGCTGCAAATGCGTGCGCCCACGTCGCCAAGGAGCTGCGCTGCACCGAATGACCGCCGACCGAGGCCGCGCGACGCAGCGAGTCGATCGCCACATCCAGATCGGGCTGCAATGCGTGATGATCCGCCCCGTTGGTCAGCAACACCACACCGGTACGCGCACGCGGTGCAAGCACACCGACGATCTGTTCCCATCTCGAAGCAGCCTCGTGTTCGGCCGTTGGAAGCATGCGTCCAAACTCATAACCATCAGGTGGCAAATGCCAGAGCAAAACGCTCGACCCGTCAGCGCCAACC
>JBBRDJ010000077.1:0-14845 GCA_038203945.1 Gemmatimonadales bacterium
GCTCACGGCGTAGCTCACGGCCGCAGACTTGTTCTCGCCCGTGGTCAGCGACACGCTTTGCGATGCCGGCGAGCCGTCGTAGCCGTAGTTGCCGGCTACGAACCGGGCTGCGGCGATCGTGTACGTACCGGCGTTGAGGCCCGAGAGCGTGGTCGTGGCGGTCACTGCCTGCGTGAAGCCGCCCGGACCCGTCACGCTGATGGCCGGCGACGTGCCACTGGGGACACCGCTCACGTTCACCGAGAGCGACGTGGTGCTGCTGGTGTACGTGACCGACTGCGACGCGGTGGCGCCCGCCGTTACGTTCACTGTCGGCGAAGCACTGCCCGGTGCGAAGCTGCTGGTGCCGCTGGTGGTGGAAGCAGCCGACACCGTGTAACTGCCCGGTGTCAGATCGCTCAGCGTCTGCGAGTTCGTCACCGAGCGCGAGAAGCCCGACGGACCAGTCACTGTGATTGGCGCCGTCACACCCGAGGGCAGGCCGGCAATGTTGATCGACAGTGCACCGGTACTCACCGCGTATGCGACCGAGGCCGACTTGTTGTCACCCGTGCCCAGCGACACACTCTGCGATGCCGGTGAGCCGACGTAGCCGTAGCTGCCGGCTACGAACCGGGCAGCGGCGATTGAATACGTGCCGGCATTCAGTTCCGCCAGCGTCGTCGTGGTGGTCACCGCTCGTGAGAATCCACCCGGGCCCGTTACGGTGATGGCGGGCGTCGCGCCATCGGGCACGCCGCTCACGTTCACCGACAGCGACGTGGTGCTGCTGGTGTACGTGACCGAGCGCGACGCGGTGGCGCCCGCCGTTACGCTCACTGCTTGCGAGGCGCTGCCGGGAGTGAAGCTGCTCGAACCGCTGGTGGTGGAGCCGGCGGCCACTGTGTAGCTGCCTGGTGTCAGGTCGCTCAGCGTTTGTGAGTTCGTCACGGACCGCGAGAAGCCCGACGGACCGGTCACCGTGATTGGCGCCGAAATGCCGGTGGGCAAGCCGGTGATGTTGACCGTGAGTGCACCGGTGCTCACCGCGTAAACGACTGAGGCCGACTTGTTCTCACCCGTCATCAACGACACACTTTGTGACGCCGGCGAACCGACGTAGCCGTATTGGCCGACCACCAACCGGGCCGCGGCGATCGTGTAGGTGCCAGCGTTCACCCCCGAGAGCGTCGTGGTGGCAGTCACGGCCCGAGAGAACCCACCTGGACCCGTCACGCTGATGGCGGGCGTCGCACCATCCGGCGCACCGCTCACGTTCACTGAGAGTGACGTGGTGCTGCCGCTGTAGGACACCGTGCGCGCCGCCGAACCACCGCTGTTCACCGCGACGGTCTGCGTGCTTGCTGATGGCGTGAAACTGGCAGAGCCGGCGTTCACCGTTGCCGCTGCGATCGTGTAGGTACCGGCCACCAGACCCACGATGTTCTGCGACGACGTGATCGTGCGTGAGAAGTTGTTCGGACCGGTCACGGTGATGTTCGCGTTCGTGCCCGACGGCAGACCATCAACCGTAAGCGCGAGATGTCCCGTAGTGCGGGCGAACACGAGCGATGCATTGACCGTATCGCTGGCCACCACGAGCACATTGTGCGTGGTCGGCGTGGCGCTGTAGCTGTCGCCAGCAATGATGACGTCGTTACCGCGCACTTGCCAACTACCGACGGCGAGGTTGCCCAACACGGAAGTTTGTGACAACGAGAGCGTGGCATTGTTGGGGCCGCTCAGCGTGGCCGCACCCGTGGCTTGCGTGGGCAGGCCGCTGAGCGTGACACGCATTCCGCCAAACGCTGCACCATACGTGATCGGTGCGGCAGCAGCGGTGATCGATGCCGTCACCGTCACGGTGCGTGTGGATGGTGACGCGGTGTAGGTAACGCCACCCGAGGTAACGTTCTGTGCCGAGACGGTGTACGCGCCCGGAGTCAGTCTGATCAACGTCTCCGTGCTGCTGAGCGAACGGGAGAAGCCTTCGGGTCCGTTCACGCTTACGGCAGCATTGGTTCCGTTTGGCAAACCGGCCACACTGATGGCCAGTGAACCGCTGGCCAAGGTGTAGGACACCTGCTGCGATTTGCGATCGCCCGCGCTCAGCGACACTTCAACCGTGCCGGGTGATGCGGTGTACAGTGCGGTGGACGTGGTGATGTTGGCTGACGCCACGCGATACGTACCGGGCGTGAGATTCTCCAGTACCCGGGAGCTCGTGAGCGTGGTGCTGTAGCCATTCGGTCCCGTGACCACCGCGCTGGGCAATGTGCCACCGGGCAATCCAATAAAGTCCACCGTCAGTGCCGTGCTCTGTCCGCCGTAGCTCACCGTGTGTGACGCGGTAGCACCACGCGCCACCGCAACCGATGCAGAGGCCGGTGACGCGGTGTATTCCACGCTGCCATTGATCACGCGCGACGCAGCAATGACGTAGGTGCCAACCGTCAGATTGCTGATCGTACCCGAAGCAGTGAGCACCGTGTCGGTGCCTGCGCCGGTGACGCGAACGGCGGCTCGTACACCCGTGGACAATCCGACTACGGAGATACTGATGCCACCGGTGCGCGGCGAGTATCGCACGGCTGTTTCGATGGTTTCATCTTTGCGCACCTGCACTCTGCGCGATGTCACATCGGGGTCAAAACTATCGTTGGGACTGTTGACCGTCTGCGGCTCGATCGTGTACTGACCAATCGGAAGATCGCTGACGGTTTCTGATCCGGTGAGCCAGAACGAGGTGCCGTTGGGCCGCACTACCTTCACCGACGCCGCCAGCGAGGGCGGCAAGCCTTCTACGCGCAGAGCGATTGCCCCCACGCTGCCCGCATACTGAATGGCGGCGGGCACAGCCACGATCGATGCGCCCACCACGACGTCCAGCGTACTGGGCGATGCGGTAAACGTGATTCCGTTGGCGGTAACGGCGGCCGCGCTCAGGCGATACGTGCCCGGCGTGAGATCAATCAGCGTTTGCGTGGATGTCACTGACCGCGAGAAACCCGACGGGCCGGTCACCATCACGGTGCCGTTCGTTCCATTGGGCAACCCACCAATCGTGACCGCGATTGCGCCGGTGGCCAACGAATAGTTGAAGTCCATCGTGCGCGACTGGGTCCCGCTGATCACCACATCGGCCGCGCTGCGATTCGGATCGTACGAAAAGCCGCCCGATTGCACGCGCGCGGCGGTCGCGCGGTAGGTTCCCGATTCCAGTCCATCAAACCGTCGCGTGGCGTCGGCGCGTTGGCTGAAGCCGTCCGGTCCCGTGACGCGGATGCCAGCCAGGGCGCCGTTGGGCAGACCGTTCGCGGTGACGGTGAGCGAGCCCTTGGCCAGTACGAAGTTGAAGCCAACCGCCAGCAGCTGATTGTTGTTGAGCTGAGCAGTCGCCGTTTCGGGCGACGGGACAAAGCGCCCGTCCGTTGTTTCGACCGGGTCGGCGGTAAGCGTGTACTCGCCGGCGGGCAACAAGCGCACCGTGTCGTTGGTGAGTGCGGTGCGTGCGACTTCTTGCGGTCCGCTCAGGCGCACCGTCGCTCGCGCATACGACGGCAATCCTGTCGACGTAATGTGGATGGCCGCGCCAGCGCGCCGAAAGCGCACGGCCACACGCGGCGCGGCGCTGTTGGCGAGTACCTGCACCATCTGCGTGGCCGGTTCCGGCGAGTAGCGCACGGAATCGCTGACGATATCGTCTGCACTTACCTCATAAATGCCTGGCGGCAGTGAATCAACCGTGCGCGATTGACGCACGATGCGCTGAAAGCCGCCCGACCGGACGATGATGTTGGCTTGTCTGCCGGTTGGGACGTCGGTGAGCTCAACGACCAGCGCGCCCAGCGTTGGAGCGGGCGGCGGAGCGTCCGGGTTTTGCGCCGGAGGCGGTGCGAGCGGAGGAGCTGGCGGCTGGGTCGGCGCATCGCCGCCAGCACACGCGGCGAGCAACGAAGCTGCCACAACGGAAGTGAAAGCGACGCGGAGTCGCAGGAGTCGGCGTGCCCAGAACCGAACGTGCGCAACACTGGCCGAAGCAGCAGTGTGCAGGCGCGAAGACGTGAGTGAGTGTGACATACGCGGGTACGACGAACAGCGGGGTCATGAGGAACCGGGATTGGCGGCGCGTCTCGTTCGATCTGAGACAACGTGCCGATGACGTGACAGCCAGAAGTGTCGACCGGAACCTCATGTACTTCAGCAATCTCTGCCGTGACAGAGAGCGTAGTCCCTTTTGTGACGCGTGGCACCAACCCCGATTTTCATGGGGCGCGTGTGACAGTTGTGCCGAGAGTGTGACGGTGTAGGGGCGTTTAGGCGGGATTTCTCGGCCGAATTCGGGCGCAAATTTCCGGCTTTTTTTCTCAGGCGCGCAACGCGGGTGGGATTTGCGCGCAACGCGCGGCGAAATCCGTCGTCGGGATGCTCTCAAATCGTGAGTTCCCGAGCGCTTCGGCCCACATGCGCAGGACGCGCTCGGGCACATGAGGCGTTGCGGCCTGAGGAGCCTCGCTCATTTCGCACCGCGAGCAGACCGGCTCGGCCCGCCCTGACTAGCAGTCGCGCGTGCCCTTGGTCACCGCCGCGTGCGACTTACTGCGGCGTAATCCGCTCCACCCGTGACCGCACGCCATCACTGAGCACCACATCCACCGCACCACCACGCCACGCAAATGTGTTGGTCGTGTTGGTAACAAAGCCCAGAATGCGACCGGTCTCCGCATTGCGAATCATGGCGCGCGGATAGGCGCTGGTGTTCCAGTTCAGTCGAACACGTGACGCACCATCGCGTGACGCACCATCACGCGATGCGACCAACGCTGCCGGCGCCGCTTGACCTTGCGCGGCCGCTATCGCCGCCGCCGCAGAGCGTTGCCGCGTACCGCGCGCAGTCGCCGTGCGCACGTCGCCTACACGCACACCATGCAGCTGCGCCTGCTGTTGTGCTGTGAGGGGAATCGTTGCGGCAAAAGATCGTGTGCCGTCTGTGGAGTGATCGATCTCTGATGCGTTGGCGAGCCTCGACGCCAGCACCTGTCCGTTCACATCGAGCACCTCAATTCGCACGGCCCGTGTTGCGTCAAGCACCGGCTCATCAATGCCCGGATTGTTTCGCTCGCCGGAACGACCATTGTTCGTGAGCAGAAACGCCGGTTCCACCTGCACGCTACCGGCGCGAAGCGTGCCCCACACCAGCAGGCGATCTGTCGTTGCACCCGCTGCAGACATGGCCGGCTGCACACTCGCATTCGTGGACGAACTGCGATAGTTGAGCATGGCCGTGAAGTTGTGGCTGCTGATCCACTGATTGCTGCAGTAGCCCATCAAATCACTCGCGTTGGGCGCCACCAGCGCATTGGTGACCGCATTCCAACCCCACGAACCGATCAACCCGCCGCTGAATGGAAAGCTGGCATCGGCACCGCTCACGTTGCCGCACGGCGCGTGACGACGGCTCATGTTGTGTCCCCACTCATGGGCGGCAACACGTGCACCGCCCGGCAAATAATCCCAGCCAACCGAAGTGCGACCTGGCACGTAGCCGTATCCGGCGATACCGCTTCGGTAACCCACCTTCACCACACCGTACCAGTATTCGCCAGGCTGGCCCTCAGCTACGCGCAACGCATTGAGTTCGCCGAGCAGCTGAATCCACGCGTTGTTGCTGTCACCGGACTCCAACGCGGCCACACTGGCGGTGAATGTCTCGCGCACTCGCACGCTGACGGAATCAACCGGCAGCAGCTGACGCGACAGCGCGACAAAGGATTCCTTGTTGCCCTCGTTTACATCGCCCGTGAGACTGGTTGGTGTGTTGGTGACCGGCACCAGCACCACGCGCCACGGTTGCATGGCTCGCACCGTGACGGATTGTGTGGAACCGTTGCGTGGCCAGATGTTGTCGTCGGGGTCATCATCGGCCGTGATGGAACCGTCCGGATCTGCGGTGACACGAAAGTTCAGACCGGGTACAATCCGGCTGCCCGGCACGCGCACGCTCCAGCTGCGCGCAAGCACGCCTTCGTTCACCACGGTATCAATATTCGCCGCGCTGTAGGGAATGGTGAGCGTTTCCAGCAACGTGTTGCCGCCGAACAACTGCACACGCACGGATGGACGCCAGTTGTTGCTCACATTGGCACGTGCAAATACGCGCAGCAGTGCGTCTCGTCCGGCCACCAGCGGCACGCTGCCATCGGGCAGCTGAACAGATTGTGTGAGATACGCGCCTTCAAGCGAATAGTTTGAACGTATTGGCTCTGACGCAAACGGGATCGTCGCGTCGGTCAACGTACCCACCGACACATTCACTGAGGCCGGTGACATCAGGGGCGAGTAGCGCATGCCGCTGGCCGTACCCGATGTGGTCGACACCTGCCATGTGCCGGGGTCCAGATCGGGGAATATCCCCGGTCCGACCTGCGACATGGTTTGCACGCCGTTGGTAATGGTGAAGGTGGGCGTAAGCGCTGTCGACAACCCTGATGCTTGGACGCGCAGCGCACCGCTGGACACCGCGTAAGGCAACGACACGCGGGCCGTATCGCCCGGCAGAAGCTCACGTGCGATCTCCGAAATCTGCGGCGTATACAAAAAGTTTTGCGCGCTCACGGGCTCGCCGCGAATGGTCCATGCGCCAACAATCGGCGCGGTGAATGGAGCGTTGGCCGCCGATGCATACCAGCGTGAATCGGGCGCTGTGAAACGCACCAAGGGTTGCGCGCTGTCGGGCAATCCCGTGGCTTCGGCAATGAGCACCGCCGAGGCCGGATCAAACGGCACGGTTTGCCGAGACGTCTCACCGATTTGAATGTTCACCATGTACTGCACCTGTCGTGGACTGAACCGGCCCACACCGCTCGCGCTGGCTTCCTGTGGCGAGATCGTGAGCTGTCCGGGCTGCAAACTCCGGATCGTATCGTTCGCGCGCACGACGCGTGGTTCATTCTCGGGACCACTGATCGTGAACGTCGGATTGAGCGCTGGCGGCAAGTTGTTGGTGCTCAGCAACAGATTACCGGTGGTAACCGGCTCGGTCGCGTCACCGCCACACGCGGCGACGGCGACAAGGCACGCCAGCACACCCATACGCGGGAGCTGAGAGGCGGCAACGCGTACACGCCGCCAGGACAACAAATGCATGGAAAGCACTCCGTAGGAAGGAACCCGCAGTCTCCTAAAGCTGTGGAGTGGTCATCCCTTCCGTCAATACAACATCAGGAACGGATTCTCAAGCAGGTGCCGCAGCGTTTGCAGGAATCGCGCCCCGACCGCGCCATCAATGACGCGGTGGTCACAGCTCATCGTCACACGCATACGCTCTTTGGGAACGAACGCTCCGTCCTCCCACACCGGCCGGGTTTCGCTTGCCCCAATGGCCAGAATGCCGACTTCCGGCGGGTTGATGATGGCCGTGAACTCGTCGATGCCGAACATGCCGAGATTGCTGACAGAGAACGTTGAACCGGTATACTCTTCCGGCTTGAGCTTGCGTTCGCGTGCGCGGCCGGCGAGCTCGCGCGCTTCCTGTCCGATCGCGCCGAGTCCCTTGCGGTCGGCGTCGCGAATCACGGGCACGATCAAGCCATCATCGGTGGCCACTGCCATGCCCAGGTGCACCCGCGCGTGATAGCGAATGCTGTCGCCCAGCCAGTGTGCGTTGCACTCCGGATGTTTGGCCAGTGCGGTAGCGGTGGCCTTCATGACAATGTCATTCACCGACACCTTGAACGCATCACCGGCCGACGCCATTTGTGCGCGCAATGACGCGACAGTGGTCATGTCGAACTCGGCGGTGAGATAGAATGTTGGTACCGGACCAATTGATTCGCTCAGGCGACGCGCGATTGTTTTGCGCATCTGCGTGAGCGGCACATCGCGCGCATCACCGTCAATCTGCATGGACGGTGCGAGGGGAATGGCCGGCGGCCTGGCTGCGGCGCGGGCGGGTGCCGATGGTGCCGCAGCGGGGCTGGCATTGGCAGCGCCGGGTTTTGCGCTTGCGGGGGTGCCGGCGCTAGATGCTGCGCTGATTGTTGCGCTTGGTGTTGCGCTTGATGTTGTGCTTGGTGTTGCGCTTGATGTTGCACTTGATGTTGCGCTTGATGCCGGCGCTGTCGCTGCCTGACTCGCGGCGGCTTCCACGTCGCGTCGGATCACTCGGCCACCGGGACCGCTGCCTGGCACATCGCGCAGTGTGACGCCCTGTTCACTGGCCATGCGACGCGCCAGCGGGGACGCCTTGACGCGGCCCTGGTCGGACTCGTTGTCGGTGGATGCGGTGCTGGATGACGACGATTGTGGCGCGGGTATTGGCGCGGGTGTTTTTGCGGCGTCAGCGGGTGTTGGCGCGGGTTTTATTGCAGCTTCTGCGGGTGTTGGCGCGGGTGTTTTTGCAGTTTCTGCGGGTGCGTTTTCCGACGCACCGCTGGACGATTTGTCCTCGCTGGCGCTGGCGCTGGAGCTGCTCGTACCGTCACCACTCGCACCGTCACCACTCGCACCGTCACCGCTCGCAGCGTCACCACTCGCGCCGTCAAGCAGCGCGCTGATGTCTTCGTCAGCGCCGGCGATAATTCCAATGAGTTGACCAACCGGTGTCGTCGCATCATCGGCGATGAGTCGCTTGCGCAACACGCCGTCGCCGCGCGCGACCAGTTCCATAATTGCCTTGTCGGTCTCCACTTCCGCCAGTACGTCACCGCTCGCAATCGTGTCGCCTTCGGCCTTCAACCATTTCGCCAATCGCCCCTCTTCCATCGTAGGCGAGAGCGCTTCCATCATTACTTTCGTGGCCATGATCCGGTCAGTGGTCGAGGTAGAGAACTTGCTTTACGGCCGCGATCGTTTTTGGAACGTCGGGCTTGGCGGCCTTCTCGATCGCCTTGGCGTAGGGCATGGGCGTATCGGCCTGATGCACGCGTAACACCGGCGCGTCGAGAAAATCAAAGCAATGGCGCTGCACATAATCCACAACCTGCGCACCCACACCGCAGATCTCCCACCCTTCTTCGACCACCACGGCGCGATTGGTCTTCTTTACCGAAGCAACGATCGCATCAACGTCCATGGGACGCACCGTGCGCAAGTCCACCACGTCACACTGAATACCTTCTTTGGCAAGTTGCTCCGCCGCCTGCAGTGCCACCAGCACCATCTTGCCGTGCGTGATCAGTGAGCAGTGCTCGCCTTCGCGTTTGAGGTCGGCTTTGCCCAGCGGAATCACGTACTCTTCGTCGGGCACTTCGCCCTTGGTGTTGTAGAGCATTTCGCCTTCCAGGAAACACACCGGATTGTCGTCGCGAATGGCGGCCTTGAGCAGACCTTTCGCATCGTACGGCGTGCCGGGCACCACGACCTTGAGGCCGGGAATGTGCGCCAGCCATGATTCCCACGCCTGCGAGTGTTGCGCCGCGAGTTGCAGCGCCGAACCGTTGGGTCCGCGGAACACCATTGACATGGGGAACTGGCCGTTGGACATGTACAACATTTTCGCCGCTGCGTTTACCACCTGGTCGAGCGCCAGCAGTGAGAAGTTCCACGTCATGAACTCAATGATCGGGCGCAATCCCACCATGGCCGCACCCACGCCAACGCCAGCAAAGCCAAGTTCGGTGATCGGTGTGTCAACCACACGCATTTCACCAAACTCCTGCAACAAGCCTTTGGAGACTTTGTACGCGCCCTGATACACCGCGACTTCTTCTCCCATCAGGAACACGCGATCATCACGCGCCATCTCTTCACGCAGCGCCTGGTTGAGCGCTTCACGAAACGTAATCACAGGCATGTGCGGGTCAGTCGGAGGTAGTGTCTACGAGTACATGCTCGAACAACGTGTCGAGCGCGGGCTCCGGACTGTTTTCAGCAAAGTCGATCGCATCCTGCACAGTGGCTTTGAGCTCGTCGTCCATCGCGGTCCATTCCGCTGCCGTGAGATCGCCGTTGTCTTCCATTTGTGAACGCAGCAGTGTGATGGGATCGCGCTTGAGATATTTCTCAAGTTCTTCCTTGGTGCGATATGTGCCACTCACCGCGTCAGACATGGAGTGTCCCATGAAGCGGTACGTGCGCAGCTCGAGCAGCGTAGGCATGCTTTCGGAGCGCGCGCGCGCAATGGCCACCTTGGCCGCAGCGCGCACGGCAGATACATCCTGCCCGTCTACTACATCACGTGGCATCTCGTACGATGCACCGCGCTTGTAGATGTCGTGAATGGCCGACGCACGCTCCACGGCCGTGCCCATGCCGTAGCGATTGTTTTCAATTACAAACAGGCAGGGCAACTTCCAGAGTGCCGCCATGTTGAGCGCTTCGTGAAACGCCCCGCCGTTGACCGCTGCTTCGCCCATGAAGCACACTATCACCTGATCGCCGCCGCGGTACTTGATCGCAAAACCCACACCGGCGGCTATGGGTATGTGCCCGCCCACGATGCCGTGTCCGCCCAAAAAGCCGAGTGACTTGTCGAACAAGTGCATGGAGCCGCCCTTGCCGCCCACGCAGCCATCCACGCGACCAAACAGCTCCGACATCACCGCGCGCGGTGTCATGCCGCGTGCGAGCGCCTGGCCATGATCGCGATAGGTGGAAATGACATAGTCGTCATCGCGCAGCAACGAAATAAATCCCGTGCTGACTGCTTCCTGTCCGATGTACAAATGACAAAAGCCGCCAATACGACCGATCGCGTACATCTCGGCGGTGCGCTCTTCAAAACGACGCTGCAACAACATGGAACGCAGCAGCTTGATGTGCAGCGTTTTGCGATCGTTGGGTGACTCGTCGCCCGCGCTACCTTCGCTGCTGGCCTCGGCCTTTGCACTGGCAGTGGACTTGGGAGCGTTGGCAGCGGGACGGCGAGCTTTGGACTTGGTGGGGCTCATGAGCGTAGGGGGAGTGGCAACGATTGTAGACTCGCGGCTTAAACGCCGGCGGCCTGGACCTGCTCCCACGCGTGGTAGCTCGACCGCACCAGCGGCCCGCTCTCCACGTGTCGGAAGCCCATCTCCATACCAACCGTGCGGAACCACGCAAACTCGTCGGGGGTGACGAAACGGTCGAGCGCAATGTGTCCGTCGGACGGACGCAAATACTGGCCGAGTGTGAGAATGTCCACATCTACCGCGCGCAAATCACGCATCACTTCAACCACTTCCTCGTTGGTTTCACCCATGCCGAGAATGATGCCGGTTTTGGTGGGGATGTCGGGGGCGATGCGCTTGGCCGTGCGAAAGATGTTCATCACGCGTTCGTAGCGGCCGCCGGGACGCGCCTTCTTGTACAACCGCGGTACGGTTTCCGTGTTGTGATTGTAGATCTCCGGTCGGGCTTCGAGCACCGCACGAATGGAGTCTTCGTTGCCCTGAAAATCGGGCACCAAGACTTCCACTGAGCAGCCCGGGAGTCGGGCGTGGATCTGCCGGATGGTTTCGGCAAAAATGTACGCCCCAAAGTCCGGCAGGTCGTCGCGATCGACACTGGTGATCACGGCGTGCTGCAATCCCAGTTGCGCCACTGCTTCGCCCACGCGCTCCGGCTCGGCGATGTCGTACGCCGGTGGACGTCCGTGCGACACGGCGCAGTAGGCGCAGTTGCGCGTACACACGTCACCCAGAATCATGAACGTGGCCGTACCGTGTTCCCAGCATTCACCGATGTTGGGGCAATGGGCTTCCTGACAGACGGTATGAAGGTTCATCTCCTTCATCATCTTCGTGAGGCGGAGGTAATTGGGACCTCCCGGGGCCTTCACCTTGAGCCATGACGGCTTGCGTTCCGGGAGCGGATCGCGACGGTGACGTCCCATGATCTGATAGAGCTGCTCGGCCATACGTGTGTTCAATAAAGAGGGAGCCCGTGCTGCAAACGGCGACAATCCGTGCCGTTCAGGGTTGCGACGGCAAGGTAGTGCGGGGGACAGACGCCAACCAGACGGCGTAACCCCTTCGGGCCATCTTGAAGGTTAAGCGATGTCGCAGGCCGGCGCGAAACTCTGCGGCTGAGGGGCTCGTAGGTGCTACCATGATGGCCGGTGGTCGGTCACGGGACACTTTTTTGAGGTACTGCTCTCATGTTGCGCACCATTTTCGCGGTTGGCGCTTTGGCGCTTCTTGGACTGGTGGCGTTGAAGCTTGTTTTCGGCATCATGGGCCCACTGGTAACGCTGATTTTCTGGGTGGCCGGTCTGGCGCTGCAGGTGGCACTGCTGGGTTTGGTTGGTTACTTCGCGTTGCGGCTGATCAGTCCGTCGACGGCGCAGCGATTGAAAGACCGCTGGGGCGGTGGCTCGCGGTATTAGATCGGCAGGCCAGTGAAACCGCCGGCGCGTGGTGTGGCGGTTGTCAGCGAGCCGTCATCCGGCACGGGGCAGCGGCGGGACAGAACATCACTCGCACAGCTACGGCGTGACCTGTTCCTTCGGCTTGTCAATCAACCAATACACCATCCACTGCCGGCTACGCTCCTGCGCATCGGCGGCCAGCCACGGTTCGCGAATCCCGTGTCCGCTGCGCGGATAAATCACAAACTCCGTTGGCACACCGAGCTTCTTCAGTGACGCATACCAGATCTGTCCTTCGCTGAGAGGCGTGCGAAAGTCATTCTCGCCGTGAATCACGAGCGTTGGTGCGGTGACATTCTCAACGTACGAAATCGGTGAGTTTTTGCGCCACGTCTCACGCTGCTCGTGATACGCACCATCAAAGGCGCGATGCGGCTGATTGGAATCGGTGGTGCCGGCCATCGCTTCCCAGCTTGAGATCGAGGCGCGAGTGACGCCAGCCGCAAACAGTTTGGTGCGCGCGGTGAGCCAGTTGGTCATGAATCCGCCATAGCTCCCGCCCATCACGCCCAGACGCGTGCGATCAATGTCCGGGTAGCTCGCGAGCACCGCTTCAACGCCCGTCACAAAATCTTCTTCGTCAACGATACCCCACGCGTTCTGAATCGCGTGCTTGAACGTGTTGCCGTAGCCGGTTGAGCCGCGCGGGTTGAGATAGAACACAAAGAATCCCGATGCGGACAGCTGATGAAAGCCTGCCGAAAAGGCGCTGGTGTAGGCCGAATGCGGACCACCATGAATATTAAGCACCATGGGATACCGCTGTCCGGCCTGATACCCAACGGGTGCAATCACCCACCCTTCAATCTCCGTACCGTCGCGCACCTTCCACGCAACGCGTCTGGCCGGCTCACGTGTGATCAATGCGAGCAGTGAATCGTTGAATGCCGTTACGCGTGTTTCACCGGCACCGCTACGATCAGCAACAAACACATCGGCCGGTGCCACGGGTGAGCTTGAGGTGTAGGCCATGATCATTCCGTTGCCTGACACCGAGACATCGGCGATCACGCGATCACCGGTTGTCACTTGCCGCACCACGCCGGTGCCTGAAGCCGGCACTTCGTACACATGCGTATTGCCGTGCACGTTCGAGGTCCAGCGAATGTTGCGACCGTCTGGTGTCCAGTATGGCGCACCAGCAGTACGGTCCCACGAAGCGGTGAGGTTGGTCGGTTCACTGCGCGCCATGCCTCGCTCGTCGATGTTGATCACGTGCACATGCGTTTCTGCATTCCACGCAAACGTCCAGAGAAATGCGAGCCTGGTGCCGTCGGGCGAAATCGCCGGTGCACTGACACCGCCACGCGCGCCAAACGGCTCCGTTGGTGTGCCGCCGTCTACCGGTACCACCCAGATGCGCGACGCAGGATCGAGATTGGTTTCGTCATCTTCTTTGGGGTTGCCCGCATACACAAAATATTTGCCGTTGGGTGCCCACTCAAACGCCCCAACGTTGTGTGCCACCGACGTGATCTGCGTGGCGACACCACCGTTGGCCGATACAACAAACAGCTGTCGCTTGGGAACCAGATCCGGATGCGGCAAAAACGTGAACGTGCCATCGCGCTTGTATTGCAGATGCGTGATCTGGTAGCCGTCAAAACGTGTTGAGTCGAGTGGCGTCGTGATGCCGTTTGGTGCGACACGCAGCGCCCGGGCATTGGGCTTGTCTTTGCGCTCAGGCTCGGCGGTGTACGCAATGAACCGTCCGTCGGGCGACCATACCGGACTGCCGCGCACGCCCTCAATGCGATAGGCCTCGCCACCGAGTCCACCCACACGCAAAAACCACGTTGACCCGTCTTCCTCACCACGACGCGACGTAAAGCCAAGCACGCGGCCATCGGGCGACCAGCGCGGCGCGCTCGAGTTCCGTGTGGGATCGGTAAAGCGTACCGCGTCACCAACCGGTTTCCCGTCACGCAACGCGCGCAGCCACAGCGATGTACTGCGATCGTTCGTTTTTTCGTTGGTCGTGGTCACGGTAAACGCCACGTGCGCCGCCGTGGGTGAAAGCGCTACGTCACCGACCGACGAGAGCTGATACGCGTCTTGCGGCGTGAGTCCACGCGGCTGCGCGTTCACTGGTGTAAATGCAACAACAGCCAGCCAGCAGAGCAAGGCTTGGGCAGGGCAAGGCCGCTGACGACGCATGTGGGTGTCTCCGGATGTGGTTGGGGCGAGATCGTCGCCGTTCACTACTGTTTACTTTAGAAAAACCGGCAACAAATCGGCCACCTTCAGCTCCGTGGCCCACTGCTCAAGGTACGCCGCGTCCAGACGCGCTCGGTTCAGCGCAACCAGCCGTTGAACGTCGCGCTGTTGTGTCTCGGATACCTCTCCCCCAAGTCTGTACCACCACAACTTGGAGAGAATGATGTCCTCCAAACTGGCGACGCGAAGCGGCTCGCTCGCCCCGGGTAACGATATTGCGACCGCTCGGCGCATCGCTTCACGATTGAACGCTGAGACGCAGGGAAACACGTCAACCTTGAGATACGTGGTCGAGTGGATCAG
>JBBRDJ010000078.1:0-14696 GCA_038203945.1 Gemmatimonadales bacterium
TCATAGAAGTTATGGTCCGGTTGCTCAAAGCGCTCGAGACACTGGCAACAACCGGAGATCCGGCAATGCGCTCAGCGGCTATTCATCATGCCAAGCGAGTTGTTGAGTTGGTGGAGAACAAACCACATCTCAACGGCGATCGCGAACTCTTGACCGCACGATCAGCGTTTGCACGTTACCCGGTCGCTACAGACAGCTGAACGGCGCGTGGTGATCACCGCACGCACCATGCTTACAGCCCACGCTGTACCTCACCCATCGCCGCCACCGGATCCGCGGCTTCCGTGATCGCGCGGCCGAGAATGAGCCATGTCGCTCCGGCCGCCACCGCTGCGGCTGGCGTCATCACGCGCTGTTGATCGTGTGTCGCGGCATCAGGTAAACGAATGCCCGGCACCAAATAGCCGAACGAACTGCCATACGCTGCACGCAAGGCCAGCAGTTCGTGCCCACTGCACACGACTCCCGCCGCCGACCCATCGCGCGCCAAAGCAGCCAGACGCACCACTTCGTCTGCTACAGATACACGCTCGCGTCCCCAACTCTTCGCCACGCTGTCGGCATCAAGTGATGTGAGCAACGTGACGGCGATAATCTGACAGCCACCGGCGGCCGAGCTATCCGTCAGCAGACGCGACCCTTCGGCGGCACCATTTACCGCCGCCTGGACCATGGCCGATCCACCGCTCGCGTGTACCGTCAGCAGCGCTGCACCAAGTTGTGCGACACTACGCGCTGCACCACGCACAGTGTTGGGGATGTCGTGCAGCTTGAGGTCCACAAACACCCGCTTCCCTTCCCCGCGCAACCATTCCACAACCTTCGGTCCCTCAGCCGCAAACAGCTGGAGACCAACCTTGTAGAAATCGCAGTGCACACCGAGTGCGTAAACAATCGCTTTGGCCGACGCAAGATCGGGGACATCGAGTGCAACAATCAGTGTTGCAGAGGACGCGCTTATCGACACCGTGCTCATTGCGGCCAATCCAGCGTACCACGCACCTCGGCCAAGTCGGACACACCGTGCTTGCTGCACCAGCGTGTGAGATCACGCACAATACGTTCCGGCGCGCGTGGATCGCGCAACGACGCAGTACCCACACCCACCAGCGTGGCACCCGCCATTATGTACTGCAGCGCATCCACCGCCGACGAGACACCGCCCAATCCGCAAATGGGTACGGATGGCATCGCGCGCGACACGCGCCACGTTGCCAACACACCAATCGGCAACAACGCCGGACCACTCACGCCGCCACTCCCAAAGCCCAGGCGCGTGCCGCGCGTTTGCGTGTCCACTACCAGACCGGGCATGGTGTTCACCAGTGTGAGTGCATCGGCGCCGGCATCAACCGCAGTCTGTGCGGCAGCTACCAGTCCGGAACCGAGCGCTGGCGACAGTTTCACGAACAACGGACGCTGCGTGGCCGCGCGTGCACTCGACACTACCTCACGCAGTGCTGCCGGATCGGAGCCGAACTCGAGTCCGCCCGCTTTGGTGTTGGGGCAACTCACATTGAGCTCGTACGCCACGTGTCCGGGCAAGTCATCGAGGTGTTCAATCACCTGTGCGAACTCGTCAATCGCAAACCCGATCACGTTGATGAGCACGCGCGTACCGGCGTGATGTTGCGTCATATAGCCGAGGTGCGAGGTGCGCACTTCGTGCATGCCGGGATTGGCCAGCCCCACCGCGTTGATCATGCCGCCGGCAAACTCTCCCACCCGAAGCGCGGGCGCACCTTTGCGCGGCGTGACACTCACCGCCTTGCTGGACAGACCACCAATGGCATCGAGATCGATGACTTCCGACAACTCATGTCCGTAGCCGGCCGTACCCGAGGCGAGCACAATCGGATTGCGAAAATCAATACCGCAAACGTGTACACCCAGCGGACGCGCCGCCGCAACGGCCACTGGTGATGGTGAGAAAACGCGCACTCTGGGCGCGATGGTGTCTGTGCTGGGGGCCGCTCGCAGATCGGGATTCATATCATCTGCAATGTATCGGCGCGCCTCGGCTCGGCGCGATAGTGGCGCGTGAGGCGGGTATCTCGAACCGGGGGCTCACCGAACATCGGCGCAGTGTGCGAGGCGCTTATCGGTCAACAGTGGGACGGGCCAGCGGCCAGGCCGCGCGACGCGCCCGCAACGTGTCGGGCAGCGCGTTCGCAGCCAGTGCCCATCGACCGGCCAGGAGCGCGTCTGCCGCGCGATGGTCGGCCGCATCCATGATGCTCTCGCCACGCAACCATGCCGCCATCGACGAGGTCGTGTAGCGCGTTGCGACCTCACGATGCCAGACCGCCGCTGAATCGGGTTGCATTCGCGCCGCCATCACAAGCGCACGCGCGGCCAGCGGCGCGTCGGGCCAACGATTGACCAGAGCGCGCCACGCCTCCACGGCCAGCGATTCGTGTCGCAAGCTGTCGCGCGCTACTTCACCGGCCAGAAACATCGCGGCACCCGATGCGTCAGTGGCATCGTGCAACATGAAAAAAAGCGTAGATACAGCCTGCGCGCGAGCCAAACGAGCCGAGCGCGAAGTGCCACCTACACTTGGAGTTGGTGGCATGAACGCAGCGCCGGTACTGGCATCAGAGAAGGCATGCGTGAGCCACAGCCGCAGCGTAGCGATCGAATCGATTCCGGCCAGATCCAGCAGCGCCAGATTGGCCGCCGCGTCAATGCGGGCCACTGAGTCGAGCGAGGTGCGTTGGGCCACGCGCAAAAAGTAGGCGCGCGCTCCGGCTGTATCGCGCGCGTGCGCCAACAACTCCCCGGCCAACAACTGCAAACGTGTGCGATCCCGTCGTGGTGTGCTGCCGTCGTCGAACGCTTCCACGACGCGTATCATCAACGCTGTCTGTCCGGCCGACACCGCGTTCCGAAGAATGGGGTCAACCTCCGGGCGCGCGTCCCCCGCCACTGCGCGATCGAGCAGCCAAAACTCCACGTTCGGCCAATCGCGCCGACTGGCCGCCACCGACAACCGCTCCCACGGCGCATCGCCATCGGGGAGCGCACTGAGCAATGTATCAGCGCGTCCCAGCGCGCCTGCGGCTAAGGCCGCCTGCGCGCGCGCGCGAACCAAATCGACCGCCAGTGCGGGATTGCCCGCCACAACGGCGCTCGTGGCGAACGGTGCCAGTCGTGCTTCGACTGCGTCATAATCACCGGCGCGCATCTCGCAGATGCTCAGGGCCAGTGACGCCAGCACACGATCTGACGCGCTCGTTTGCGGTGATGCAAAAAACGCCGTGAGCCTTTGATCGGCCTGCCCGCAATCGGCCAGCATGGCCGCCGAACGTCCGGCGTGCAACAACATTTCAGCGTGCCACGGAGAATCGGGTGTCTTCCGCAGCACTGCTTCAGCGGCCTCCGCTCCGCGCTGCCAGAATACGCGTGCACTGTCGGTGAATCCACTTCTCGCCAAATCGTCAGCACGCGCTGTCGCCGCTCGCGCGTTGTATACACCGTTGTAATACACGCACCCGCCAAGCAACGTGGCCGACAACGCTGCGACCAGTGACTGGGTGAGAAGCCGACTCACGGCTCGCCAGCGCCAACCTTGCGCTCGTACTGCGCGAGAAACGCCACGCACGCATCAGCGATGGCTTCGGCCAACTGCTGCTGGCCCGCTGGCGTCATGAGCCAGCGCGCCTCGGGGGCGTTGGAGCCAAAGCCGATTTCCACCAGCATGGACGGCATGAAAGAGTTTACCAGCACACTGAACGGCGCCTGCTTCACCCCGCGACTGGGGCCCGGATGGATCTGCTTGAGATGATCCTGAGTGAGCGACGCCAGCGTCAGCGATTCGCGCAGGTGCTCATTCTGCGCCATGTCGCGCAGAATGAATCCCAACGGGTCGTTGGACGACGTTTCGGCGTTTGTCTCAAACTTGACGGCCTCGTTTTCCATGGCCGCAACACGCGCTTCGTCTTCGGTCTTGGCTTCGGCCAGAAAATAGGTCTCGAATCCACGCGCGGAGCCGGGATTCTTCCATCCGGGATTGGCGGCGTTGACGTGTACCGACACGAACAGATCACCCTTGGCGCGGTTGGCAATGGGGCCACGATCCTTGAGCGCAATGAGTGTGTCGCTTGTACGCGTCATGACCACGGTCACACCGCGCTCGGCGAGCGCGTCGCGTAGCTTGAGCGACACGGCCAGCGCCACGGTCTTCTCGGCGATTTTTTGCGTTCCGAGGGTGAGCGTGGTTCCAGGATCGCGTCCCCCGTGTCCGGCATCTACCACCACGGTGCGTCGACGCACGGGGGGTCGTGCCGCAGGCGTAACCAACGGAGGCTTCGCTGCAACCGCCGCATCGCGTGATGCCAGGGGAGTAACCGTCTGCGCATCGGCACGCGCACCTGCATCAGCACGCGCACCAGCACCAGCACCAGCACCAGCACCAGCACCAGCACCAGCACCAGCACCAGCACCAGCACGCGCCGCTTCGGCGACCACCGCGCGAGAAGCAATCGGCCTCCGTAGAACCGGCGCAAACCGACGCAGCTCTAACCGTTCCCCGTCGTACATGAGCCCGTTGAAAGCGCGCGGCAGTACATCGCTTACCAGCGCGTACGGGACAAAAAGACGATTGTCTTTTGCAAATGGCGATGAGGACATGGGCAGCGGATCCTCTCCACTCACGGCAAACGGCGCCAACACCACCAGCGTGACGCCGGAGCCGTCGAGCTCGAAGCGCCATTTCCCCTCACCCGCGATCACGAGTTTGGCTCCGAGTGCGTCGGCAAGCAGGTCTCCGCGCATTGCGGAGCCGCCTTCGGGGTGCGCGACCACGGGCACCGATCGTACGCGGTCCCCCACGCGCACCACCAACGGTGGCGTGGACGCGGCAATCTGACAAGCACACAGCAACGAAAGCAGCATCATACCTCTGAGGGTCAACAACACCCGCCAATCGAGCTATCGGGTGCGCAGCGCGCGCGCGATCTCCCGGTCGGCGTCCTTTTTCTTGAGATCTTCCCGCTTGTCATGCGCCTTCTTGCCTCGGCCCAGTCCGAGCAGGACTTTGACCTTGCCGCGCAGGAAGTAGAGGTCGAGCGGGACAAGCGTAAGCCCCTGTCGCTCCAGCGACCCATACAATCGACGGATTTCACGGCGGTGGAGCAACAGTTTTCGCGACCGGGTAGGGTCGTGATTGAACTGATTGCCCATGCCGTAGGCGCCGATGTTGAGATTGAGCAGGAACACCTCGCCCTCCACCGTAATCCCGTAGGCATCGGTGAGATTGGCGCGTCCTTCACGCAGCGCCTTCACCTCCGTGCCGCGCAGCACCACGCCCGCCTCCCACGTCTCCAGTATCTCGTAGTCGTGGCGGGCGCGCTTGTTCCGCGCAATGAGTTTGCGCGAGTCGTCGGAAGGATCGGGTTTGGACATCAATCGTGAAGCTAAGGACAGTTGGCGGCCGCGCACAACATCTTACGCACAGCAGCACGTTGACTTGACACCGGTACTCCCCCTATACTCAACATTCTGCGCGGACGCTGTTTGGGCCGTGCAACGCCGGAGTGGTGGAATTGGTAGACGCGCTGCGTTCAGGTCGCAGTGGGCGCAAGCCCGTGCCGGTTCGAGTCCGGCCTTCGGCACCTGAGAAGTTGAGAGTAGTTGGGCCACTGAGAACAAAAACAACGCGGCGGACGTCCTCCAGGATGCTCCGCCGCGTTGCTTTTTGTACCCGGCCTTGCGGACGCCAGCTCAACCGCGTCCTGTCCGTTCGCGCAGCAACGCCGAGGGAGGACGATCTTCCGGCAACGATGCCAATCCAAAAGCGTCGCGCAACGCTTCGTTGGCCGAGTGCCGAAAGGTGGTCACAATGCGCAAAGCCCGATCCAGTTGCCCGGGCTGCGGCTCCGGCGTGCCGCAGCGACGCAGCAACACGCGCGCAATGCGGGTGAGCGGCGACTCCGATCGACCACGAGCATCCAGTGCGTCGTGATACTCCGACCAGTGCGCGTGCCATTCCTCCAGCACACCCTGACGCACTCGCGCTTCCCGCGCCACGATGGCGTCAATGGCGTGCGAGACATCGGCCGCCGTCTGGTCGTCCAGCGCGTCACGTTCGGCGACGATGAGCCCAATCGCCTTCTGACTGAAGGCCAGCTCGATCAGCGCCAACTCCCGCGACGCGCCGCTAGCCTGCATGAGCCACGACAATTCCTCCGCAGAGGGATCGTGCAGGACCGTGTTCAGATAGCGTTCCGCGAGCGCCTGCCGACGCCGTTGTTCGCGCCTGTTGGCCAGGATTCCCACGTGTATCAGCCGCCCAGCAACGGCAACGCGGTGCGACCGGAAACCGACGGCGCGGGAGGCGGAGCGGTGGTGTCGGACGCCGAGAGTGCGGGAAGTCCTACGCGAGCGCGCACGTGCGCTTCCTCGTGCACCAGATCGGACAGGCGAACGCTGTCGAGCACCTCATCGATGCGCTGCTGCAGCATTAGCCACACCGGACGGATGCTGCATTCGCTGGCGTCAGCGCATCGTTCGCTATCCACCGGATGTGACACACAGTGCAAATCGAACGTAGACAGCTCGGAGGCGTGGATAACATCGCGTACGGTGATCAGCTCCGCCGCACGGGCCAGCTGGTATCCGCCACGCGCGCCGCGTGTGCTCTTGAGGATTTCCGCACGTCGCAAACGCAGCAGAATCTGCTCAACGTAGTCACCCGAAAGACGCTCACCGGCCGCGATGTCGCGTCCTGTGACCGGCCCTTCGTCAGAGCGGCGCGCCAGATGCAGCGCGCAAATCAAGCCATATTCAGCCCAGGTCGTGATGCGCATGATTGGAGTCTACGGGACGTTAGGCCTTCAGGGCAAGCGTGCATCGGGCGACGACTGCCCCGGCACACCAATTTCCGTGAGGCGCCGCAGGTCCAACGCCGCGTCCAGCTCTTCGGGCGGCAGCACCTTTTCACGACGCGCCAGTTCACGAATCAACACGCCCTCCTGCACCGATTGTTTGCTCAGTTCCGCGGCTCTCGCATAACCAATAGCCGGCGCGAGCGCCGTTGCCAGGGCGGCCGATCGCTCCAGCCAGTAGGCACACATTTCGCGATTGGCGGAAATCCCGCGTATGCAGCGTTCGTCGAGCACACGCATGGCGTTGGTGAGAAGGCCCATACTCGAGAAAATGTTGTGCGCCATGACCGGCATCATCACATTCAGCTGCAACTGTCCATGCTCAGCCGCCAGACTTACCGATGTGTCATTGCCCACCACCTGCAAGCACACCTGATTGACCATCTCCGGAATCGATGGATTGATCTTGCCCGGCATGATCGACGAGCCAGGCTGCACTTCGGGCAACACAAGTTCGTCGAGCCCAGTGCGTGGACCGCTCACCAGCAGCCGCAAGTCAGACATGATCTTGGACAGATCAATGGCCAGCACACGGAGTGTGGCGCTGAACGCGGCCGCATCACTCATGCTCTGCATGAGTTCAATGCGATCTTCGGCCTCGCGCAGCGGCAGGCCGAGCTGCTCTTGCAGCTGCTGCACCATGAGCGCCGGATACTCCGGCTCCACGTTCACCCCGGTGCCCACGGCACTGCCACCAATGGCCAGTTCGCGCAAGAAGTCAGCCGCTTGCTGCACGCGGTGCAGATTGCGACGCATAGTGCGGGCGTAGGCCGTAAACTCCTGCCCCAACCGAATCGGCATGGCGTCCTGCAAGTGCGTGCGTCCGCTCTTGAGCACGTCATCAAACTCCACACCTTTGGCCGCCAGCGCGTTGGCCAGATCGTGCGTGACTCGCGTGAATGGCTCGAGCAGGAGCAAGGCACCCAATCGAATGGCTGTGGGGATCACGTCGTTGGTGGACTGCGCCATGTTGACGTGATCGTTGGGATGCACGGGCGTGTACGTGCCACGTTTGCCACCGAGCAGCTCGTTGGCTCGGTTGGCCAGCACTTCGTTCACGTTCATGTGATGCGACGTACCGGCACCGGCCTGATACGGATCAACGATGAACTGGTCCCGATGCTCGCCCGAGAGAATCTCATCGGCGGCCGCGACAATGGCGTCGGCGATCGCTGCGTCCAGTCGCGCGGTACGTTTGTGCGTCAGCGCTGCAGCACGCTTGATGTGCACCACCGAATCAACGAACGCCGGTAGTGGTTTGAGTCCACTGATGGGAAAGTTCTGACTCGCCCGTATAGTCTGAACGCCATACAGCGCGTCAGACGGAACAGCCATCTCGCCGAGCGGGTCTTTCTCGATGCGCGTGTTCACGAGACCATCCGGAATGTGAAACCAACGTGTCGGCCAACGGATTGTTTGATCCGTTCACCGACGTGCGAGACGGTCAGTTGGCCGAACTGACTGTGGTGTCGGCCGACGTCACAACGAACAGCTGTGTACGTCCATCCACTTCAACGGTGCGGGTTCGCCAGCGCGTGATATTGATCGCGCGCAGCGACACGTCGGAAAACAAATATTCGCTCAGCAGCTGCGGCCCAATCACAAACGCGCCGTCGTCCTGCACGACACACAGCAGCTGTCGATCAGGCGCTCCATCATTGGCCAGCGACGCATAGCGCAATGAAATCAGAACACCCGAGTTCGCATCGCCGTCAGCTTGCCACGTGAAAGACAAGTTTTCGCCCGGGACCGGTTGGGTGACCGGCCCGACCCGCATTGGTTCGGCCAGCCGCACGGCCACCTGACTGCCAGGATAGCCACCGGCTGCGCCTGGTACGGTCAGCTGCACCGTATCCCCGACGGAATATTGAAAAGTGGCTGGCTCAGACAGCGTGTACAGCCGCGATCCGACAATCGTCTCGCTGAGCTGGCGCGTGACGCCGCCCGCGCGCAGCTCAAGTGATTCGCCCGCGTTGAGATTGCCGGGATTGATGACCTCCCGCGCAAACAGCTCGGTACTGCAACCGTCGACAACAACGCGACTCGAAGGCAAGGCGAACTCGGGCCCCGTGAAAAATGCCGCGGTCGGCCGCGCGGTAAGAACGCCCGGCGAGCCGGCCGTGGCCCGAATGGTCAGCGAGCCGTAGCGATTGGTGTTGCTGGTGTCTTCGAGGCTCAGGCACGCCGAAGCCATAGCAGTGAGGCCGGTCAATGCAGCCCAGCGCATGGGACGCAACGCACCAAGAGAGCGAAAGGAAGCGTGCATGATTACGAAAAGCAGATGACGAGAACTCGTCGTGAAGAACGGGCGGGCGCCCTACGACGCACGCACTGAATGGTTGTTCCGGTTATTCCCATTATCCCGGTTGTCCCGGTTGTCCCGCTTGTCCCGCCGCTCACGATCCGACCGGTCGAGCCAAACCGGACAGAAACGGATTGCTCACGAGCTCTCGTGCCAGTGTGGTAGATGGTCCATGGCCACAATACACCACAACCGACGGATCAAGTGTGGTGATGCGCTGCAGCGAGCGATTCATCGCGCGGGCATCACTGAGCGGCAAGTCGGTGCGGCCAATCGAGCCGGCGAACAGCAAGTCGCCGCTGAACATCACGCCGTGACCAATAAACGCAACATGTCCCGGTGCATGGCCCGGCACGTGCCACACATTGAATGTGAGCGAACCGACCTGCACTGGCGTGCCCTCGGCCAGCGCCATGGTCGGCGCCGGTAGCGGCGCGATCGCCATACCGTACCGAAGTCCGATTTCCGGCGCCCGATCATACAACGGTCGGTCGTCCGGATGCAGCGCCACCGGTACGCCAAAGCGCTCGACCAGCGGCGCAACGGCTCCCACATGGTCTACATGCGCATGCGTAAGCCAGATTGCGCCTAGCTCCGCTCCGCTGGCCTGCACTGCATCCGCGAGACGCTCGGCCTCCTCACCCGGATCTATGAGCACCGCCTGATTCGTGCTCTCGTCAATCACGAGGTAGCAGTTCTCCTGCAACGGCCCAACAGTGAACGTCTGTACCTTCACGCGACAGCGCTCTCGGCCGGACTCGATGCTGGCTCGCCATGATGCGCCAACCACCGTTCGGCTTCAAGCGCGGCCATGCACCCGGTTCCCGCAGCCGTTACCGCCTGGCGATAGTAGCTGTCCATGACATCACCAGCGGCAAACACGCCCTCCACACTCGTGTTGGTGCGCCAGCTCTCAGGTGTCACGATGTAGCCATTCTCGTGGAGCGCCAGCTGCCCGTCGAGAAAGCGCGTGTTGGGTGTGTGTCCGATGGCCACGAACATCCCGCCGCATTCAATCGTGCGACGCTCACGGGTATTCGTGTCTTCGAGTTCAACGCCAGTGATGAAATCGTCGCCGAGTACATCGACCACGTGCGAGTTCCACTCCACACGAATCTTGGGGTCACGGAGCACACGATCAGCCATCACCTTCGACGCGCGAAACGCCTCGCGCCGATGCACGATCACGACTTCACTGGCAAACTTCGTGAGGTACAACGCCTCTTCCATGGCCGAGTCGCCGCCGCCCACAACAACCAACCGCTGATTGCGGAATGACGGCAACGCTCCGTCGCATACGGCGCAAGACGAGACGCCCCCGCCGTTGCGCGCGAGGCGCTCTTCGGAAGCGAGGCCGAGCCAATTGGGGCGGGCACCCGTTGACACGATCACCGAACGCGCGGTGAGAATTTTGCCACTGGTTGAAGTCAGCACGAAGGGATACAGCGAGAAATCAACGGCTTCAATGTTTTCTGACTCAACCCGCGTCCCAAAGCGTTCGGCTTGCTGTTTCATTCGCTCCATGAGATCGGTGCCGCCCAGCGCGTCCGGAAAACCGGGAAAGTTCTCAATGTCGGTGGTGAACATGAGCTGTCCACCGGGCACCATTTCGCGGGAGATTTCCCCTTCGTAGACGATCGGGTTGAGCTTGGCGCGCGACGCGTACACGGCGGCCGTCCAGGCGGCTGGCCCGCTGCCAATGATGACGAGCGTTTCCTGAGTTGCAGACATAAGCAGACTGATGGAGGAACGCGTAACGCTACACGTCACGCAATGTGAAGCACGCCGAGCGCGCCATGGCAATGAGACACCGTACCCACAAGTACACGCGCTTCGCCAGCGTTCCCCGCGCGCTCGACCGCGTGGTCGGCGGCGGCGATGGAATCAGCGTCAATCATGCCGACGCCCCACGTGCGATGCAGACAGTGAAAGATAATCGGTCCGTCGAGCAGATGACCGGCTGCACGCTCGCTGGCGACGTAGGCTTGCACCGCCGGCGGCATACTCCACGAGCGCGGCCCGCGAGTCTCCGGACAGCGCGCCGGCTCAATGCAGTTCACCGGACACATCCACTCCGCAAAGCTCACGTAGTGCCGCCCATCCGGCGCGGCGCGCTGCCAGGGCACCTCCGGCGGCACCCGCAGCGGCTCCACCGAGACCGACCGGTCGGGCCAGCGACGAGCGGCCCGGCCCACCAACCAGTCCAGCAAGAGATGCGGCATGAGGGGCGACGGCACCAGCGCGTCGCTCATCCGGTCAGTCGGCGACACATCGTCCAGCCAACCGGCCAGCCAGTCTGACCATTGGGCGGTGTGCAGACGCACCGGGAGCGCACTGAACGCACCGTTGCGCATCCCTTGCGCCACCAGACACTCGGGGTCACGGTCAATCACAATGACCTGCTCAACCTGCAGCGCGCCCTTTTCATACGCGCGTGACAACTGCTGCGTGTACCATCGACCGTAACAGCCCCCGCCAATCACTGCGATGTGACGAAACGCTACCGACGGCGCGGTCATCGGGCCACGCCGCGCCCGCCGTCAACAGGAATCACGGCACCCGTGACATACGACGCACCAATCAACCAGCGTACCGCATCCGCGACATCGCTGGCCGAACCCACGCGTCCGAGCGGCACCTCACTCAGGAAACGACGCTCGCTGGCGTCGTCAAAATCTTCCGGCGCTTCCACGAGTCCGGGCGCGATGGCATTTACCCGAATGCGCGGAGCGAGCACGCGGGCGAGTGTGCGCGTAATGTGCACCAACGCGTACTTGGCCGCGCCGTGCGCCACCATGCGAGGTATTGTTTCAAAGGCGGCGTGATCGGCGATGTTCACGATCACACTACCTTCGTTCATCACGCGCGCCGCTGCTTGCGCGAGAAAAAACGGAGCGCGAGTGTTGACGGCAAATGCCCGGTCCCACTCATCAGGCGTGATCTGCATTGGCTCAACGCGAATGAAGTTGGCCGCCGAGTTGACGAGCACGTCAAGTTGGCCAAACGCAGCGTGTGCTTCCTGGACAATGCGAGCGGGCGTACTGGCATCACTCAGATCACCGAACACGGTGGCCACCTCCGCACCGTTGTCGCGCAACTCTGCGGCCAACGCTTCTGCTTCGTCACGCGAACTGGAGGCGTGAATCACCACACGGTCACCCTGCGCCGCACACGCACGCACAATCGCCGCGCCAACCCGTCGCGCACCGCCCGTCACGAGTGTGACGCGCGCGGGCGTGGTCATTTGTCGCGCTCCTCGATGAACCGATCCTGACGGGCCAACCACAAGTACGGGACCGACTGTCCGCCCAACTGCCGCGGTCCCTCAGCGGCGCCGTGCCAGTCGGAACCGCCGCTCGGCAACAATCCAATGCGCTCGGCCCGATCGTAAATGCGTTCGGCCAGCGCCTGCGGATGACTCGGATGCAACACTTCAACCGCGTCAAGACCGATATCATGCAGTTTGCGCAGGCGCGTTTCGGTGGCGTAATCGCCCGGATGTGCCCACACGGCAATGCCGCCCGCGCGATGCACCAAAGCCACGGCCTCGGGCACCGTCATTTGCCCTTTCTCAACGTAGGCTGGCTTGCCCCACCCGAGCCACTTGTCAAACGCTTCGCGAAAATCACGCACCCAGCCACCGGCCACCATCGCGCGAGCCAGATGCGGACGACCAACGGCACCGGGGCCGGCCTCCGCCAGCACTGCTTCCATCGTGACCGGAATAGCGAACGAGTTGAGCACACGCACCATCGCTTCGGCGCGCTGTATGCGCTCCGCGCGAAACGCGCCCAGATCGGCTTCAATGGACTCGCGATTGGAGAGGTGCAGTCCGAGCAGATGCAGTTCGTCCGATTCAAAATGCGCGGCCAGCTCCACTGCTGGCACAATGCGCACACCCAACCGTTCACCCGCTATCTCGGCTTCCGCCAGACCACTGATCGAGTCGTGATCGGTGATGGCAATAGCGGCCAGCTTTGCACGAGCCGCCGCCTCGACAACCGCCGTTGGCGACAGCACACCATCAGACGCCGTGGTGTGGACCTGCAAATCAACAAAACGGGGGACGGGACTCGTGGCCGCCGCAAACGCCTGTTCGGGCGTGATGCCGCTCTCCGACTCGCTCACGCCTGATAACCGGTTTCGGGCGCGCGCGCGCTCGACTGCGACATGTAGAAGAGTCGCACAATGTCGCTATCCGTCATTTCGGCCAGTGCCTGTTCACGTGCTTGTGTGTTGCGCGGCGAATAGCGTGTGAGCCGCACTTCGCGCCCTTCGGTTCCACCGGCCACGAAAATGATCGAAAACTCATCGGCCACCGACTGCGTGATGAAGCCGCTGGGGTACACGCGCCAGGTGCGACCATCCACTGAAATTTCTCGGCTGGGCATGTTATGCGAGGTCGATGGAATGCCACGCCACAGCGGGCGGCTGATCAAGGCCCAGAGCGGCCAATCGCGTGGCATCTTTTGACTCGGCAAACTCCAGAAACCGCTCGCCGTTTGCAGCCTCTTCAAACGCCCAGAACTGAACACCCGCCGCTGCGCATCGCGCACGCTGATCACGCAGAGCCGACACGTAGGTGTGCCGATCCGCCGCTGCGATGTGTCGTTGCGTGACGAGCAGCGTGCGCTGTTCACTCATTCGACCGTCTCACCAACGTTTTCGAGCGACTTCTTGAGGTCGGCCATGAACTTGTCGGCGTCGGCACCATCAACCACGCGATGATCAAATGACAGCGAGAAATACGCGCAGGTGCGAATGGCGATCGTGTCTTCACCATCGGGACCGGTGATGACTTTCGGACGCTTCTCGATAGCACCCAGGCCGAGAATGGCCGTGGTGCCAACGGGCACGATCGGGGTGCCCAGCAGTGAGCCGAATACACCCGGATTCGTGATCGTGAATGTCGCGTCCTGCAACTCGGCCGGTTGCAGTTTTTTCACTCGCGCGCGCGCCGCGAGATCGTTGATGGTGCGGGTGAGCCCGGTGAGCGACAGTTCATCGGCGTGCTTCACCACAGGCACCAGCAACCCGGACGGTTCGAGTGCAACAGCGATACCCAGATTGTACTGCTGACGGAAAATAATGTCCTGGCCAGCCACCGAAGCGTTGAGCACTGGGTGACGCTTGAGTTGCTGCGTGACCGCACGACAGATGAACGGGAGATAGGTGAGCTTCTGTCCCGTCTGCTTTTCAAATGCACCGCGTTCACGCGCACGAATCCGGGCGATGCGGGTGAGGTCAATCTCAAAGAACGACGTGACGTGCGCGGCGTTGAGCCGTGCAACGCGCATGTGATCGGCCGTGGCCTTTCGCATTTTCGACATCGGCTCCACACGGTCGCCCACCCAGGGAGAGGGCATCGGACCATACGAGTCTGCACCGGCGGGCGCGTGCATGGACGCACCCACAGCCGGCTTGCTCGGCGCGGTGACGGCGGCGCTGCCAGCGGCCGGTCGCGAGGCGATGTGCGCTTCGAAATCGCGGCGCGTTACCCGACCGGC
>JBBRDJ010000079.1:0-14337 GCA_038203945.1 Gemmatimonadales bacterium
GTACGGTCGAACGCGGCACTCACCTCGCAGCTCACCACACTGGGTTTTTCCGTGGTGATGCGCTCTGCAGAACCTGTTGCTGCACCGCTGGAAGCCGATGTGGCGCTTGTTGGCCTGACAACGCACGGGGCGGTGAGTCCAATCGATATCGCACAGGAAATCAGGGAAAGTCTGCCTGACATTGCCGTGATTCTCTGCACGAGCCGCGAGACGGAACAGCTGTCGGCACATCAGGATGAATGCTCACGTGCCAAGGGTATTTTGATGCGCCGCACGGGAAGCTCCGAACAGGAAGCATACCGGATTATGCAGCGCACCAGTCAGGATGAGTCCGTGCCCATGATAAACATCGCCAAAACGGTCATCGCTTCCGAGCCGGGTGTGAAGGCGTCGTAGCGACCGCAGGGAGAGTTTACGTTGGCAGTACGGCGCCTTTTCGGGGTGCAAACGTGGCAATGTTGTGGGCCAGCAAAAACGTCAACGCCACAATCAGGGCCGAGATGTAAAACGGCGACGTTTGTCCGATCTCATCATAGGTCCAGCCGAAAAGTATCGGGAAGCCGACACGTGTGATGCCGCCGTATGTCTGCTGCACGCCCATGTACAGTCCACGTTGAGCACTGCTCGTCACGCGCGAAAGTAGCGCCGTCACGCAGGGAAAAGTGAACGCCGTACCGAGTGGCAGCATACCCACAGCCACGGCCAGGAGCGGCAGGTTTGGTGCGAGACCAAGCGCAAGCAAACCGATGGCGAGCAACGCCAGACCGATCCGGGAAAGACGTGCCTCGCCAAAGTGGTCAACGAGCGGGCCCAGGAACAGTGCGCGCGTGACAACCGAAAGCACGCCGATGTACGTAAAAAAGTATCCGATCGTGAGCGCCGTTACACCAAACCGCCAGGCCAGAAAGAGCGCCAGCACAGCCGTCGTGCCCTGAAACGCACCAATGGCGATGGCGTAAATAAGAATGAGACGGGACGATGGTTCGTTGGGATGCGAGAGTACGTTCAGGATCACCGCCCGTGAACTACCGCGACCGGCGTCGGCCGCTTTCCGATCGGCCGTGTTGATCACGCGTGCTTCAGTGAGA
The DNA here is from genome assembly GCA_038203945.1 of Gemmatimonadales bacterium. Taxonomy (GTDB): domain Bacteria; phylum Gemmatimonadota; class Gemmatimonadetes; order Gemmatimonadales; family Gemmatimonadaceae; genus JAABRT01. The sequence continues at coordinate 1,089 of JBBRDJ010000079.1, forward strand.
TACCGCCACACAAAGATCATGTTTACCACGCAGAGTGCGGCCGCCACCAGACCGGGCCACTCCGCGCCGAGAGGTCGCAACCACGAGCCAAGCGCCGGTCCGATCGCGACGCCCGCATTCGTGGCCGCGCTCAACCAACCCAGCGCACGGGCGCGGTCGTCGGGACGTGTGGCGTCGGCAACGTAAGCTTGAATCACTCCCACGGTGCCACCGCCCGCGCCCTGCACAAGTCGCGAAAGGAACAGCAGCCACAGTGAATCGGCGTACGCAAAAATCACAAACGCAATCGCCGACGCCACCAGGCTCACCAAAAGCGCCGGCCGTCGGCCGTACCGATCCGAGAACCGTCCCCACAGCGGTGCGCTCAACAGCTGCGCCACCGAGAACGACGCAATCAGCAATCCGACAATCAATCCGCCCGCGCCAAGATCGTCGGCGTAGAACGGGAGCAACGGCAGGATCATCAACATGCCGAGCATGTCAATGAATGCCGACACCATGAGAATGATCAGTTTCCCTTTGGCGTTCGGCGGCGCCTCGTGCTCACCCGTCTCTGTGAGCGTGCTCAACTCACCTTCCCGAGCGCCGCTGGCGGCACCGACTTGCCAACCACACCCGCCAGCGCCACAATCGTAAGCACATACGGAATGATCTCCACGAACTGTGATGGCACGAGTTGCGCACCCTGCAACTGAATCTGCAATGTTTCAGCAGCGGCAAACAACAAACACGCCGCCGCGACACGCATGGGCATCCAGCGACCAAAGATGATGGCCGCCAATGCAATAAATCCTCGCCCGGCCGTCATGCTGTCGGTGAACTGATGTTGATCAAGCGCGAGGTACGCACCACCCAGCGACGCCAGCACGCCACACAGCAACAGGCTACGTACTTGCAGCGAGCGCACGGGCACGCCCAGCGTCGCGGCCGCCTCGGGTTTCTCGCCAACGGCGCGTACACGCAACCCGAATGGCGTGCGCCACAACAGCCAGCTCAGTGCGGGCAGCGCCAACAGTCCAATCCACACAATCGGGTTCGAAAAACTGGCCATGACGCCAAGTCCGCTGCCCTCACCACCAAATCCTTCAACACGCGGCGAGTTGGAGGCACTGTCAAAGGCCAGTCGCAAAAAAAATCGCGTGGCGCCAATCACGAGCAGGTTGAGTGCGATACCCACCACCACCTGATTGGCACGAAAGCGCAGTGTGCACAGCGCCAGGATGAGTGCCACGATCACGCCCGCCGACATCGCGCACAGCAAACCAATCCACGCGTTTCCGCCGTAGTACGAACCCAGGACCGCACCAAACGCACCGGCCAGCATCATGCCTTCCAAGCCCAGTGCAATCACACCCACACGCTCCGATATCACGCCGCCGGCCGCCGCGAGCAAATACGGAATCGCAATGCGCATGGTTTGCAGTACAAACGCGAGCAGAATCATGTCGGCTGCTCCGTGCTCTTCCGCCGAACCGCCGCAGACGCTGCCCGCTGCAACAGTCGTTGTACCTCGGGCACGGTGGTGGCCACTGCCAGAATGACAACAGCTTGCAGAATGTCCACCAACTGCTTGGGCACCAACGCATTCACGGCCAGCCCGCCCTGCGACAATGTGGCGAACAGCAGGGCCGCCGCAATGATGCCAATCGGATGATTGCGACCTACCAGTGCTACCGCAATGCCAAGAAATCCAGAGCCCGCAGCAAAACCTTCCTCGTAGTAGTGCTTGTAGCCGAGTACAAAGTTGATGCCGCCAAGTCCGGCAAACGCACCCGACCAGATCATGGCGCGCAGCCAGGTGCGCGGCACGTTCACACCACCGTACTCGGCGGCATCCGGCTGCAGTCCAACGGCCCGCAGTTCATAACCCGAGCGCGTGCGAAACATGACCCACCACGCCACCACAGCCGCGACCAGAGCGGCCACAATCGTGAAATTCGCCGCTGATCCGGCAAACGCGGGAAGCCACGTGCCCAGTCGGGCAACAAATCCCGCCTGCATGACTTCGGTGTGCAGCGTTTCCGGTACCGCAAGGTGCGACGCCACGGCGTAGTTGAGCAGCGCCAGCACAATGAAGTTGAGCATGATCGTCACGATCACTTCGCTGGCGCCAAATCGCGCCCGCAGCACACCAGGTACTGCGCCGGTTACCGCGCCCGCGCCCATCGCACCGGCTGTGCACAACAACACCGCAACGAGTGCCGGTGTTGCCGCAGGCAACAGCAAACCAATGATGGCCGCCGCAAAACCTCCGGCCGCCAACTGACCCTCGGCACCCACGTTGAACAGGCCCGCCCGCGCTGCATAGGCAAACGCCAGTCCTGTGCAAATGAGCGTCATCGTTTTGTACATCACCTGCCCAAAGCCGTACGCATTGCCCCACGTACCTTCGAGTAGCAGTGAATACACGGTGCCCGGTGACTCTCCGTAGGTGAGAATGAGCAGATCACCAACCACCATCGCAATCGCAACCGCCAGCACCGGCGCCAGCAGCGCCTGCGCCGCGCGCATGAGCATCCCATTCCCGTGCGGCGTGGTCATGCCGGAAACATTGCAGTCATGAACTGACTCATGCGGCAGACGACTGCGACGCGCCGGTCATGTACGGCCCCAGCAACTCCGCGGTGCATGCATTCGCGGGGAGCAGACAGGCAAATTGCCCTTCGTACATCACGGCAATCCGGTCGGCCAACGCCAGCACCTCAGACAGATCGGCCGAAACGAGCAACACACCTTTTCCGGCAGCCCGGGCATCGCGCAACTGCGCATGAATGAACTCAATGGCGCCCACGTCGACGCCGCGCGTCGGCTGCGCCGCCAACAGCACGCTGAACGGCCGACCCATCTCGCGCGCAATGACAATCTTTTGCTGATTGCCACCCGACAACGTGCGAGCCGCCAGCGATGGATCGGGCGGACGAATATCGAACTTTTGAACCTGCGTAGCCGCGTGCTCGGCAATTCGCGCATGGTCCAATCCCAAGCGACTGCGAAAGCGGTGCTGTTGTCCCAACAGCAGGTTTTCCGCGATGGAATAATCGAGAATCAGACCACGACGGTGTCGGTCTTCGGGAATGTGTGATAGTCCCGCGTCGGCGCGCGATCGCACGTCAAACGCCGTGACGTCGCGATGGCCAAGATGTACGCTGCCCGACTCTGCACGCCGCAGTCCGGCAATCACATCCAGTAACTCCGACTGTCCGTTGCCCTCAACACCGGCGATGCCAAAAATCTCGCCAGGCTGCACATCAAACGAAAGTGCCTCAATCACCCGATTGCCGCGATCCCCCAGCACGGTGAGCCCACGAACAGCCAACGCCGCCTCTGATGACGAGGAGGCGCTGACAGCCACTTGCGCGGCACTTGTGGACGGCGAACGTGTGTGCTCAACCGGCGCGCGCGGCACTGCATCGAGCGCCAACGCGACATCGCGTCCAACCATGGCTCGCGCAATATCGCGTGGCGTGGTGTTCGCCGTGGCCAGACGCGCCGCTGATCGACCATCGCGCATCACGGTGATCGTGTCGGAAATCGCCATGACTTCGTCCAGCTTGTGCGTAATGATAATGATCGTGTCGCCTTGTGCCCGCAGTCCGCGCAGCACCGTCCACAACTCGTCCACTTCGGGCGGCGACAGCACGGCCGTCGGCTCATCCAGCACCAGCACGCGTGCTCCGCGGTACAGCACCTTGAGGATTTCCACTCGCTGCGCTTCACCCACACTCAGCTCGGCGATGGTCCGCGTGGGATCAACGCGCAAACCGGTCCGCTCAGCGAGCGTACGTACATCGGACTCAGCCCGCACCCGATCAATTTGCAGGCCTCTTACGGGCTCCCGACCAAGAACGAGATTCTCCGCCACAGTGAGCGTTGGCACGAGCATAAAGTGCTGATGCACCATCCCAACGCCAGCCGCGATCGCTGCATTGGTGCCCCACCCTGTGGCATCGTGGCCAAACACTTCAACGAGGCCGCTGCTCGGCGTGTGCAGTCCACTCAAAATGTGCATGAGCGTGCTTTTGCCGGCTCCGTTCTCGCCAACGAGCGCGTGAATCTCACCCACCGCTACTTCAAAGTCGACGTCACGATTGGCGTGCACCGCACCAAAGTGTTTGCAAACCTTCTGCATGCGCACCGCAAACGATCCAACAGTTGCTTCCACGCTCACCGCGTACTCGGCACGCGAATGCGACCGGCGATGATGTCGGCTTCCAGTGCCAGCAGTCGCGTGCGGACTGCATCAGGAATCAACGCGCGATTGTTGTCATCGTACACGTAGCCCACGCCACGTTCCGCCAGACCAAACACCCGTACGCCTCCCTGAAAGGTGCCGTTTTGCACAGCGCGTGCGGCATCGAACACGGCCGCATCAATACCTTTGACCATTGACGTGAGCACGTGTCCTGGTGCTTCGGCGTACTGGTCGGCGTCCACACCGATGGCCAGTTTACCCGTGGCGCGCGCGGCTTCAAAGACACCGAGCCCAGTGGAGCCCGAGGCATGGTAAATCACGTTCACACCCTGGCTGTACTGACTGAGCGCCAGCTCTTTCCCTTTGCCTGGATTCTTGAACGCTTCAGGCGTCACACCGGCGTACTGTACAAGTACCTCACAGTCCGGGCAGACATGCAGCACACCCGCGCGATAACCGGCTTCAAACTTGTGAATGAGGCCAATGTCCATGCCGCCGATAAAGCCGACCTTCTTCGAGCCACCTACGAGCGCGGCCATGGCGCCCACGAGAAACGAGCCTTCCTCCTCGCGGAACTTGAGCGCCACGAGATTGTCTGGCAGTGGCAGCGGCTTTCCGGCGTCGTCAAAAGAGACGGCGTAGTCGACGCCGGCAAACTTCACGTTGGGATAGTCGCGAGCGAGAGTGAGCACGTCATCCGTAAAGATGAAGCCCACGGCCAGCACCAGATCCATGCCTTCGGCGGCCAGCAATCGCAGTCCGGCCTCGCGATCAGAGCCTTCGCCGGGCTCGATGTATCGCACACGAGCGCCCAGCGAATCGGCCGCAAGCATGCCGCCCATGTAGGCACCGTCATTGAAGGACTTGTCACCGCGACCACCGACATCGAAAACGATGCCGATGTCGAGACCTTCACCCTCCGGTGCAATCGTGGCGCCTGAGGGTGTGATAGTCAGCAGTAACAGGTGGGCCGCAATGAGAGCGCCCAGCAGATAGAGAGTCCGACGCATAACCCGGAAGGATCGCCCTCAGCACCGCCTCGGACAAGGCGGTGCTGGAGAGCGCGTGCGTCAGGACAGCGGCTTATAGCGGTAGGCAACGATACCGGTGCCTGCTGCTTCGAGCCGGACCTGCTTGGTCTCACCCTGCGGAATCGGCGCCACTTCTTCAGTGGCCGTTGCGACCACATTGCCGCTGGCGTCGAGGAACTCGACGCTGAAGCTGTTGGCCTTGGGAGCGGCCGAGTTGCCCTCGAGGCGAGCCGCAAACACCACAGATTCGGCCAGACGCTGGAACTCGTCCACTACTACCTTGACCGGAAGGCTATCGGCCTTGGCCGCGTACACGATCAGCGAATCGGTCCACTTTTTCTTTTCCGCCGGCACGGTGGCTTTCTGCATGCGACCCTGCGCCCCAAACGCATACATCGACCAGGCGTCGTAGTTGTTCGGGTCAATGGTCACCAGCACATCCAGCGGCTTGGCCATCTTGTCGTACTGCTCGGCGGTGTAATACGTCGCCGCGAGGTTGCGCAGCGCGTCACGCTGGTTGGGGTTCTTGGCGACGGCGGCCTCAAACAGCGCCACGGCATCGGCCGTCCGATCCACCTGCGTGGCCAACACGCCGCTCATCGTGAGGGCGTAGTCACCATAGTCCGCTGGCGAGGCGAGCATTGGGGCGTACACACCCGCAACCTTCGCCGAATCACCCATGGTGAGATAGGCTTCGCCCAAACCCTGCATCACCGTGGCGGCTTCCGGCGTGCTGCCAAAGTCAGCCATGTACTTGTTCATCGCGTTCACGGCGCTGGTGAGCTTGGCCTTCTGCTCGTCGCCGGTAAGCTCGCGAGACATCGACAGCGTGTAGAGACCCACGTAGTACAAACTATTTTGACGGACCTCCCGGTACGCGCTGTCCGCACCCGAAGCCTCCACGGCCTTTTCCCAGTTGCTCACGGCGGTCGCGAGGTCACCCTGACGCTGGGCCGCGATGCCGAGCGCCTGGTAGGGATAAGGATTGTCGTTGGGCAGCAGTGCCAGCGAATAGTTCGCGTAGACCGTCGCGCTGTCGGGACTGCCCCCGGCAAAATCCAACGCTTTGCGCGTCACCGCCAACCAGCCCTCGCTCTGACGCGCCAACGCGACATTGGAAGCGCACGTTGCATCCGCCTCCACGACGGCCGCGAAGGCGGCGTTGGTGGCCTCAACGAGATCGATGGGCGCGTCGACGGCGCGTGAACCAATTGCGCTGGTGGTGGTGTTGACCGACGTGTTCTCGTCGGCGATCCACAGCGAGAGTGTTTGCGCCAGCAGCATCTGGTAGCCAGTCACGTTGCGAGCTTGGAACCGTTCCGGACGGTTCGTGAGTTCGCTCATTGTCTTCCTGAGCGCAACAGCGCGCTCGGCTCCCGCTGAACCGGCGGCTTCCTGAAAGGCCACGTTCGCGATGAACAACTCTTTCGGACTGTTCATCTCAATCTCACAGCTTGGTGTAACGCCACCCGGCTGAGCGGCGGCAGCAGACGTGAGGGTGAGGGTGAGCGCCGCAGCGGCGGATACCGGGAAGAATCGCGCGTAGGCGCGACGGGAAACTCGAAGTGAACGCATGTCGGAACGATCTCCTGCCGGTGAAAACGGCTGGCAATTTGTGAGTGCCGCAATATTGTTAAAATCTATCATGACCGAACGAATTCGCACCCGGTTCCTTGTGGTTGGCAGCGGCGTAGCCGGTCTGCACGCAGCGTGGCGTGCCTCCGCCCACGGATCGGTGATGCTGCTCACCAAACGGTCCCTCTTTGATTCTGCTACAGCTTACGCACAAGGCGGCATTGCCGCTGCCCTTGGTGCGGGTGATTCACCAGCGCTCCACCGTCGCGACACCTTGGCGGCCGGCGCTGCGCTGTGCGACGCGGCCGCGGTGCAGGTGCTTGTGGAAGAGGGTCCGGCACGCGTGCTCGAACTGCAGACAGCGGGAGCACGTTTCGATCTGGCGGCCGACGGAAGCCTCATGCTCGGTCGTGAGGCCGCCCACTCCAGGCACCGCATTGTGCACGCCCAAGGCGACCAGACAGGCGCCGAAGTCTCACGAATCCTCCTCGCTCGCGTGGCCGACAGTCCTGCGGTCGATGTCCGCGAATGGGCGCGTGTCCTCGATCTGATTGTCCACGATGGTCAGTGCATGGGCGTGCGGGCAAGCCTGTCGGGACAGGCGGTGGAAATTCTGGCAGACGCTACCGTTTTTGCTACCGGCGGCTGCGGGCAAGTGTTCCGACACACCACCAACCCGCAGGTCGCCACCGGCGACGGATACGCCATCGCGCACCGCGCCGGCGTCAGCATCACCGACATGGAGTTCGTCCAGTTTCATCCCACGGCGCTAGCCACCAGTGAAAATCCGCTGGCGCTGATCTCCGAAGCCGTGCGCGGTGAAGGGGCCGTCCTGCTCAACAGCCAGGGCGAAGCGTTCATGGCAGACAAACACAAGGACGCCGACCTGGCGCCGCGAGATGTCGTGGCCCGGGAAATCTTTCGCGAGCAGCAGCGCACGGGCACCGTGTATCTGGACGCACGCATGCTGGGACGACGCTTCGCCACCCGATTCCCGGGCATTCAGGCCATTTGCAAGGCGCGCGGCATCACACCATCCCGTCAGCTGATCCCCGTGACACCGGCGGCGCACTACATGATGGGTGGCATCGTCACCGATCTGCGCGGACGATCCAGCCTCTCGCGACTCTACGCCGTGGGCGAAGCCGCGCGCACCGGCGTGCACGGAGCCAACCGACTCGCCTCCAACTCGCTGCTCGAAGGACTCGTGTTCGCCGAACGCGTGGGACGCGACCTCGAAGCGACACCCAAGCGGATCGCGACGCCCAGGGCCACCAAGTGGAAAGTGCCACCGCTCGAAGATCGCGGTGCGGCACAGGTTGCCGCAGACGAAATCCGCGCGCTCATGTGGTTGCACGCCGGTATCGATCGCACGGCGCGTGGACTGCGTGCCTGTCTCAAGGGGCTCAGCGCGATTGAAGCCCGTTTGAGCGAAGGAGCCACCGAAGAGCGTAACTTGCTTACCACGGCCTGGCTCATTGCCGAAGCCGCGTTGCTGCGCAAGGAGTCGCGCGGTGGACACTATCGCAGCGACTTTCCGACACGCCGTCGGGAATGGAAAGGACGACAGGTTACGTGGTAAACACACCCCTCAGCACCACACCAGCACTACCCACATGACGATTCTCGAAGCGCAATACGATCCCGCCATTCACGACGCGATCCGTTCATTGGCCGCTGAACGCAACGCGGTCATCCTCGCGCACAACTACGAGCGCCCCGAGATTCAGGATGTGGCCGATTTTGTCGGCGATTCTCTGGGCTTGTCGCGCGAAGCGGCGAGCACCAGCGCCGAGGTGATCGTGTTTTGCGGCGTGCATTTCATGGCCGAAACCGCCGCGATCCTGTCGCCACACAAAACAGTGCTGTTGCCCGATCTCGCCGCCGGTTGTTCGCTGGCCGCTACCATCAACGCCGAAGAACTGCGCGCGTGGAAAGCGCAGCATCCGGGCGCTGTGGTGGTGTCGTACGTCAACACCACGGCCGAAGTGAAGGCCGAAAGCGACTATTGCTGCACCAGCGGCAACGCGGTGGATGTCATCAACGCGATTCCGGAAGACCAGGATATTTTATTCCTGCCGGACATGTTTCTCGGCGCGCACGTTCGTCGGCTCACCGGGCGGCAGAACATTCACGTCTGGATGGGCGAATGTCATGTGCACGCCGGCATCGATCCCGAGCACATCAATCTCAAGCGCTCACAACATCCGGGTGCGGAGTTTCTGATTCATCCGGAGTGTGGCTGTGCCACGCCCGTCGTGGACGCGGTCTCGGCCGGCGCGATTGCCAAGGAAGGCGTTCAGATCCTTTCCACCGAAGGCATGATCAAACGCCCGTCCCAAACGGACAACGATACGTTCATCGTGGCCACCGAAATTGGCATTCTGCACCGCCTGCGTCGCGAGAATCCCACCAAACACTTTATCGCCGCCAACGATCGCGCAGTGTGTGCGTACATGAAGGTCACCACGTTGCCCAAGGTACTTTCGGCGTTGCAACTCATGCAGCACCGGATCACGGTACCGCCGGCCATTGCGGCGCGGGCGCGCACGGCCATCGAACGGATGGTGGCGATTGGTGGAACGCCGAGCAGCAGTCCGTTCGGGCCTGATGATCCGGGTGAGTGACCCGTTGTAGCACGAGCTGATGTAGAGCTTCACGGCATGATGCTGATGCACCGGTCCGCCGCACGATCGCGACGATGAAATCGAAGTATGAACTGCTGTGTTCGGGGCGGTGTACAACACACGGACGATTTCCACGGGAGGCGAACACGCGATGACACACGAACCGCAGGCCGACGGGGCGCAGCGGCACCTCACACCGATGAGTACATCGGCGATTTCGCGCGTGGGCGCTGTTGGATTTCCCCTTACCGACGCGCAAACCGAAGCGCTCGTTCGTTCGGCACTCGACGAAGACGCAGCGTTTCACGACGTCTCCACGCTGTCCACCGTCGTCAGTGACCGTCATGTGCGCGCGACACTCGTGGCGCGGCAAACCGGTGTGATTGCCGGCGTGCCGCTGGCCTGTGAAGCCTTTCGGTTGCTCGACAAAGGGGTGTCCGCACGGGTGGAGCAGATCGACGGCTCAATGGTTGAAGCGGGGGCCGTCATTCTCCGACTCAACGGACACGCGCGCGCGCTGCTGTCAGCCGAGCGGGTGGCACTCAACTTCATGCAACGGCTGAGCGGGATTGCATCACTGACAGCGCGCTTTGTGGCGGCGGTGCAGGGAACACAAGCGCGCATTCTCGACACGCGCAAAACAACGCCCGGTTGGCGGCGGTTGGAGAAGTACGCGGTGTTGACTGGCGGTGGTGAAAATCACCGGTTCGACTTGCGCAGTGGCGTGCTCATCAAGGACAATCATCTCGCGGCGATTGGTGGTGACATCGCGCTGGCGGTGCAACGCGCGCGCGGCATTGCGGCCACCGGCACAGTGATCCAGATCGAGTGCGATAACTTGGCGCAGGTGCAGGCCGCCATTGATGCCGACGCCGATTCCGTGCTGCTCGACAACATGTCACTCAATGACTTGCGCCACGCCGTGGCGATGTGTGGTGGGCGCGTGGTGACGGAGGCGTCGGGCGGAGTCACGCTCGCCACGGTACGGAATATTGCGGAGTGCGGCGTGGATCGCATTTCGATTGGTGCTTTAACTCATAGTGCGCCGGCGCTTGATCTGGCGCTTGACTTTGACGGACTTTGATCGTCCACCGGTAGACTGTCATGCCTGTTCGTGTACCACTCATTACCGATCCGTCCGCTCGTGTACTCCTGGATGGCATCGTCGACTACGCCGGTCTCTTTCCACCCGCAGCGCTGAGCATGCGAGATGCGGTGCGTCATTACGCCCGCTATCGCGGCGGTGAGGCAGGCTGGATGCTCGGGCGGCTGATCTGTCCGGTGTCGGCACTCGATGCGTTTGCACGTGAAGCCGAGCCGCTGTTGCCGCGTGATCCGGGCGCTATTCCTTGGCGCCTGGCGGCTATCGGAACGGGTAACCACTCGGCCGATGCCGCCGCCGTCGCGGAAATGAATCAGAATCATCGCTGGAGCTGGGCGGAGTGCAGCGCAATTGTTGACACCATCGAAACGCGGGCGGTATCGCCTGACGATATCGACGCCATTCATGCCGCCTTTCCCCAAGACGCGCAGGTCTACGTGGAAGTACCCTGGGCAGATGACGTGGAACCCTTCGTTCAGGCACTGGCGCGCACTGGTCGTCGCGCAAAAATGCGGACCGGTGGCGTAACGGCTGACGCGTTTCCTCCGGCTCAGAACGTTCTGTCGTTCATCGAGTGCTGTGTACACCATCACGTGCCATTCAAGGCCACGGCTGGCTTGCATCATCCGCTCACCGGATCGCATGCGCTCACGTACGAGCCCAACGCGTCGCACGCGACAATGTTTGGATTCCTCAACCTGTTTCTTGTAGCCGCGCTTACCGTAAAGGGTCACGATCGTTCGTGGAGAGAGCGTGCGCTGCTGGCCCATGATGCATCGCAACTCGTGTTTGCGGATGACGCGATCACGTGGCAGGGCTTTCGTTTTGATCGCACCGAGCTGGCACACTTGCGGGAGCATGTGGCCATTTCGTTTGGTGCGTGTTCGTTTCACGAACCCGTTAGCGAAGTGCATGCGCTGGGTGCGTGGTGACGTCTTCGACCGAGATGGACCCTACCTCCGCCCAGGCACTCGCGGACTCGCTCAATCCCGCGTTGCAAAGCTGGGTTGTGTCGGCCAATGAACCGGAGAGCGATTTCCCGATTCAGAACTTGCCCTTCTGCGTATTTCAGCGAGAGGGCGAGACACCGCGCGGTGGCGTGGCCATTGGCGACCAGATCGTTGATGTGCGCGCCGCTCTGTCGCGCGTTTTGCTCGGCGGCGCGGCGTTGCCTGCAGCCGAAGCGTGTACCGAGCCCACACTCAATGCGCTGTTCGCGCTTGGCAGACTGCCGGCACGAGCGTTGCGCACGCAGCTGTCACTGTTGCTGCGGACCGGCGGAGACGGTGAAAAGGCGCAGGACACGTTGGCGTCGGCACTGCTCATTCCGCAACGGGATGTGCAGCTGTTGTTGCCAGCTGCGGTTGGCGACTACACGGATTTTTATGCGTCGGTGCATCACGCCACCAACGTTGGTCGCATGTTTCGTCCCGACAATCCACTGTTGCCCAACTACAAATGGGTGCCCATTGGGTATCACGGTCGCGCGTCGAGTCTCGTGGTGAGTGGTACGCCAGTGCACAGACCCGCCGGACAGCGCAAAGGCCCCAACGACGACGCACCCACGTATGGGCCCGCGCGTTCGCTCGACTACGAGCTCGAGGTCGCGGCGTGGATCGGGCCGGGCAACGAGTTGGGCTCTGTCGTGGAGTTGCAGCACGCCCAGGACCATATCGTCGGTCTGTCGCTGCTCAACGATTGGAGCGCGCGCGATCTGCAGGCGTGGGAGTATCAACCGCTGGGCCCGTTTCTGGCCAAGAGCTTTGCCAGTTCGCTCAGTCCATTTGTAATCACGCTCGACGCGCTGGAGCCGTTTCGTGCGCCGCTCGCGCCGCGCGCGCCCGCCGATCCCGCACCGCTCCCCTATCTCATGCACGCGCACGACCAGGCCCTTGGCGGTTTTGATCTCACGCTCGAGGTGTTCCTCTCCACTTCACGCATGCGAGACCACGGGTTGGTGCCGTTTCAAATTTCGCGCGCGTCGTTTCTCGACCTCTACTGGTCGTTTGCGCAGATGGTCACGCACCACACCAGTAACGGCTGCAATCTGCGTCCCGGCGATGTGCTCGGCAGCGGCACGGTATCAGGCGCTCGGCTTGAACAGGCTGGCTGCCTGCTGGAGCGTACGAAGCGGGCCAGCGAACCCATCGCCTTGCCCAACGGTCAAACGCGCGGCTTTCTGGAGAATGGCGACGAGATCACGTTGCGTGCCTTCGCGGCGCGTGAAGGCGCGCGACGAATCGGCTTCGGTGAGTGCCGCGGCGTGGTCATCGCCTGAGCGTTCAACGCTGTTGGCGCGTAAAGCAAAGTAGACCGCGTGCGTCTTGAGCGCGCTCTCAGTTCACCTCAGCACACTCATCATGCAGTCTTTGCATCCAATCCGTGCCGCCTGCCTGCTGGCGGCGGTCGTAATACCTGCGTTGGCCCACGCCCAGTCCGTCAACCGCTACGGCAACCCCGCCCGGCTCACTCCGGCGCCCACAGCCGCTGAAATAAGCCAGCGCGATCTGCAAATCCGGCTCTACCAGTTCGCCGACGATTCCATGATGGGTCGACAGGTTGGTCGACTCGGCAACGAAAAAGGCACCGATTACATCGCCGCCGAGGTCAAGCGACTGGGGTTGCAGCCGGCCGGTGACAACGGTAGCTACTTTCAGGTGCTGCCGTTTCGGTTGCGCAAGTTCACCGCCAGCTCGCGCCTCACGGTCAATGGCAACCCCAT
>JBBRDJ010000080.1:0-14260 GCA_038203945.1 Gemmatimonadales bacterium
GTCGGTTGCTGTTCGCATGAGCGCGGTCTGGTGCGCAACCGGCGCCCCCGCTAACGCCAGTTGCTGCTGACGCCGCGACCGAGGTATTGTCAGCAGGATAACCTTTTGTGCGGTCGCTTCGCAGCAGAACTCGTTTCGTTAGCGGGCGACTCCGGCCACGGTGGCGTGTCGGGATCGGGTGCCCATCCGGCTCCCTCGCGCGGCGGCATCGCTCGGTGCGGCGGCAGGCGGTATGTTTCGCGGAGCCTACACCGGAGACGCGATGCACTGGCAGCCCTTCATCACGACCACGGCGGATATCGCTGGTGGCAAGCCGATCCTCCAAGGCACGCGCTTCACGGTCGAGTTCGTCCTCGGCCTGTTTGCTGCCGGCTGGACGGCGGCGCAGGTGCTCGAGAATTATCCGACCCTCACGGCGGACGCACTGCGAGCGGTGTTCGCCTATGCTGCTGAGGTGCTCCACGACGAGTCGCTCTATTCCCTGCGGTTCGACGCGGCGTGACGGCGCCAGGCGCGCGGTGGCCGCTGCTCGCCGATGAAAATGTCGCCCGCGCGTCAGTCGAGTATTTGCGGGGCCGCGGCTACGACGTGGTGTGGATCGCGGAAGTCAGCCCCGGAGTTGGCGATCCGGTGGTGTTGGCGCGTGGCTGGGCGGAGGCCCGGCTGACCTTCGGCTTTGATCTCGATTTGCCGGAGCGCATCGTCCGTGGGACAGATGCCCCGCCGCTCGGACTCGTACTCTTTCGTGGTGCCCCCGAGACGCCGACGGCCACCGGGGAGGTGCTTGAGGCGCTGCTCCTGCGCGACGATCTCGAGCTCGAAGGACGTATCACGGTCGTCAAAGGCGCGCAGGTGAGGCAGCGACCATTCCCGGCGCGGGCCTAACGATGCTTGCTGCAGGCGGGCGGTTTGGAAGCTCGCTGGCTCGCATTTTGTTGGAGCGCCCGCAGCAGAAGCCAGCGTTCGGCGGACTTGCAGAGTGGTATAACCTTGGTTATACTTTCCGCATGAAGACTGCCATCTCGCTTCCTGACGCCCTCTTCGAATCTGCGGAGGCTCTCGCGCATCGCCTTGGCGTTTCTCGCAGTGAACTCTTCGCCACTGCCGTCGCGGAGTTCATTGCGCAGCATGAGCGCACTCGCTTGACGGAACGCCTCAACGCGATCTACGCGGACGCAGCGCACGACGCGCCTGACTTGGGTCTCGCCGCGTTGCAGGCCCGGTCGTTGGCGCGCGACAAATGGTGAAACGGCGCGAGCCGCCCGCGCCCACTCTCATTCGGCGAGGCACCGTGTGGTGGACCACGCTTCCCGAACCGGTGGCCTCGGAACCCGGGTATCGCCGACCTATGGTGATCGTGCAAACGGACGCGTTCAATGCGAGTCTGATTCGAACCGTCGTCGCTGTCGCTCTGACGTCAAACTTGTCTCGCGCGGACGTGCCGGGTAACGTGCGCATTGCTAAAGGTGAGGCGGGGCTCGCGACCGAATCGGTGGCGAACGTCTCACAAATCGTCACGATCGACAAGAGCTTTCTGGGCGAATACAGTGGACGGCTACGTGCTCGCACGATGGCCGCTATTGGGGACGGGATGCGCCTCGTGCTCGAGTTGTGATGTCGTCGTGCCCCGTCCGCAGCCGAACGAGTGCTGCAGTTGACACTCGCAGTCGCGATAGTCGTTGGCTTCGCCGCCGCATCATTGGACGCGCTTGCAACTGAGCTGTAGCGTGAGACCGTCCGGGCAGAACTCGCTGCACTTGCAGAAGTCCCCTACGCCGGATTTGCACCGCACCGGGAATCGCGCCCGCAGAAACCGTGGGACTATCAGCGCGAATGACGTACCGCTCCGGCGGCAGGAGGCCGCAGCCTTTTATCGGCGAGGCTGAGCAAGACCGCTGCGGGGCTGCTCGTCACCCACGACCACGATCGGCGGCGTTCGGAGGGCGGCGGCGCGGCGCTGCGGCAGGGGACGCCAGAGCGACTGTAGTGGGCTGCGGGGGCGAGCGTCGCTTCACGGCGACCGGCTGTCGCGGGTAAGTGAGGTGCCGTCTGGCTGATGCACGATGTAGCGCACGGTACGGTTCGGTGCGCCTGAAATCACTTCCTCGAAATCCAGCGGGAACGGTGCGAGAGGACAGGCGACGTCGCGGCCTGTGTCCAAGATTGCCACGAAACGCCGAACCAGCGTGTCAGGATGGCCAAGACGCACCACGTCGAGCGCTCGTTCGCATCCACCGAGGCCTCGTCATCCATGCGCACGCACCCGAAACTCCCCTAGTGCGGCGCTCGGAGAGACGGTGAGGCTGTCCACCATGATGAGCCTCGATGCCGCCGGTGATGTGATCCCGCAACTCGCGAAGGGGATGACAAGCAGACAGGACACCGCCGTGGTGAGCAGCGCGCGATGTCGGCTGCGAATGACGCTCGCCGAACGGAGCGAGGGATGCGTATTCGTCAGGGGCATGAGAAGCCGCCGCAGCATGGGTCGATGTTCCACGGATCGATCACGAGGCGAGCGGAATTCGGCTTCCGGCCGCCCCTGGGTTTCCGGGCGAACGTGCGTCGCGCCGGGCGCGGCGTGGGAGCAGCGGCTCGACGCGTGCCCGGAACGCGTCGGAGACTTCTAATAACTGCAAACGAACAGAGCTGCGTGATTCTCGCTCGGCGGCCGCGCTTGCAACGCAACGACTCTACCCGCGGAGCTTTCGAATTGAGCATACCCAATGAAACCTTGACTTGGCAGGCTCCGACACCGCTCACGGCGAACTGCGCCACGCGTCGTGGCGGTTTGAGCAGGGCTTCCGCGGAACGACCATTGAAGGTCGCCGGTCCATGGGGCTAGGACGTTTCATCTCTCGATCCGACCTCGTGCAACAGCGGGGGCGCACGCTCGAGGCCGTGCTGCGCGACAGAGTGTCTGGCTTGCGCGTGTACCAAGTGAATGGCAAGAGCATTGCCGGCTCAGCACGTGGTGTGGCAAGCACCGCCTCCCTGAGTCCGGTTCGCGGCGCGAACGCGGACCGATGCTACGTGCAGGTGATCATCGATAACTTTGTTCGCTACCAGACTGGCGGGATCTCGCCACTGCGCGATCTCCGCAGCCTTGGTGCTTTCATGATCGCGGGCATCGAGTTCTACACGGTTGCGTCCACTCCCCTCGCGTTCAATCTCGGTGGGAACGCCGGCTGCGGCACGTTGATCATCTGGCTGCAACACTGAACGCATCGCGCGTAGCGACAGAAGTTGAATCGAGAGTGTGCAGGATTTTATCCGTGACGCCAAACTTCCCGCGAGACGAACATCCTGGTGTCGAGTTCGTAGATAACGAGCGATGCGCTGGCGATGGGCGCTCGAAATCGACGGAGATCATGGGCGGAACTCCGGTGTTCACCGGGACGCGTGTGCCGGTGCAGACATTTGTGGAGTATCTCGAAGCCGAGGATCCCCTCGATGAATTTCTCGTGCACACTCGAAGCGTCACTCGTAAGCGCGCCGTCGCCGTGCTGGAGCTTGCGACGGACTTGTTGTTGGCGCGCGCCGTCGCCGTGTGAGGGTCCGGCTGGCGGCGATGCGTGCAGCCGGCTTCACAACACTTGTCACCGTCGATCGGAATCTCACCTTTCAGCAGCACATTGCCGCATCGGGAATCGCTGTCGTCGTGATGCACGCGATCACCAACCGGCTCCAAGATCTGTTGCCGCTCGCCCCGCAAGTCATCGACGCGATCGCGGTGACGCCGGTGGGCTCGATTTCGCGAGTCGATGTCTGACGAGCGTCGCAGCGGACGGCCGATCTTCAGAAGCACGCTGCGCTCGCAGTTTTTATTGATTCGCCCTCAGCTGAACTTCAACGTCGCGACGGGCGAGGGGGATTTGCTGTTGTACCAGGAAGCGGGACAGTGGTTTGTGCAGGGAGTGTTTGATTGAAGGATTGCGGGTAGACGGTACGCACCAGCACTCTTTCCCAGACCATGATGAGTCTCTCCCGTTATATCGCTGGGCTGCTTGCGCTGCGATGACGCCAGCGGCGAACTACTACAGTGTCCGCACCGGCTGCGACGCTCCAAGCGGACGCACCATCAGCGTAAGTAGGAACCCCACGCCCAGCAGTGCGGCCAGCAAGTGCAGCGGTGTGGAGTACACACCAACAAGATCGCCACCGGTCGGCAACGCGGCCTTGGCGCGGTTGGACAGCTCGGTAATCATGAGCGGCCCCACAATCGCCGCCGCACTCCAAGCGGTGAGCACTGCACCGTGGATGGCCCCCACATTGCGCGGGCCAAATATATCGGCCAGGAATGCAGGAATCGTCGCGAAGCCACCACCGTACATGGTGAAGATCGCGAACAGACTGGCCTGAAACAGCACCCGCTGCGCACCAGTGGCGAAGGACGGAATCGCAAGAAAGAGCGCGCATTGCAGCGCAAAGAACAGCAGGTACGTGGTGCGTCGCCCGAGCCAGTCCGACGCGGACGCCCACAGGAAACGACCGCCGGCGTTGAAGAGACTGATGATCGATACCACGCCTGCGGCCTCTAGCGGCGTGCTGCCAAAAAGGTCCTGCATCATGGGAGAGGCCTGCGCGAGGATCCCGATGCCGGCTGTCACGTTGATAAACAGCATGAGCCACAGCAACACAAACTGCGGCGTGCGCACGGCCGAGTCACGGCTCACACTTTCGCGCGCAATCATGGCCGACGAGCGCGCGTTGGCCGCGGCGTTGTGCTTCCAGCCGGAAGGCGTGTAGTCGGGTGGTGGTGACTGCAGCAGCATCGAGCCAATCAGCATGACTACGAGATACACGACGCCAAGCAACATCACCGCGCTCGCGATTCCCACGCGCGCGATAAAAAATACGTTCAGAAAGCCGGCGATGAACGCGCCACCACCAAAGCCCATGATGGCCATGCCAGTGGCCATGCCACGTCGGTCGGGGAACCACCTCACGAGTGTGCTCACCGGCGCGATGTATCCCAACCCGCATCCAATGCCGCTGATCACGCCCATGCCGAGGAATACAAGCAGCGGCTGCTTTAGCGAGAGACCCAGTCCGCCCACTATGAGCCCCACACCAAAGAACAACGCCGCCGCACGCGCGGCCACGCGTGGTCCGTGTCGCTCCACCCACGGTCCACCGAGCGCCGCGCTCAGTCCCAACAGCGCCAGCGCCGTGGTGAACGTGGTGTACGGCGGATTCAACCACCATGGCTGGTCGGCGAAGAGCGACTGGATGGGTCGGTTGAAGGTGCTCCAGGCGTACACGGAGCCGATGCACAGATGCACCAGCACAGCGCCGAGCGGAATTCGCCAGCGGTTGGTCGGAGTGGTCACGGCGAATGGCAGAAGTGAGGCGGAAGATGCGACACCCGAATGGTAACGACGAGTCTGGTAGACTCCCATTGCATCTGCGGCCGTCGCGTCGCGGACTCAGTGTGCATCTGCCGCATTAAACGGGCAGTGATTTTGAGCGATCCAGTTTTCATTAGCTTGCCGCTTATTTATGAAGCATGAGACGGTCTGATGGCCGCTCCGCAGTTGCTTTCTACTAGACGGTTCACAGAAGAAGCAGACGTTCGGGCAGCCACATCCACTCGAAGAGGACGGGACATATCGTGACCTCGCTCATCGGTAGGTGGATTCGCGGGCCGCTCGAGAGTAATCTCCCGCGCGCCCTTGCGACGTTGCTGCCGGGGCATCGCACCGATACTACGCACCAGCGGTCCTTGCGGCACTCGCGCAGATGGTGCCCGGTGACCTCTGTATCGTCGGTGCCTAACGGAGCATTGCTGCTGGCAGCGTATGGCGAACTGCGCGCTGCACGTGCGCCGCTTTTCCCGCAGCCGTTGTAATTCTTCTCAGCGTCTCAGCGGTGAAGGCCGTTGCAGCTTCCGTCACACCGCTTGGTTGGCTCACACTGATGCAGAGAGCGCTCACGCGCGTCACGGCAACAATGGCGCGCATTCATACAGGCGAGCGCGAGTTCCCACCGGTTCGTGCGAGTTGTCAAACGTTCGTACCAGCCCGCACAAGTCAGCTCGGCACCAGACTCCCCATCGCACCCGCCAGCCCGAGCACAAAGAACACGGCCAGTATGGCCCAGGTCAAACCGCGGTTGGTGCCACCAACCCGACGCAGCAGTTCGTTTCCGTCGCTTGTCGACATGGGTTGCATTCCCACCACACGAATCGCGGTACGCGCGCGGCGAAAGAGAAGCCAGTTGGCTGTGCCGCCTGCCGCCAGACTGGCCGACAGCTGAATGGCCAGTCGCATGAGTAACAGCTGGCGGTTTTGCGGTTCGAGGATGTTCTCAGGCGTGAGCTGAACGTCTGTAGGCACCAACCACTGCAGCACGACGCCCGGTACGAAAAAAAACACCGCGAACCAAAGATACAGTTTTCTGTACAGGAACCAGAACGGCGTCGCCAACGCGGCGGCCCAGTTCCACGTGGGTTCAAACGCAGGGTCGGCCAGAAATTTCCTGAGTTTGAGTTGGTATACCGACTCCCACCGCGGACCAATAAACTGCCCCAGTCGCGACTCGAAATCACTGGCCGGCGGACCAACCGGCAACGGATCTGGTGATGATATGTTGATTGGGGATTCGTCAGACATGATGCGTTAGAGCGACCGGGCGGATGGCTGTTGCTGCGTGAGGCAATGCAATGTGCCGAGACCCCAGACAAGATCAACGGCGTGAATACCAATAATCTGACGCGTTGGGAAGAGCTCGGCGATGATGTTGAGCGCGAGCCGATCGTTTGCGTCGTTGAACGTTGGCACCAACACAACGTGGTTGGCGATGTAGAAGTTTGCGTAACTGGCCGGCAATCGCTGATTGTCCATGATCACGGAACGCGGGAACGGCAGTGTGACCACGCGCAACGGTTCGCCGCGTGCGTCACGAGCCTGACCGAGTCGTTGCAGATTGTCGAGCGAACGGGCGTGATTCTCGTCGTCCGGATTTTCCTCGTGTGCGAGCACCACCACACCGGGCGCAACAAATCGCGCGATGTCGTCTATGTGGCCGTGCGTATCGTCACCAACACATCCTTCGCCCAACCAGATGGTGTGCGTGATGCCGAGCGTGTCGGCAAAGATCTTTTCGTAGTCGGCACGTCCCAATCCCGGGTTGCGCACCTGTACATCGGAGAGCAACCACTCTTCGGTCACCAGCATGGTGCCGAGTCCGTCGGTTTCAATGCCACCGCCCTCAAGCACGAGCGGGGCACCGGTATCGGGGCGCACTGCGTGCACGATCGGAAGTCCACTCACCACGTGGATGAGATCAGGAATGCGCTGGTCGTGTGTAAAATTGTCGTACTTGGCCCAGGCGTTGAAGTCCCAACGCATGAGCGATACCAATCCGATCGGATCGTGCACGCCGGTGGGGCCACTGTCGCGTAGCCACACGCGATCAGTGGCGGCAATGTGCAATCGGTACTTATTGCGTGCGACACCGTGCATGTCGAGACACGCTTCGGCGTCTTCGCGCACGGTGTCGTTGTGGCAGACAATTTCCACCAGCTCCGATGCAGAGAGTGCGCGCACAATCTCTGCGTACACCCAGGGAATGGGTTCGAACTTGCCGGGCCAATCGGGCTCGTGATGCGGCCAGGCAATCCATGTAGCGTCGTGCGGCTCCCATTCAGCGGGCATGCGAAAGGGCCCACGCGGCGCGAAGCCGTCTACCTGTGCGCTGTCAACGTTCATGGGCCCAACCAACGCTGCAAAATGGGCGCGTACGCATCGATGCGTCGATCGCGAAGGAATGGCCAGTTGCGACGTGTCTCCTCGATCAATCCGAGGTCGCAGTTGGCTACGAGCACTTCTGCCTCCGTCCCCGCTTCGGCCAGATAGCGACCGAACGGATCGGCGATAAACGATTGGCCAAAAAACTCGATGCCGTCGGTGCCGGCTTCCGGTTCAAAGCCCACGCGATTGGCTGACGCGACAAACACACCGTTGGCAATGGCGTGCGATCGCTGCATGGTGCGCCACGCTTCAATCTGTGCCGTACCAAACTCGGACTTTTCCGCTGGATGCCAGCCAATGGCAGTGGGATAAAACAAGATCTCCGCGCCCAGGAGCGATGTGATGCGCGCGGCCTCCGGATACCATTGATCCCAGCAAATGAGCACGCCGATATCGGCGTACCTCGTTCGCCACATCCGAAATCCGTTGATGCCCGGATGCGTGTGCGTGCGCTCATCGCCTGTGACATCTCCAGGCGCGAAGTAGTACTTCTCCTCAAAGAGCGGGTCGTGCGGAATGTGCATTTTGCGATACGTGCCCAGCAGCGCACCGTCGGCATCTATTACGCAGGCCGAGTTGCGATACAACCCCGCCGCCTGCCGTTCGTAAAAGGGCACCAACAATACGACGGCCAGTTCCTGGGCCAGTGCCCGGAGTGTGCTGATCGTTTCGCCAACGATCGGTTCGGCGAGATCAAACCGGTCGAGCTTGAGCGACTTGCAGAAGTAGGGGGCGTTGAAGAGTTCCTGCAGCGAGATGATCTGCGCGCCGCGTGATGCGGCCTCGCGAATCTTAATGATGGTGCGCTCGAGATTCGCCGCAACATCGTCGCTCGCGGTCTCCTGGATTAATCCAACGGATACGGTACGACGCGACATGGTACGTGTCATGGCAGGTGGGGCTCAAGAGTGAAGTGAAGCACGCTGATGAGCGCGACACTGTAACTTCGCGAAAATGTCCGGCTGAGGGTAGTCGCACGTCACTTTGGTGCTTTCGGCGCGCGTGTCGAGCGTGCACGCGGTAGCGCCGCAGACGTGGTAAGCGGAGCAGGCGGAGCAGGCGTGTCGAGCAGTGGTGTGAGGTAGGCGAAGAGCACGTGACGCAAATCGTCGAGTATCGGTTTCTTCTCTGCAACGACCACGCGGTCACGTCGCGCCAGCAACGCCTGGCCGATTGTTGCGGACACGACAGCAGCGCGCCGCCGTTCGCGAGATGTGAGGCGGGGATTGCGCGCGGCAAAGAGGATATCGAGCCGGTCGACGATTGATTCAAAGAGCTGTGCGCGGATGCGGTTGGGCGCAGCGCCGGTGCTGTCGATTGGTGCATCGGCCGTCATGAACACGCGGCGAAAGGCCGGATTGCGATCATGAAACGCAGCCAGTGGACGCACAATGCGGTCAATCAGTCGATCAAGTGGCAATCCCCGCGGATCGGTCGCAAAGGCGCGTTCGTGAATGCTGCGCAGCTCATCGGCAAACCGCAGTGCCAGAGCGGCCACCACGGCGTCGCGATTGGGAAAGAACTGGTAGAGCGAGCCTTTGGCGGTTTTCGCACGTTGTGCAATCGCTTCGGCGGTGGCGGCGTTGAGGCCGTGGTCCGCGATTACGTCAGCGGCGGCGTCCAGAAGCAAGTCGACCCTGCGCTGTCCGCGTGATTGACGAGGTTGCCGCCGATAGGTGTCCTGTGATTCGTCTGGCGAGGCGTCTGATGCTGCGTCTGGTGCTGCGTCTGGTAATGGATCCGACTTGGATGACGAACGAGCAGGCATGGCAGTGGGAGAAAGACGGCGCGACGCTCGAGACGACGCCTGCGCTCACATCACGCAGGTGGCGAGTTGATGAGCACAAGCACGATATCCATCACATTCGTCCCCGTAGGCCCGGTGCGCAACAGGGCGTCGGCGCTGTTGAGCGCGTGGTAGCTGTGGAGGCGTCGTAAATCGGCTTCAGGATCGCGACCGGCGCGATGCATTTGCAGGGGCGAAAAGGCGTCTACGATCGCTCCTGCTGCGTCTGTCGGGCCATCTCGGCCATCAGTACCGGCGGCGAGTATACTGATGCGGCCAGCGTCGCGGCTGGAGAACGCACCGTTGGCCAATGCCAGCGAAGCCGCCAGCGCGAGCGCCTGCATTCGTCCGCCATACGCCTCTCCCTCGTCGTTATCGACGTCTGCGTCGTCAACAATGCGCTCCGTCATGTTGACGGTTGGTTCACCACCCCAGATGAGCAGCGATCGCCCCGTAGATTTGCTCGCGAAGCGAAGCGCGATGTGCGCAATGCGCACGCCCGCCTCTTCTGCATCACCCTGCAGCTCTTCGTCAGCGACAATGACGTTGGACACTCCCATTTGCGTGGCCGCATCGGCCACAGCCGTACGCGCGTCCGCGTTGCTGGCGATCACTTCGTAGGATACTTTCGCAAAGGCCGGATGCGACGACGGCGCGGTGGCAAGGCGCACGCTGCCATCGCCGGAGAGGCCGAGTGCCCGTGAAAGCGTGGCGTCGAGTTCGGAGCGAAGTCCGTGCGCATCGCACAATGCGAGCAGCTCTTCCGGTTGCAGCGGGTCGGCGGTGCAGGGAGCAGAACCAATCACCGCCGGATCATCGCCTATGACATCGGAGATCGCCATCACATGAATGTGCCCCACGGCGCGTGCGTACAGCGCCGTGGCCAAGCGGCCTGCACCCCATCGCAAAAGACGTCGCCTGAGCGCGTTCATGTCGTGAATGGCCATACCGTGTGCCATCATGCGTTGCATGGCGTCGGCAATACGCGTTTGTGCGTCTGCCGGATGACCGACCAGCGCCACGAGTTCAGCGCATGGCGCGGCGCAAAGCGATGTAGTGCCCCCGGACAGCAGCACGAGCACATCGTCGCCGGCGTCTACCAACGCGATCGCATGGGCGATGGCATCGGCGGCGGCCAACGACCCAATGTCGGGAAGCGGATGATCACCAATCCGCAGCGGCAGCGGCAGCGGTAACTGGTGGACGTTGTCAGGCTTGCTGGCCGCAACGACTATGCCGCCAGCACAGCTTTGGCCCGCGTGCTGCAGCGCCTGCAGCGCACCGCGTGCCATGTCCACGCTGGCCTTGCCGAGCGCAAACACGTGCACGGGCGCTGTGCTCGTGCGCTGTGTGAGCCAGCTACTGACGCGATCGCGAGTGCGCGGAAACGCCGACACGCCCTCGATCGCTGCCTGATGCAAGGCAGCGAGGAGGGCGTGCGAGGTGTTGCTACCGGGAGAGGCCAAAAAACTCAGCGGGCAACCTTTTTGATGGCCGCATCGAGATCGTCGTACGCGTCCTGCGCCATGGCGCGGAAGTTGGTGGTGTACGCAATCTTGCCGTCGGGCCCGATCACATACAGGTAGCGCCGATGATAACCCGCTTCGGTGGACGCATTGAACAGGGCGCCCACTTTCTTGTCGGTGTCCGCGCCCAGCGCAAACTGGAATCCATCATCCCGCGCCCACGCCGTGAGATCAGCGGCGTTGTCGGTGCTCACGCCAATGAGGCGCACCTTGGAGCCATTGAGAAACATCGACTCGTACTTGTCGCGGTAGGTATGCATTTGCGCCGTGCAGCCGCTGGTGCGCGCCTTGGGAAAGAACGCGATCACTACCGTTTCGCCGCGATGTTCGGAGAGCGTGAACGGCTTGGCCGTGGGCCCGTCTTTTGTGACAGTGGTGAGTGTGAAATCGGGGGCCATTGCACCAACGGCGAGTGGCTGCGCGGGCGCGGCCTGCGCGGAAAGTGCGGGCGCGTACACGGCGGCCAGCGCAAACGCAGCGGCAGTCATTGAAGAACGGACAGCGATCATGGATCAAACTCCGAAAAGGGCGATGGTTACAGCGAGCCGAGCATAAGGTACACCAAGTAAACATGCCCGGTTCATGAGAGGCGCGTAACCGGCTGCCTTAGGCGCGAGCCGGCGTCCGGCACTCCAGCGGAGTACCGCCTGGCCACAGCTCCCGCGTTTCCCCCGGTTTGCCGCCACGCAGGTCGGCCGACCAGTCGGCGTGCCGGAAAGCGTGTCCGGCAGCGATTCAGTCGCCGCCGGAAAGTCTTTGCTTCAGGAACGTGTACGCCAGCGACTGCATGAACGCCGACTGGGCGTTGTCTGCGGCGCCACCGTGTCCACCCTCGATGTTTTCGTAGTACGTGACGTCGTGTTTCATGTTTTGCATGCGCGCCATCATCTTGCGGGCGTGGCCCGGATGGACGCGATCGTCGCGCGTGGACGTGGTAAACAGCACCGGTGGATATCGCACATCGGCACGCACGGTATGGTACGGCGAATAGCGCTGCAAAAACTCCCAGTCACTTGTATCCGGGTTGCCGTATTCAGCCATCCATGATGCGCCGGCCAGCAGCAGGTGATAACGCTTCATATCGAGCAACGGCACCTGACACACCACCGCGCCAAATAACTCCGGGTACATGACCATCATGTTGCCCACCAACAGCCCCCCGTTGCTGCCGCCTTCAATGCCCAGATGATTAGGTGAGGTGACGCCACGCGCAATGAGGTCACGCGCCACGGCGGCGAAATCCTCGTAGGCCTTGTGACGGTTTGCTTTGAGCGCAGCCTGATGCCAACGTGGCCCGTATTCACCACCGCCCCGAATGTTGGCCACCACGTATACCCCACCATCGACCAGCCAACCGCGTCCAACGCCCGGACTGTACGCTGGCGTGAGCGAGATCTCAAACCCGCCGTACCCATACAGCAACGTTGGTTGCCGACCGTCGCGCGGCATCGCTTCCCATGACACCACGAAATACGGAATCCGCGTACCATCTTCGGAAACAGCGAAGTGTTGTTCAGTGTGCAGTCCCGTGGCGTTGAAAAAAGCCGGCGTCTGTTTGAGTTGCTCCGGTGCCGACCCGATCATGCCCAGCGAGAGACTGGTGGGCGTGGTGTAATCGGTAACGATCATAAAGAACGAATTTGACGTATCTGCATCCACACCGCTGGCGCTGATGGTGCCGATCTCCGGCGCTCCGTGCAGCGGCGTTCGCGTCCACTTGGCGTCCATCGCGGGTGTGGTGAGAGACGCGGTAGCGGCTGGTGTTGCAGCGGGTGTGAGAGTCGCGGGAGGTGTGAGAACAAACAGCGTGTTCTTGACATGATCGAGCACGTTGACAATCAGGTGATCACGGGTCCAGCTGTAACCGGAAAGCGACGTGCTGTCTGTAGGTGCAAAGAGTACGGTGAACTGCCTTGCGCCGAGCATGAATGTGTCGAAGCGTATCGCGATCAGTGAGCCGGCCGGATAGGCAATCGTTGCGGGCGACCACGCGCTGCGCAACTCGAGCAGCAGCCAGTCCCGGTGCACGGACTTCTCGGCGTCGTTGGGAACATCAAGCTTGGTGAGCGTTCCGACCGTGTCACGCAAGTACAGTTCATCATTGTAGAACGCCAGGGTGCGGCTCACAAAATCGCGCTCAAACCCGGGCGTGTGATCGTGGAACGCGGCGATGTACATGTCATCGTCCCGGCCTTCGTATACACTTGCTGCCGCTTCGATTGGGGTGCCGCGCGCCCACTCGCGCACCGTGCGCGGATAGCCGGACTGCGTCATGCTACCTGCGCCAAAGTCCGTGTATGCATACACGGTGTTGGCGTTTTTCCAGCCCAGCGCTCCCTTGGATTCCGAGCGGGTGAATCCATTCTCGACAAAGGATTTGGTGACCAGATCAAACTCGCGTGTGATCGTGGCATCGGCGCCGCCGCGTGAAAGCGCCATCAGGCATCGCGCGTAGTCGGGCGGCAGGCACGTTGCACCACCCCACACCCAGTTCACATTCTCGGCCTGGCCGAGCGCGTCGAGATCGAGCACTGTTTCCCACGACGGGTTGGGCGTTTTGTACTCCGCGAGTGTCGTGCGACGCCACACGCCACGCGGATTCTTACCGTCGCGCCAGAAGTTGTAGTAATAGTCCCCAAGCTTCTGCACGTAGGGAATGCGCGCGTCTGAATCGAGGATGGACAACAGGTCGGCGCGCAACGCTTCAAAACCCGGCGCGCTTTCCAGCCTGTCCCTGGCATTCTGGTTTTGTGCGCGCACCCAATCGAGGGCCTTCGTGTCTTCGACAGCTTCCAGCCAGAGGTACGGATCGTCCTGCACGTGTGAATTCCGTTGGGGGAGGGGCAAGCGCGCCATGCATAGACGCCCACAGCAACAGCACCGCTGGCCGCGAGGCCAGACGGTGCGTGTTACCAGCACACAAGGCAGCGCGGCTGAGCTTGCGTGTGGAGCTCTTGATGGATGTTGCGCTGCGGCGCAGGCTATCGGAAGGGGCGTGCGTATTCAAGCTGACTTTTTCGACGATTCGTGCGCCGCGGCGCTGTCGCGGCGCGGATGACCAGGTGCGTTAGCCGTCTATCCGACGGCGACGAGCGGCGGCCGAGAGACCAACCAGGCCGACGAGGAGCAGGGCGACGGATGAGGGTTCGGGGACCTGCATTCGGGCGGCATTGTAGGAGACGTCGTCGATGCCGATG
>JBBRDJ010000081.1:0-14220 GCA_038203945.1 Gemmatimonadales bacterium
GCCCTTGGTGGCTGCATAATCGGCATGACCAGCTTCGCCGCGTTGACCGGCCGTGCTGGTGACCAGTACGATGCGACCACCAGGGGCGAGCTGCCTGGCCGCTTGCTGGCACCCATAGAAAACGCCGTCAAGGTTGAGCGCGAGCGTGGCACGCCATCTGTGGGCGCTCAGCTGCCCAACCGGAACCGGCTCATCGGGCCAGACGCCGGAGTTTCCCACAAAGATATCCACACCGCCAAGGTGCTCCTGAGCAGCTTCAAACAGGGATTCGTTGCCTTCTGGTGTGGATAAGTCTGCTTTGTGTGGAAAAGCTTTGACACCGGCAACGGCGCACTGCTCGGCGACGTCAGCGGCCGAATCGGCGCGGCTGTGGTAGCCGATAATCACATCGGCACCGGCCTGAGCCAGCAGGCGGGCGGTGGCGGCGCCTATGCCGCGGGAGGCGCCGGTGACGACAGCACGTTTATTTTTTAGCTGGATCAGCGGAATATTCACTTTATGCAGTGCTTTAGATGATTGAGGTTAACTGTTGCTATTAATCAGTTTATATGTGTTATCTTAAGTATTACTTAAAGCATACGATGACGCCCGTTAGATCGTGCCTTCGATAGACTCGCAGATGAGGTGCTGAATACAGAGGTGAATCTCCTGCGCTCGATCCGTTCGGTCGGTAGGCACGATGAGCGTTAAATCGCTTTCAGCGGCCAGTGCGCCGCCGTCGCGAGCCGAGAGCGACAATACCTTGATTCCGTTTCTTCGGGCCGCTTTGGCAGCGAGAAGCACGTTTGGCGAGTTTCCCGATGTGGAATGAATTATCAACAAATCACCGGGTTTTCCCAGAGCTTCGACCTGGCGCTCAAAAATGTGATCAAAGCCGAAGTCGTTACCCGTGGCGGTGAGCAGCGAGGTGTCTGTGGTGAGAGCGATCGCCGCGTAGGCCCGTCTGGTCTTCATATAACGCACCACATATTCTGTGGCCATGTGCTGGGCGTCGGCGGCTGAACCGCCGTTACCGCAGAACATCAACGTACCACCGCCTGCCAGGGTGGCACGCATCAGCTCGGCGGCTTGGCCGATCTGCGCGTCGAGGGTTTCGGCAGTTTTGCGCGCTGTGTCGGCCAGCTCGTACAGCGGGGCGGTCAGGTTACTGGCCATTGTCTATTTAAAGTGGTTGGTGAAAGCGAAGCCTATCGCCCAAAGCGTCGTCGCACTCGCTGCAGTACACCACCCGTGGCCAGCGGCGGCACTGGGCGAGGGTCTTCGTCATTGAGCACCAACTCGGCGTTCGTCTGGGTGAGCAGCTCTACCTGCTCAGCCGTGGCCTGACGCTCCAGCAGCCAGGCTCGACCGGCGTCCAGCGAACGGAGGTCACCGTGATTGTCTGACGCCAGAATGTCTACCAGCCCATGCGCTAGCAGATCGCGCGCCAACTCACTCGGCGCTCCTCGGCCGAGCATCACCGACACATCGGTTTGAATGACCACGCCCAGCTTCCGGAACTCCCGCACAAGATTTACCGTACAGCCGTAGTAGCGCTCCGGGTGCGCCAAGATGGGCGTGCGACCGCTCCGTGCGATGCGTCGCAGCTCACCCATGGCACCACGGGGGATACCGCCAATGCTGAACTCCACGAGCAGCGCCCGTGAATCGCCCAGGGTGAGCGACATATCGGTGAGATCGGCGCCGGGTTGATCGAGCATGATCTCCCAGCCCAACAACAGCTCGGGACCGTTTACGGCGGCCGCTCGAAGACCGGCCAGGATCTCCATGTGCCGCTGAAAGGGCGCTGATCTCGCCTGCGACGCATTCAGGTGGGGCGTGCAGACGAGCCGGGTTACACCGTGCTGGTGGAATCGCTCAAGGATGGGCACACTGACCTCCAACGACGGCGAACCGTCGTCCACTCCGGGCAGGAGGTGCGAGTGCAGGTCGATCAGGAGGCCTCCGGGATCTCCGCGATGCGCGTCATGGCTTCTGTTGCCAGCTGCTCGAGCGTTTCGGGCGCATCGGCGGCGGCTTCGAAAGCGTACGACACGAGCGCGTCTACCGCCAGCAGGTCGAGCGCCGAGTTGCGGGCGGTCTCGCCGTGGGCCAGCAGTACCGCGAGCTGTGATTCGCCGGCCGCGAGACAGGCCGTTGGCGCTTGGGCGCTCGGAAGATCGGCGTAGGGCGCGAGCATTTCGCGTAGCCGAACGAGCAGGGCCTGCGGCGGCGGCGGACTGCGCTGCTCCAGCCAATCGGCAACCGTGATTGGGCGGGACATCGCGATCACGCCCCCGCCGACAGGCCGCTCACCACGCCTTCGGCGGCGGCGAGCGCTTCGTCAAGTCGGGAGGCATCCGGCAGGCCGGCTTGCGCCATGTGCGGCTTTCCACCGCCGCGTCCACCAACTGAGGCCGCGATGTCACGCACCAACGTATCGGCGCGGATGCCACGCTCTTTGACATCATCCGTCACGACCACCAGCAAGGTGGCTTTGCCCTCACCCAGATCGGCGCCCAGCACGGCCACGCCGGTGCCCAGTTGGTCGCGCAGCGTATCGCCGATCGCCTGCAGCGCTTTGACGTCGTCAATGTCCACGCGCGAGACAATGAGTGCGAGGCCCGCCACATCACGCTTGCCCGCCAACAGCGTGGCCGCAATCCCGCCTCCGCTCCCGCCGCTGCGCCGCGCGTCGTCCAACTGTTTTTCGAGCTGACGACGTTCGTCGAGCACCGCGTCAACCTTGCGCTCCAACGCATCGAGCGTGGCCGTGCCACCACCGAGATTCACCTTGAGCTTGGTGGCCACCGAGGCCAGTGCGCGATCGCGTTCGGCGAGCAAGGCGAACGCACGTCTCCCGGTCACGGCTTCAATACGACGAACGCCAGCCGCAACACCGCCCTCGCTCACCATACGAAACAGCCCGATCTCGGCAGTATTGCGCACATGCGTACCGCCACACAACTCAACGCTCAGCTCGGGAATGTTCACCACGCGTACCACGTCTCCGTACTTCTCGCCAAACAGCGCCATGGCGCCAGCGCTCACAGCTTCCGTATACGGACGTTCGGTGATATCCACCGGCGCCGCGCTCCAGATACCATCGTTGACCTGCTGTTCAATCCGCGCCTGTACATCGGCGGGAATGGGTCCGTGATGTGTGAAGTCAAAACGCAGACGATCGGGCGCCACCAGCGATCCGGCCTGATGCACATGTTCGCCCAGCAGATCACGCAATGCAGCGTGCAACAGATGCGTGGCCGTGTGATTGCGTTCAATGTCGCGTCGCCGAGCGGCCGGTACACGTGCTACGCACGGGCCAAAGGCGATCGTGCCGGTTACAGTGCCAATGGCCGCAATGCGTCCGTCGGCCTTTTTTACATCGGTGACATCCACGCGCCATCCGTCACCCGCGATTTCACCGTGATCGGACACCTGACCACCCGATTCGGCGTAGAACGGTGACTCACGCAACATCACGGCAACCTTGTCGTCGTCGAGCGATCGAACAGCGGTCACGATGGTGTTGGTTTCGGTGGTGGCGTACCCAACGAACGCGCCGTCGGGATCGCCTTTGCCCTCACGTGACCAGGCCGCAGGATCGGCGAAATCATCGACGCTCACCGTGAGGCCGCGCGACTTGCGATCGTCCTGCGATTGTTTGCGCTGCGCACCCAGCGCCGCTTCAAAGCCAGCGATGTCTACCAGATAGCCGCGCTCGCGAGCCATGAGCTCTGTGAGATCGACGGGAAAGCCAAAGGTGTCGTACAATCGGAATACGTCTTCACCGGCCACTGTCCCGCGCATGGTGCTCGAGCCCTGCGTGGAACCGATCGGCGCCAGTTCATCGAAGCGGGCCATGCCGCCATCGATGGTGGCGAGGAAACGCTCCTCTTCGGCACGCGTCGTGGCGAGCAAATGCGAACGACGTGCCTGCAGGTCGGGATACACGTCTTTCATGTGATCAATCACGACATCCACCACGTGCACCAGCGTGGGCTCGCGACGGCCGAGCAGCCAGGCATGTCGCACAGCGCGGCGCAGAATGCGGCGCAGCACGTAGCCGCGTCCCTCATTGCTAGGGAACACACCATCGGCGAGAAGAAACGCGACGGCACGCGCGTGGTCGGCAATCACGCGATAGGATGCGGAGTCCACCACGCGACCGTCTGCCGTATGTGCGGAACCATCGCCACTGCCGGGACGCCACGGGTACGCGATACCCACGATTTCCTCGACCTTGGCGATGTATGGCCTGAAGAGATCGGTGTGAAAGTTGTTGGTGACGCCCTCTTTGACGGCGGCAATGCGTTCGAGTCCGGCGCCGGTATCGACACTGGGCTTGGGCAGCGGGACCAGCGTACCATCGGCCTGCCGATCGAACTGCATGAACACAAGATTCCAGATTTCCAGAAAGCGACCTGCTTCGGCGCCTTCCACGAAATCATCCTGCGAGAAATCAACGACATCACTGTCTGTCCAGGCGCCTTTAGCGCCCTGCGGCACGGCCCAGTCCCGGGCCACGGCGGCCAGGTCCACGTAGATCTCGGAACACGGACCACACGGACCGGTGTCTGCCATCTGCCAGAAGTTGTCCTTGTGTCCGAGTCCGAAAATGCGATGCTCGGGCAAGCCGGAAATCTCGCGCCAGAGTTGCCGCGCTTCGTCGTCTTCGTAGAACACGGTGACGCGCAGGTGCTCGGGATTGAGCTTGAGCTCTTCGGTGACAAACTGCCAGGCGAACTGAATCGCTTCGCGCTTGAAGTAGTCACCAAACGAGAAGTTGCCGAGCATCTCAAAAAACGTATGATGGCGCGCGGTGTGCCCAACCTGCTCGAGGTCGTTGTGCTTACCGCCAGCGCGCACGCATTTTTGCGAAGTGGTGGCACGTCGTCCAAAGGCCGGGTCCTCTAAACCGAGGAACACCTTTTTGAACGGCACCATGCCGGCGTTGGTGAAGAGCAGTGTGGGGTCGTCGGTGGGGACGAGTGAGGCCGACGGACGAATCGCGTGGCCGTGGCGTTCGAAGAACGCGAGGAAGCGGGAGCGGATCTCGGAAGCGAGCATAGGGGCGTAATATATGCCCGTTCAGGAGCGCTGTGTTACTCGTTTCGCGCCCCGCCGCGGGGGATGAGCGATCGGACCACGTCATGAACCGTGGAGCCGGGGAATCCACGCCGCAGCAAGAAACCCATAAGTCGTCGGCGCTGCACGTCGGGTTCGTACGACTGCAGGGAGCGCAGGCGCTTTTCGGCGGCGGATCGGCAGAGCGCCTCGTCATCGATCTGCTCTTCCTCGGCTACCTCACGAATTGCGGCGTCGATGGAGGCACGCGCGACGCCCTTGTTGAAGAGCGCCTGCCGAATGCGTCCGGCGCCTTCCCCGCGTCGGAAGCGCGAGGCGGCTTCGGCACGGGCGACGGCGTCGTCATTGAGTAGACCGAGGGATTGCAGGCGCTCGATGGCACGCTGAATGCTATCGGGCGGGAGCTCGAGTTGGCGTAGGCGTCGTTCGATGTCCCGCGTGCTGCGCCGTGCGCGGGCCAGCATGCCGAGTGCGCGGTCGTAGGCGGCGACAAAGGTGTGTGCGGTCTCGAGGTGTGCGATGGCTGAGGCGTTGAGCTCGACGCCTTCGCGCATGGCACCGGCCAGTGTGACGCCATCGGCATCGACGAGGAACTGCCGACCGTCGGCCAGGCGCAGGCGATAGCGTCCCGGTTTGCGCGGATGTTCAGACACGCGAGCGACAACGCCGGGGATGCCGGGGGTGCCGGGGGTGCCGAGAGCAGCCAGTGTGTCGGGTGCTTTGGTGGTATCGGGTGGCAAAAGAGCCGAGGGGCTACTCACGATGAGCCGTGGTGATCCGGGCACCACTTCACACCGCGAGCGACCCCTCGGCCCTCGTTGCTTGTACGAGTCGCGCATGAGGCGCGCCCGCCGCTATTCCTCAGCCTCGGGGGCGGGTGGTTCTTCCGGCTGTCCGGGCTTCACGCCCAGCACAACCTTGACCTTTTCTTCGATCTCCGCCATGAGCTGCGGATTGTCTTTGAGGAACATCTTGGCGTTTTCACGGCCCTGTCCGATGCGTTGGGTGCCGTAGCTGTACCACGCGCCCGACTTTTCGATGATGCCAGCTTCTGATCCGATATCAACGAGCAGTGATACGTGCGAAATACCTTCGGCGTACATGATGTCGAACTCTGCCTGCTTGAACGGCGGGGCCACTTTGTTCTTGACCACTTTCACGCGCACATGCGAACCGACGATTTCGTCTTTGTCCTTGACCGGACCGATGCGACGAATGTCAAGGCGTACGGACGAGTAGAACTTGAGTGCCTTGCCACCGGTGGTGGTTTCGGGGCTACCGAACATGACGCCGATTTTTTCGCGCAGCTGATTGATGAACACCACCGACGTCTTGGAGCGTGCAATGGCGCCGGTGAGTTTGCGCAGGGCCTGGCTCATGAGCCGAGCCTGGAGGCCCATTTGCATGTCGCCCATGTCGCCTTCGATTTCCGACTTGGGTACGAGGGCTGCCACGGAGTCGATGATGACGACGTCAACGGCGCCGGAGCGGACGAGCACTTCACAGATTTCGAGTGCCTGTTCGCCGGTGTCGGGCTGTGAGATGAGCAGGTTTTCGATATCGACGCCAAGCTTTTTTGCGTACTCGGTGTCGAGTGCGTGCTCCGCGTCGATGAATGCGGCTACACCGCCGGCCTTTTGTGCATTGGCAACCACATGCAAGCAGAGTGTGGTCTTACCGCTGGATTCCGGCCCATAGATTTCGGTGACGCGTCCGCGCGGTATGCCGCCGATACCAATTGCGGCGTCGAGATTGATCGCACCGGTTGGGATGCATTCGACACGCACCTTGGAATCGGTGCCGAGTCGCATGATGGACCCCTTGCCGTGCGCCTTTTCGATTTGTGCGATAGCGAGCGCCAGGGCCTTGCGCTTGTCGTCGTGCGATGTTGAGACAGCCATGATTCCACCCGTGTTAGTGAAAGTGATGCGCCACGCCCTGGCAAAGCAAAATCTACTTCGCGCCAGAACTTGTCCAATACCCGAACAAAATACGAAAGATTGTTTTCGTGGACAACCCCCGAGTTATCCACAATATCGCCCTACCCTCTGACAAGCGAGAACGCGTCGGGAATGTGGCGGACGCGCACCCGCTCGCCATCGAGCAGGACTCCGATCACATCGAAGCGGTAGAGCGATCCCGCGTCCCCGTGCCGATCGACCCAGACCTGTGCCGACCTCGACAGTTCACGCCGTTTTCTGGCGTGCACTGCTTCCACGGGTGAGCCGAACCCGTCACCACGCCTCGCTTTGACCTCCACGAAGGCTACCACGCCCCCCTGACGGACGATAAGATCGACGTCACGGTGCCCGCTGCGAAAACGGTGCGCCACGATGTCCCAGCCCTGCCGGCGGAGCCAGCGAGCCGCAATGCGCTCCCCGAGGAGCCCGAGTGCCTGCCGCGATTTGGTCATGGGCTGAGAATACAGCGATTCCGAAAAATCGCTTCACCGTTTTGTTGCACGCGCCATCTTCAGCGTGCACCACTGGCGACGCCGTTTCGTCAAGGTTGGCGCTTGTATTGCCGCGTCCGGTACGAAGCCGCACCTTTCTTTCCGTTCAGCGCCTCCGCGCCGTCCCACTCACTTCCTTCGCTCCACGTTTCCACCCCCGGTCATCCTGATGCGTTCTTCCCGTACCGGCTCGCTGGTCGCCGTGATCGTTCTCGTGGTTGTTGGCTACATCGGCGCTCGGCCCGTGGGGCCGCTGCCGCCTCTCGGTCCGCTGCTCGATCCGGCCAACGGCCTCTTGGCTTCTGTGCGAACGGCCGAGTTGCCAGCCGTCGCGGCCAGTCGCATTCCGGGACTCCAAGGGGAAGTCAGTATCACGTACGACGACCGCGGCGTGCCGCACATATTTGCCAGCACGACCGCCGACGCGTACCGCGCGCTTGGCTATGTCGTGGCGCGCGACCGCTTGTTTCAGATTGAAATGCAAACACGCGCTGGGGGGGGGACGCTGACCGAGCTCGTGGGCGAGGTCGCGCTGCCGCTCGATCAGGCTACCCGGGCGCTGGGTATGCCGCGGGCCGCCGAAGGACGCGTGGCCAATGCAGATACGGCCACGTCTACGTGGCGCATGGTGTCGGCGTACGCCGAGGGGGTGAACGCTTGGCGCAATCAACTGGCCCGTCGTGACTATCCGCTGGAATACAAACTGCTCGGCCGCGCACCCTACACATACAGCGCGGTGGAAACGATGCATCTGCTCAATCGCATGGGTTACACGCTGGCATCGTCGCAAGATGAGTTGCGACACGCGCGCGCTGCGGCCCTGGTGGGGCGCGAAGCGGCCGACGCGCTCTTTCCCACGCACGCCCCGATCGTTGAACCGATCCAGCCCAACGGGCAGCTGGCCGCCCGCACCGACTCGGTGCGTATGCCTGGTCCGGGAGCACCCGATTCCACTTCGGTGGCGCTACTCAAAGCCATGGGCAACGTAGACCTGCGCCTCGCGCTTGGCCTCCCTGAGCGTGGTCCGGATGCGGTGGGCAGCAACAACTGGGCGGTAGCGCCAGCGCGGTCGGCCAGCCAACACGCACTGCTGGCCGGCGATCCGCATCTCGAACTCACGCTGCCGTCGATCTGGTATGAAGCGCATCTGGTAGTGCCCGACTCAATGGACGTTTACGGCGTCACCATTCCAGGTTTGCCGGGCATCGTGATTGGCTTCAATCGTGATGTCGCGTGGACGTTTACCAATGTGGGCGCCGACGTGATGGACTTTTATCTCGAAACCGTTGACGACCCAATTGGCCCAACGCGCTACAGACTCGACGGCGCCTGGCAGCCGCTTGAGCGTCGCGTGGAACGGTACCTCGCACCCGACGGCACGCTGATCAGCGAAGACACCATGCGGTACACGCATCGCGGTCCGATGCGACGCATCAATGACCAATGGATTTCGCATCGCTGGACAGTGCTCGAAGGTGACGCGCGCGAAATGGAAGTCTTTGACAAGGCGGCGCGGTCTACCACGGCCCGCGAACTGCTCGATTACATGGCCGGCAACTACTTCGCGCCGGCGCAAAACATGCTCGCGGCTGACCGGGACGGAACGATCGCCATCCGTTCCACCGGTCATTATCCGATTCGGCCGGGCGATGGACGTGGCGATGTGTTGCGCGACGGCGCATCACGCAGCGTCGATTGGACTGGCTACTGGCCGGTAGGCGATTACCCGCAGTCCTTCGCTCCGACGCAGGGCTTTCTGGCGTCGGCCAATCAGGAGCCGATTGACCCGCGCGTGCAGCCGCGCTACCTCGGCACCGACTGGGAACGACCGTGGCGTGCGATGAGCATCAACACATTGCTTCGCGACAACAGCGCAGTTACGCCCGATGACATGCGCGCCTATCAAACGGAACCGCTGAGTCAGCGCGCGGTCGCGTTTGTGCCGGCGTTTGTGTCGGCGGCGCGCAACCAACCACCTGCTCCGTCGCTCGAACAAGCGGCTCGCATTTTGAGCGCTTGGGATCGGCGCTACACCACCGACAACACGGTCGCGGTGTTGTTCGAAGCCGCCATGGCAAACGCGACACGTCTGTTGTGGGACGAGCTTCAGGGCAACGAGTCGCAGAGCACAACGGGCGGCCCGATTCCATCTGACATGATGATGGCCATGCTGCTCGATACGCCATCGAGTATATGGTGGGACGTGGGTACGACATCGGCCGTGGAGGACCGCGATGATATCCTGGCCGACGCGCTGGAACAGGCGTATGACGAGTTGGTGTCTCGCGTTGGCGACGCGGATTCGCCCAGCTGGGTGTGGTCCCGTCATCGCACCGCCAACATCAACCACTTTCTGCGCATCGCGTCGTTCAGCCGACGTGACATTCCGATGCGCGGGGGAAGCGGCACGTTGAGTCCCTCCACCGGGGCGGGTACACACGGCGCCAGTTGGCGCATGGTGGTGGAAATGGGCGACGAGGTCTTTGCGCAGGCCACCTATCCGGGCGGACAGTCGGGACATCCGGCCAGCGTACGCTACGATGATCGTCTGGCCGACTGGACGGCTGGCCAACTCGACACGCTGCGCGTACCGCGCACGGAATCGGCGTTACCCGTAGCCCAGCGTGGCGCGCGTCTGAAGCTCTCTCCTTCAAGCAACTGAAATGTTCATTGTCCGCATATTCGGAATCGCGCTGGTTACGGCTGTGGCCACCTGGTTTCTGGGTTGGTGGAGCGTGCCTGTCGTGTGCGCGTTGTACTCCTTCATGCGCCCCGCGGGTTCGCGTCCCGTTCGTGACGCCGCACTCGGCGCGATGCTGGGCTGGGCTGCGCTGTTCGCCTGGCAAGTCAGTCATCCGTCATTCGGCCGGCTCAGCAACGCGCTCGCCGGCGTGTTTCCGGTGCCGGCGCCAGTGCTGATGCTCGTGGCGGTGCTGTTCATCGGGCTGCTGGCCGGTGCGGCGGCCCGTGTGACCATGCAGCAGCGCCGACCAGTCAATACGATGCGCGTGCCGCCAGGATCACTGCGGGATCATCGGAAATAATTCCTTGCACGCCGAGGTCCCAGAAACGCCGGGCTTCGGCCGCAGAGTTGATCGTCCAAACGTGCGTCACACCACCGCGCTTGCGCATGAGTTGCGCGAAGCGACCCACCGGGACGGGGATACCATTGTGCACCGGTGGAATACAGGCCGCCTGAAATGACAAGGGCGGACTGTTCAAGCCGAGCAGAGCGGCGGGCAACAGGCGCAACAGATCGCGTGGGCAGGCGCCGAGTGCGATGGGTCCGCCGATGAGTGGTTTGACGCTCGCCGTATCAAAGCCGGCAATGATTACGCGACGTTCGGCCATGTGACGAGCGATCGTTTTGCGGACGGCCGGCGTGGCATTGGGCGCCTTGATCTCGATGATCAGCGGCAGGGTGGGAAACGTTTCCAGGACCGCATCGAGCGTGGGAATGCGAACGCCCTGTGCTCTCCACGGCGTGGACGCACCGCGGTCGCGCGAAAAGTGAAAACCAGCGTCGAGTTCCTGCAGCTCGGTTAGCGATCGTTCATCGAGCGGGCCGTGTCCACTGGTGGTGCGATCGAGCATTGCATCATGCATGACCACCGGTATGCCGTCGCGACTGATGTGCACATCGAACTCGAGCGCGTCGACTCCCACAGCGACGGCTTCGAGCATGGACTCAAGCGTGTTTTCGGGGGAGTGCGCTCTGTTGCCGCGATGTCCGACAACAGGGTGCGCGAGCGGATCGAGCAGGATGTTCATGTGGAGCAAAGTACTCGGGGCGATGCGCCGTTTGGCACACCGCCCCGAAGGTCATGTTTTGCCTGCGCGTTGAGTGAACGCAACATCACGCACGGCGGTGAAGCACTCAGAACGAATACTGCACGCGCGTCATGATCAATCGACCGATTTCCGGGACGCCTGGGAAGGTGCGGACCTGCTTGTTCAGAATGTTCTGAGCGTTGATGGACCAACGCAGTCGCTGCGCACCGATTTCGAACTGCTTGGAGAACTGCATGTCGACGGTGACAAACTCCGGCACGTCCTCGTAGCAGAATGTACCGGCTGGTGCCGGGTTGCAGCGATTGAATCCGCCAACGGCATTGGGTACCGCACCAGTGTTGCCGGTCGGAATGACGAACGCCACATTGGTCGCGTACACACCGGAGTTGACCGGATACGATTCCTGGTAGCGCGCGCGCGTCTCAAACGAGTAAGCGCGCGCCGCATTTTCATAGCGTACGCCAAGCGTTCCGCGATTCTTTGGTGAGTTCGCCATCAGTGGCGCTCCGTTGCCACCCCCAATGGACTCGAAGACATTCTGGTTCATGTGGCTGTACGTGCCGTCAACGGAATACTGCTGCGAGAGCGAAATGCTGCCCGCGAGGTCGAGACCGCTCACCCAGAGATCCTGGTCGATGGACGAGTATGTGGCGTAAACCACATTGGGTGCAATGTTTTCACCATCGAACGTGACCGTTCCGAGCGGCGCTGGTGCAAACTGACCGGAGAGGGCGCCAGAGAGGTTACCAGCCAGACCGGCCGCCAGCGCTGCAGCATTGGCTGCGGGGAAACCCTGTGACACGAGGAATGCCTGGACGAACTGACCGATCTCCGAGTTCATGTACGAACGGAGCTGCGCCTGATCACCGAAGAAGACGCTGGGCGTGGCGAGAGCAGCCGGCGTTCCGACGTCGCCGCGCTGCTGACGCCAAAACGACACATCAAGCGTGGCACGATTGCCGATCACACCCTTGTATCCGACTTCGTACGTGTTGTTGAACGACGCTTCAAGGGGCGCGAAGTCGCGCACATCGGACGGGCTCAAGTTGCCGGCGGTGCCCAGGAATGCGACGCGTGTACCAAGCTGCGCGTCGGTGGGCGTACGGCTGCCGAGATGGCCAACAATGCCTTGGCCGAGGGCGGTACCAAGAGCCTGCGCCTGAGCCGCAGGCAAGCCCGCCAACTGTTGCAGCGCGCCAATGATTCCGGGCGTGATGCCCTGCGTAACGGCCGCGCCGCGGGCTTGGAAGATCGGACCGAAGGCACGCGCTGCACTCGCATTACCGTAATCACCAATGCCCGGAAGCGCCGAGCGCATGCAGAGATCACCAAAGGCACCGTTGCAACCACGACGGAAGGCCCACCCTTCCTTGGGTTTGTTGCCAAACGCGCGCACGTCGTAGCCCGACCCACCGATGTTTGGCGCCTGAATGAGATCCAGGAAGAACGCAAAGTTGGCCGGCGTGCTGAACGCGCGGTTGTACGTCGCACGCAGGTTCTGCGACGACGTGGGCTTGAACGTCAGTGCCACGCGCGGCGAAAGGAACCCACCGTCAATGACGTTGTTGCCGTCAACGCGAAGCGCGGCGAGGAGGTCGATCTTGTCGGTCGGTCGCGTGGTTGACTGGATGTAGGCGCCGTACTCTCGCACATTGTCAATATTTTCATTCTGCCCGTTGATTGTACCGCCGGTCTCGGGATTGGTGGCAATGAAATCCAGTCCGTAGGTGAAGGACTGCTTGTTCTGCGCCATATCAAAGCCGTGCTGTACCTGGAACGCAGATACGCTGGACTTGTCGACGATTGGCTGTCCCGAGCGCAGCAGGAATGTCCCGCCAGTTGAGTTGATGTCGTCGTTACCGGCGTTGCTCATGTTCACAAAGGCCTGCGCAAACAACCGATTCCAGCGGAAACGCTGCTGCAGATTTGTGTATGTCCAGCCCTTGATCTGCGACGTGCCGTTGGCCCCGGTGAGCTCCAGTCCAGACGCCACGTTGGTGTACCCGATAGTGCTGATCAGCTCCATGTCGTCGCGCGGACGGATGTCAACGCGGGCCTCACCCGTGTATCGCTCCAAATCGAACGAGCGGTCATTGGCGGTGCCGCGCAACGCCGGCGGAGCAAACATCCCGAACGTCGTGGGTTCGGCGCGATCGTTGTACTGCCAGTCGTTTCCGCGCATGACTTCACCCGAGAGCTTGAACGCAATTTTCTCGCCAATGCCGCCGGCGTGTCGCAAGCCTGCGCGCAACACGGACCGCTCACCGCCGTCCAGGCTGATCGTGGTGCCCTTGGAGTCAAACGGGGACTTCGTGATCAGGTGCAGCACACCGTTGGCGGAGTTCGGCCCGTACAGGGCAGACGCAGGTCCCAGCAGCACCTCTATACGTTCGATGTCTTCGTTGGTGCCCGTGAACAGGAATGGCACATTCACACGCAATGACGGAACGCCCGCAAAACGATAGTCCTGCAACATGAGCATGCTGCCCGAAAACGCGTTGTTGAAACCGCGCGCCACAATGTTGGACTGCGCAATGCCGCCCTGCTGCACATCAACTCCAACGGTGGACCGCAGATTGTCGGCAATCGTCACCGCAGGACGCTCAGCGATGCGCTCACTCGAAATCACGGAGATCTGCGCGGGCGCATCGAGCACCTTTTCGGGACGATTGCGCGTGCCGGTGACAGCAACGCTGGTGAGCGTGTTGGTGGCTTCGGCTACGGCAATGTTGACGGTAACGGTCCCACTCGGCGCGACGACCACATTGGCCGTCCGCTTTTCCTGATACCCAATGCGCCGCACGATCACCGTGTACGTACCCGCCGGTACGTTCACGATTCTGTACACGCCATCGTCGGCAGACACCGTACCAAAGTTGGTCCCCGCAATTTGCACCTGTGCTGCGGCC
>JBBRDJ010000082.1:0-14192 GCA_038203945.1 Gemmatimonadales bacterium
GACCAATGCCGCACGAATCGCCAACCGCCGCAACCACAGAGCCACAGAGCCACAGAGCCACAGAGCCACAAAGAAGAACAACAACAGCTGCGGAACAGGTGACGCACGCGCGACACGATTCGTACCCTCCCAACAGTTGCAGTTGCTGCTGCCGTGCCCTCTGTGACTCTGCGGTAAAAGCCGTTGCCGCGACCAATGCCGCACGAATCGCCAACCGCCGCAACCACAGAGCCACAGAGCCACAGAGCCACAAAGAAGAACAACAACAGCTGCGGAACACGTGACGCACGCGCGACACGATTCGTACCACCCAACAGTTGCCGCTGCCGTTGCCGTGCCCTCTGTGGCTCTGCGGTAAAAGCCGTTAAAATTTCCCGACGATCAAGAACCAATCGCCTCGGCGAGATACGCAACGCGGGCCTGCCCGACCGCTTACGTCACGCCGAGTGACCGCTATGCAACACCGTCACAAAATTGCGGCTACCTGAACGGTGACAACGCAGGCGGTTTCGACGTCGGCGGTGGCGACGCCGGCATGTGGTGCTCATGCGCTCCACCCAGCATTTCGCCCCAGCCCATGCCCGTGTGCTTTCCCGTGAGATCGTCGTGCTGCATCACCGCGCCGCGCGACACCGTGGGAGTCAGAAACGCAGCGGTAAAGCCAACAGCTGGTCCGCCCTGATTCTCCACACCCATTCCCAGTGACATCACCCGCCACGCACTCTCGGGCATCACGTATGAGGTGTCGTCGCGAAAGCGCGACGCCGCCAACATAATTTCGCCACGCTTGTTGTCGTCGGACACACTGTCGTTGGCCAGAATATCGCTGATGACATCGTGCATCGAGTGCAGGTTGTCAAAAATGATCGCCAGCGTGGGATAGCGCGCGGCAAATGTGGGGGCCACCGCCGCCGTCATCGGCATCACGTGCGGCATGTTGCTTGGGGCGTTGGCAATCATCGCCCGAAAGCGATCGGTGGTGCCGCGCACCATAGAGTCCCGCGCCTCCGGTGAAGATGCAACAATCAGCGGCTCGTACAAACCAACCTGCAGCCAGTGATAGGCCCAGATGAGTCCGTTGAACTTGGGATAGTTCTGGCGGAACGCCAGCGAATACGGCATCTCCTGCATGAGCTTCATGCTCTTGGGTTTCACGCTGAACGCGAGATCGGGGCGCGCCAGATACGCCGCAAGAATGCGCTCCGTCTCGCGATCCTTCGCTGCCGCATCCAGTCGTTCATCGGCCCAGATGTCGTAAATCTGTCGATGCAGAATATGCGCCCACTCAAACATCATTTTCGCTTCCGGCGCCAGTCGCATGTACGTTGGTGCCACCGCTTCTTCGGCCAGCGGCAAACGTGGTGGCTTGACCAGCAACTTGTTCACCAGAAAATCAAACTCCTGGCTTTCAAGGCGTGGAATGGCGATGCTCATCGGTTCGCGCCACAGCACCTCGTACAGAATGGCGTGTCCGTAATCGAACGCGTTGAAGAGCCTTGCCGCGTTTGGATACTCCGTGAGGAAACGCCAATTCCATGAGCCACCGGGATAGAACTGCTCAGCGGTGGTCACCCACTGCGCCTGCAGCGTCTGCACTGGCGCCGCCGTGATTACCGCCAACGCACTCAGCGTGGCCACGCGACGCAAGCGTGCGCGCACTGTTGTTGTTGTATTCATGAGATCTCTGCTCCTGTTCAGAAAAGGCGACGGCCGAGGCCAAGCGCGATTGCGCTGCCAAAGGTGAGTGACCAATGCGGGTCCAGCCCGGTGAACTGTCGTCCGACACCGAGGTCCATCACGATTCGCGGTGAGAACTGATGCCGTACGCCGGCGGCCGCGCTCCAACTCACCGGATCGCTCTCCATCAGACTCTGTCGTGCGACGAGTTCCATTGCCAGTAAGGAGAACTTGAGCGGG
Organism: Gemmatimonadales bacterium; assembly: GCA_038203945.1. GTDB lineage: Bacteria > Gemmatimonadota > Gemmatimonadetes > Gemmatimonadales > Gemmatimonadaceae > JAABRT01. Next base: position 1,918 of record JBBRDJ010000082.1, read on the forward strand.
AATGCACGGTCAACCGACACGCCGGCCAGCCAGCGAGGAACATCTTCGGCGAAGGGACCGGTGGGCACGTTGCCCTCTGCATCCGGCGCAGAACCAAAGGTGACGCTGGCGTTGCCATGCACACGTAACGCGCCAAACTGTGGCAATGTGCGCGTGACGATACCCATGATTGAGGGATAGGCTTTATCCGGGCCCAACGGTCCGGCCGGCAACAGCACCTCACCGCGAACGGCAAAGGCCGGAATGCTCGTTTCCACGTTGAGCTGGTGAAATACCGACAGGTGCAAACCGGCTAATCCATCGACTTGTCCTGGGCTCTGTTGCGATTGGCCTGGAATGAGCACATCGATCGACGGCACATCCGGCCTGTCCACCGACGCAAGCGGAAAGCCAATGCCTATGTGTGTGCGAGGCAGTATGCCAAACGCGATTTCCGGTTCCACGGAGGCGCGCCAACCGCTTCCCCCATGTCGCTCGAGCCGAAGTGGCGCGAACTGCAGCTCCAACGCGCGCCATTCCACCGCGCCGGCATCCTGGACGCGCAGCGGTCGTCCGCCGTCTGTATTGAAAAAGTCTGTCTGCGCATGCGCGACAGCAGGAAAAAAAGTCAGCGGCAACACGAGGGCACTCAAAATGAGTCGAGTGCGGACTACGTGTGTGCGCCGCGTGGTGCGGGCAAAGCGGTACACGAAGACTCCAACGGTGAAGGAGGGACGCCAAACGGATTTGTTCGCGCCTATGCATCGCGCCAACCGGATGGTGGTTGGTCGCGCGTTCCTTCACTCAGCTTCGTGGGGGCGGGACTTCAGGGGATTGAGACGGGCCGGGCGACTGCTCTGCGCCTTCGGCCACAATCACGCGTGCAATCGCCTGCGCGGGCGTCAGCGCGCGTTCTTCCGGCGCCGCGCTCATTACGCTGCAACCCATGGCGCTGCCGCACTCGCCGTGCGCACCAAGCGGTGGACAGCAGTTGTGGGCCGCAACGTATGGCGACACGTTGGACACGGACCTGGTCTGCGGGTGTGCCGCATGCACCGCGTGATGGCTGTGCAGGTCGTGCGCCATTGCGCTTGCGCTCTGCGCCATTGCGTGATGTGCCGCTGCATACGCGCTGTGCGAGTCCGACGCCCGCTCCGCCGCCGCCGAGCCGGAATGCGAGTCCGACGCTATCTCGGCCGCCACCGGATGCTCATGCGAGCCATCAGCACCACGATCAGCGCACTGCGCACCACCGCTCACGGCCGGAGCCAGTGAGAGGGAGAGCAACACTCCAATAAAACGGCGCATGCGCAAGGACATCTTGAATAATACCAAAATCAACGTGAAACTGGTACCCCCAGGGGGTATCAGACCGTGCTGGCCAGCTCCGTGGCCACCGAGGCAGCCGCGGGCGGCGTCAGCGATGGCGCGGGTGCCACCGGCGCCGGCACATCAAGCAGCGCATCACTCACCACGTACCCACCGTCGGCGCGCAACGCGGCGGCAATAGACCGACGGCGATCGTCGATTGTCTCACCGCCCTCCTGCAACGCTACACGCAACTCCCGGAACCGACGCCCCGACGTCACGCAGAACAGGTCGCACAGATCCAGTTCACGCGCACACGCGTCGAGGCCTTGTTCTTCAATCAATCGCTGCGTCCGCGACACGGTCACCGTGCGCGCATACAATTCGGCGGCCATATCGGCCAGGCGCTCCACCACCATCTGTCGCTCGATGATGCGCTTCTTATGTCGCATGACGGCGCGCGTTGTGGCCTGCGCCAGCTCGGCAGTGTGCTTTTCGATGTAGCGCGCGTGTGGTTCGAGCCGAGCGTGCAAGCGGACCTCGAACTTCTCATGTCTGCCGAGCGCGGTTTTCACTTTGCCGGTCGCGTAGTCGGCCACACGCTCCCAGTGCTTGACCGGGCTCTTGAGCGCTTCCGCGAGTTCCTGCAGCTGTGCGGCCGTGCCCTGTACGCCATTGAGGCCCACGTACAACCGGAGGATCTCGTTGGCGCCCTCAAAAATGCGATTGATGCGCGCATCGCGCAGATAGCGCTCGTACGGCCACGGCTTCACAAAGCCACGTCCGCCAGCCAGCTGCACCATTTCGTCGGTGGCGCGCCAAATCAGCTCCGACGCAAACACTTTCGCAATGGCCGCTTCGAGCGATGCATCAACATTCTTTTCGTCGAGGGCCGCAGCCAGCGCTCCCACCATCGCGTCGGCCGCGTAAGCGTCAGCAGCCATGGTGGCGGCCTTGCGCTGCGTGACTTCAAACGACGCCAGCGGTGCACCAAACTGCTGGCGCAGCTCACCGTACGCGATGTACTCACGCAGCAGTAGCTTGGCCGCCGCAGTACAGCCAGCGGCCAGTGACAAGCGACCGGCGTTGAGGGCGTTTACTGCAACCTTGAATCCCTTGCCCACTTCGCCGAGCACATGATCATCGGGGACATAAAGACCGTCATAAATGAGTTCCGCCTGGCTGCTCGCGCGAATACCCAGCTTTCGTATCGTACCGTGCACATGAAAGCCCGGCATGTCGGGGCGAATGATGAACGCCGTTGGGCGATTCACCGTTTTCCCGTCGCGTTCAACGCGCGTTTGCGCAAAGGTGACGATCACACCCGCGCGCTGTCCGTTGCCAATCCAGTGCTTGCGTCCGTACAGCAGCCAACCCTGTCCATCGGGCGCACGTTCGGCGCGTGAAACGATATTCTGCGCGTCCGAGCCCGTTTCCGGTTCGGTCAACGCGTACGCGCCCAGCGTCTCACCGCGCGCGAGCATGGGGAGGTAGCGAGCCTTCTGTTCATCGTTGCCAAAGAGCACAATCGCCTTGGACGACAATCCGCAGTGCACACCAACCAGCACGGCGAGCGACGGATCGACTGCGGCCACAGCACCCGCCACCACGGCGTAGCCAGACGCCGACAACCCCAATCCACCATACTCGCGCGGAATCGAGAGCGCGAGCAATCCGGCTTTGGCAAACCCTTCAATGACCGCTTCCGGAATCGACTCGTCCTCATCCATTTGCACGGGATCGATCACGCCCGTTTCCACGAGACGATGCAACTCGGCGATCAGTCGTTTGGCCGTAGACGCATCATCCGGCGCGCGCTCATCGAGCGGCGCCGGATACGGGAAGAGCAGGGACTCATGCAGGTCTCCCTCAAAGAGTCCCCTGACAAACGATGGTGACGCGGTCGATGGTGCGGTCATGGAGTGGGCGGAGGTGCGACAAATGTGACTTGCACACGAATTCTGGTTTCCTTGCCCTGCGGATTGCCGTTCTGTCCCAGCGCCTGCATGGTGATGATGGTGCTGCCGTTGGCAGTTGGTGACGATGAGCCCACTACCAGAATCCGCGTGTTCGGGTTCCAAATAGCAGTAGCGATCCCGGGTTGGCTTGAGGTGAGTAACAGCTCACGGTTCAATACAGTGCCACCGTCCGCGTCACGCAGGGACAGCTGAATCGGGAACGTGTTCCCCGGCGCAATGGAGTTGATGTTCACCAGCGTGTCAGCCGCTGTCACCAGTCTGACGGAATCCACCGGCACTTGCAGCACCGACACACCGGCCACGTCACTGCGGTTTTCGGACGTTGCCGAAATCAGTGCGTTGCCCGGGCTGATACCCGTGACCACACCATTGTTGTCAACCGATGCGAACAGTGGATTACTGGTCGCCCACACGACACTGCGATCCGTTACCTCGGCGCCGGTGGAGTCGCGCACGGTGAGATTGAGCGTGGTCTGTTTGCCCTGAATGACGCTGGTGTTGGTTGGTGAAAGCTGCACTTCGGCCACCGGAATGCGGGTCACGGTGAACTGCACCGTATCCACGGCGTTGTCAACGCGCGCGGTGAATCGCGCCAACCCCAGCGAGACTCCACGCGCGATACCACTCGGGCTGATGGTCACGACGGTCGGCGTGAGGCTGGTCCAGGTGATCACGCGATCCGTAATCGGACCACCGGTGGAATCGAACAGTTGCGCGGCAAACGGCCGTGGTACGTCGAGACGCAAGAAGCCTGTGCGTGGCAAAATCGCGACCGTGCGCACCACCCGGTTGCTGACCGTGACGTCCATGAAGGCATTGATGGCCGGATTATCCGGTGACGATACGGTAATCCGGGCGCTACCCGTACGCACGCCGCGTACCACGCCCGTGCTTGAGACCGTTGCGTTGAGCTCGTTGTTGCTGGTCCAGTTGAGCGTGCGCCCAAGACGCGAAATGACATTCTGCGCCGTGTCACGAAGCGTGACATCCGGAATAAACGTCTCGTTGACCTGGATGCTTCGATTCTGCGGGCTGAGCGAGATGGCACCAATGGGGATTTCCGTCACCGTGACCTGTGACCCGCCAATCACCTGCCCCACACGCGCCGCAATGATCACATTCCCCGGCGCAACCGCCGACACCTGTCCGCTGGAGTTGACGCTGGCGATGGACGAGTTGCTCGATTCCCACACAATAGACAACCCGGTAATGGCCGAACCCGTGGCCGTGCGCGGCGTGGCCGTGAAGGTGCGCAAGTCGCCGCGTCGCAGCGTGACGGGTGACGGTGAGACGAGAATGTTGTTGGGGACCTCGGGGACGACGGTAACCGTCGTCTCGCCGCGCGCATTGTCCACCTCGGCCGCAATGATCGTCGATCCGGGGGAGATGCCAATGACCAGTCCGTCATCAGTAATCGTCGCTACCACGGGATTGGACGACGAGTACTTGAAGTTTTTGTTGCCGATGCTATTGCTGTTTTTGTCGAACGCACTCGCAATGACACGCACGCTGGAGTTCACCGACACTTCAAAATTGGTCGGGGCGAGCGAGATCGATTCGGCGTCACGCGAGCGGTTGATGACACTCTCGCAGCCGACCATGAGCGGCATGGAAGCAACGGCCAGCGCGAGCGCAGCAAAACGACGTACGCGAGATTTCGCGAAGAGGGGCATGACCCGCATGCAGGTCTATCCTTGGGCGACTGGGGAAAACGCAGGGAAGAAAGGTCGTCGGGCCAGGCGCGGGCACAGACCGACGTTCATTCGAAAGACGCACAGGCACGAACCGCCGTAACCGTCACGCCACCGGAACAGCTTGTAACGCCCTGTACAACATCGTACAAAGCTGTCTTGGCCGTAACCATTGTGTCTACCCGTCCGTGCATTTTGTGTTCGATTGTCTCGGCCATGAGCAACGACTGTGACACAGGCACTGTGACAGACGCCGCCGCAGTGCGAGTTTGCACTCGTGCCCGCCTCTGACGACCTGCTCGCACCACCCTCTCCGGTAGCCGCCCGCCGCTACTGGCGCATTGCCCTGCTCTGGTGGCTGGCGGGCGCAGCCGTTCGTGCACTGCTGGCGTTGCTGGTGCCGCTCTTCCCCGACGAGACATATTACTGGGAATGGACCCGTCGTCTCGAGGCGGGCTACTTCGACCACCCGCCCGGCATTGCGCTGCTCCTGGCGGCCGGAACGCGTCTGTTTGGCGACACGCTCCTGGCCGTGCGCGCGGGCCCGTGGTTGATGGGCGGCATAGCCCACGCCGCCCTCATCGCGCTGGCGGGGCAGCTGGCGGGCCCACGTGCGGCCGCGCGAGCCGCTCTCCTCTTCCCCGTGGTGCCACTGGCCACGCTGGGCTTCGTGCTGGCCACTCCCGACGCGCCGTTTCTCGCCACCCTCTCGCTGGCCTGTCTCTTTCTCACGTTGGCGCTGTCGTCAACGCTGCGATCATTTGCATCGCTCGTCTGGTGGACATTCACCGGTGTGGCGCTGGGCGGGGCGATGCTCTCCAAGTACACGGCCGCGCTCATGCCGCTGGCCGTGACCCTGGTCTTTGTGCTGCATCCAGCGCTCCGCAAGCGCTTTGCCGAACCCGGACCATACGTCGCCACCGTGGTGTCGGCTGTGCTGTTCGCGCCGGTGGTGGTATGGAACTGGTTCTACGAATGGGTCTCGTTCGCGTTTCAGTTCTCCCACGGTTTTGCACCGGTGCGCGGTTCGCCCTTCACCCGGGAACTGGAGCTGATCGGCGGGCAGCTCGGCCTCGCGTCGCCGATTCTGTTTGTCCTGTTCCTGATGGCCATCTTTATCGCACTGCGCGATGCCTGGGAGGTGCGCAAACGACTCTCGGCGCACGACATGCTGGTGCGGCGTTTTGCCTTGGCCATGGTGGCCATTGTGCCACTCGGTGTGGTGATGGTCAGCGCCTGGCAACGTTCGGTGGAAGCCAACTGGCCGGCGCCGATTTATCCGGCTGCCATTGTGTTGCTGGCCGCGACGTCGGCGCGCTGGGCGCACGGTCGCTGGTATCGGGCCGGTCTCGCAGTGGGTGCGGTCCTGCTGCTGGTCGTCTCGCTGCAGGCGTGGAAGCCGCTCTTGCCATTGCCGCCCAATCGTGATCCGATTGCCCGCGCGTACGGTTGGGATACGCTGGCCGACGCCGTGCACGCGGCGCGTCGCGATCCATTTCTCGATGGAAGCGTAGATGTGTGGGTGGCCGCCAATCGATATCAGGACGCCTCAGCGCTCGCGTTTCATCTGCCGGATCAGCCCACGGTTTTTGCCCTCAATCTTGCATCGCGACGCAATCAGTACGATTTGTGGGACACCGCGCATGATCGGGTGCGACCGGGTGACGGACTGGTTGTCGCATTTGAAGCCAACGTCAAGGGCGACTCGCTGGCCGCCGAAGTTGGTACATGGTTCCGGGATTTCCGCGCCGGTGTAACCGTTGATCTCAAGCGCGAAGGCGGTGTCGTCGCGCAGCGCAAAGTGTGGCTGTATCGCATTGCGGTAGACGTACCGCCGCTTGGACGTATGACCTGGGACGACGCGAAGTGAGTGTGTGGCTGGGTGTGGCGCTCGCAGGTGCCGCAGGATCGGTGGCCCGCTATGGGATGGGCTTGCTGCTGCAACGCCTGCCGATCGGATTTCCCGTGGGAACGCTGCTGATCAATGTGTCGGGTGCGTTTCTGATTGGTGTCTTCGCGCGCTGGCTGAGCCTGCCATCACTCGATCCGGTGTGGCGTATCAGTCTCACGGTTGGTTTCTGTGGTGGCTTTACGACCTTCAGTACATTCAGTGCGGAACTCATCACACTGGTGCAGGAAGGGCGTATCGCCCGCGCCGCTGTCTACGTTGTACTGAGTGTTTCACTGGCAGTACTCGCGACGTTGTTCGGTATGTCGCTCGGCGACAAGTTGCGCGGCTGATCTGCATTCTGACTTCATCCTGACTGAACCATCCTGGCTGAACCATCCTGACTGAACCATCCTGCCGGAACTCCACATGACCACTGCTTCCGTTCCCGCTGATCTCGATGCCCATCTGACCGCGCACCACGCCAACGCGATGGCTGAGCTGTTTGAGTTTCTGCGCATTCCCAGTGTGAGTGCGCGATCCGAACACGCCGGTGATTGTCGTGCGGCGGCAACGTGGTTGTCAGATCGTCTCGCGCACGCCGGATTCACATCGGCGCTCATGCAAACGCCCGGACACCCAATCGTCTTGGCCGAATGGCGCGGCGCTGGCGAGCAGGCGCCCACGTTGCTCATTTACGGACACTACGATGTGCAGCCCGCCGAGCCACTGGAACTGTGGACATCACCGGCGTTTGAGCCCGAGGTGCGCGACGGTCGCATCTACGCGCGCGGTAGCGTTGATGACAAGGGGCAGTTGTATCTGCACGTGAAGGCACTGGAGGCGCATCTCGCCGTGCGCGGTACGTTGCCGGTGAATGTGATTGTGTTGGCCGAAGGGGAAGAAGAAGTGGGCAGCGCCAATCTCGAGCACTTTCTCGAAGCCAATCGCGACCGCTTGCGGTGTGATGGCGTTGTGATTTCTGACAGCACCATGTTTGCACCTGGCACGCCGAGTATTCTGTCGTCGCTGCGTGGACTGGCGTATGTCGAGATCAACGTACGCGGATCAACGAGTGATCTGCACTCAGGCATGTACGGCGGCGCGGTGGTGAACCCCGCGATGGCGCTCGCACGCATTCTTTCCACCATGCACGACGCCAACGGTCGCGTGGCGATTGCCGGTTTCCATGACGCGGTCAAAGAGTGGCCGATCCACGTGCGTGAACAAATGCGCACGCTGCCGTTTAGTGAAGAAGACTTCCGCCACGAAGTGGGATCTCCAGCACTCGGCGGGGAAGCCGGCTACACGGTATTGGAGCAGTTGTGGACACGTCCCACCTGCGAAGTGAATGGGTTGCTCAGCGGGTACACCGGCGAAGGTGCCAAGACGGTGTTGCCAGCGGTGGCCATGGCCAAGGTCAGCTGTCGTTTGGTGCCTGATCAGGATCCGCGCACGGTGGAGCAACTGATTGCCGAACATGTGGCCCGCGTAACACCGCCGGGAGTGGTGGCCACCGTCACGGCGCTGCATGGTGGAAAACCATGGCGCGCCGAGCTCAGTGGTCCGCTGCATGAAGCCGGTGTGTATGCGCTTGAAGCGGCGTTCGGCAAGACACCCGTGGTGACCGGAGAGGGCGGTTCCATCCCGGTAGTGGGTGACTTTGAGCGCATCCTTGGTGCGCCCGTGCTGCTCATGGGCTTCGGACTGCCGGGCGAAAACGCACATGCCCCCGACGAGTGGATCTCCGAGGAGAACTTTCGTCAGGGGATGCGTGCAGCGGTAACACTCATTGATCGGTTCGCAGTGCACCGCTGATCGCCATTGATCAGCGGTGCTGCTGCGTTCCCGGTCAGAAGTCGGCGAAGATACTCGTATCGTCGTCGTCGAACGGAATCAGGCTTTCGGCGCTAGATGCCGGTGCCGTAGACGATTTTCCAGCCGCCGACGCAGTCACCTTGCGTGCCGGTGCGACCGCTTTGGTGGTGGTGTGCGGTGCACGAGTCGTGCGTGCTGCTGAATGTGTGCGATCATTTGTGCGCGTGGTGCTGCGCGAGTGCGACACCGCTGCATGACTTCGGGGCTTTCTGGAGGCGTCTTCCACAACGAACTGCGATGCCATGTCATGCATTTCGCCGGCCTGCGCCTGCAACTCGGCCGCAGCACTCGCCGATTCCTCAGCGTTGGCGGCCACACGTTGCGTGAGCTGCGCAATCTGACTGATCGCTGACGAGACCTCGGCCAGTTCCGTCTCCTGTTCCCGTGCACCATCGGCGATGTTGGCCATCATCGTACTGGCTCGTTCCACACCGGTACGAATCTCTTCCAGGCGGTGACGCACGCCTTCGTTGAGCGCCACACCGGCCTCAGTTTTCTGCACGGACTCTTCGATGAGCACGGCCGTATTCCGAGCCGCTTCAGCCGCGCGGATTGCCAGACTCCGTACTTCGTCTGCCACTACCGCGAAACCCTTGCCTGCATCACCAGCGCGCGCTGCTTCCACGGCCGCATTGAGCGCGAGCAAGTTAGTCTGGAACGCGATTTCATCAATCGTCTTCACGATGCGGGCGGTGGAATCGGCCGACTTCTTGATGTCGGCCACTGCTTGCGCGAGCGCTTGCATGCGCTCCACGCCCTGCTCTGTATCAGTGCGCGCACGCTCCATGGCGGCCCGTGCTTCGTGGGCGTCGGCCGCGCTGGCTTTGGTACGTTCACCCACCACCGCCAGTCGGTGCGAGACCTGATCGATGGATCCCGCCTGATCAGCCGCACCTGACGCCAGATCCTGGCTACCCGCTCCGATTTCCGCCGCCGCCGCATTCACCTGCGCCACCGCCGATGTCAGTGACGCAAACGCCTCGCCGATGTTGGCCAGTGCGATGTTCAGCGAATCCTTGATCGCGGCGTGATCACCCTTGTAGTCGCCCTGCATGCGCACCGCGAGATCACGCTTTGCAACGCGCGCCAGTACGGTTCGCGCTTCGTCAATCGGTGCGTTGACCGCATCGAGCATGGCGTTGGTTCCGGTAATCACATCGGCATACGCGCCGGCCATCCCCTTCGCCGAACCACGCTGCGCCAGATTGCCCACCTGCACGGCGGTGATGGTGCTGCCGACTTCACCCACCACAGTTTGCAGTGCTTCCGACACACGGTTTATGTTGCGCGACAGTACATCGTGTTCCGAGCGCGGCGTCACGGAGGCCGCGTGCAAATCGCCAACGGCCAGGCGGTCAGCCGCGTGCGCGATTTCTCCGATGTACGATACGATGCCGCGAAACGCGTTGGCGAGCGCACCAATTTCGTCTTGGGAATGAATATCGATCTGCTGCTCAATCCGTCCGCGAGCTATTTCTGTGGCGGCATTTGAGAGAGACGAAAGCGAGCCCATGATGCTGCGCAGCGTACCGAAGGCCAGCACACCAATGAGAGTCAGTGCGATCACGAGCACAGCCGCCGATCCCCACATCGCGTTTTGCTGCAACGATCGGGCGCTTTCAAACGCCGTGGCAATGCGTGCCTCTTCAACGGCGCGTCGTTCGGCCAGCGTGGCGGCCAACTCGGCGTGCTCTGAGCGCATGGCCTGCATGCCGCTCATGAGATCCAGCTTCAGGTCGCCGGAAATCATGCCGAGGCTGGTAGCGCGTGCTCCGGCTGCGTATGCAGAAAACGCCGTCGAAAGACTGTCCACGGCTGCACGGTTTACAGTCGCATTGCCCTGCAGTGAGTCCGTGAGGAGGGTGAACCGCGCCGACAGCGAGTCCGAGGAGGTGACGGCTCCTTTATCACTTGCGCCTACTGCGTCCCGAAGTGCACGCTGGTAATCCTCAAGCGCCCGTTCGAGCTGCTGACTCACCTGCAACGCGGGTGAATAGCCATTCTCGATCCGCTGCTGTTCTGCACCCGCAGACAGTCCCAGCGTCATGACAACGCCGAGCGTTACAAGGAAGCCGACGGCGGCCACAACGGGGAGTGCGAGGATTTTTGCGCGTAGAGTCAGAGAGCGAAACATGCCGGAGATCGAAAGTGATGGACGTTCGTGAGTGAGCCCGCACGCAGTTGCGGATTTTGCTCCCGCCTGTTGGTATCGGCGCGGCGACGGCAGTCTTTAGCCCGGATTTCTCAAGAGGGTGTTGCCGTGCGGTCGGCCCGAGTGACGCAAAGGGTCTCTCGGGGACGGGTGGCACACCTCACGGAGACCATCGGCATTGGACCTTGACGGAATCGGCGCGACTGGAACGGTCTTTACCGCGAAGGCAGCTCTGAACAAGTCTTGGCAGTGGATGATGTGTGCGGCGTGCGCAGCGAATCTCCAAACGCACAACGCCCCCGGCGACGATGCCGAGGGCGTTGTGCAGTTTGACGAACGAAAATGGACGGCTGTTACAATCCGTCGAGCAGCGAATCGTTGTCGTTGGTGCCAGCCACGCGCTTGATGAGCCATTCCATGCCCGCCTGAGGTGGCATTTGCGCGAGTCCGCGGCGCAGCAGGTGCACTTTCTGCAGCTGATCCGGGCGATACAGTTTTTCCTCGCGACGTGTGCCGCTCACGGCAATGTCGAAGGCTGGATAGATGCGACGATCGGCCAGACTGCGGTCAAGTTTGATTTCGCAGTTGCCGGTGCCCTTGAACTCTTCAAAGATCACATCGTCCATCCGCGAGCCGGTTTCCACCAGTGCCGTGGCAATGATCGTGAGCGAGCCACCGCCATGCTCTTCCGCAATCATGCGCGCTGATCCGAAGAACGCCTTGGGCTTTTGCATGGCCGATGAATCAAGGCCGCCGGACAGCGTACGTCCGGTGCCGCGCTCCACGGTGTTGTGGGCACGCGCCAGACGCGTGATCGAGTCAAGAACGATCACCACATCCTGGCCCTGTTCGACCATGCGACGCGCACGTTCGAGCACCATGTCGGCCACTTCCACGTGACGCTTGGCGGGCATGTCAAAGCTCGACGCGACCACTTCGCCATAGCCCCAGGTGATCATTTCGCTGACTTCTTCCGGTCGTTCGTCGACCAGCAGAATGAACAGTCCGGCCTCGGGATGGTTGATGGCCACGCCTTCCACGATCGCCTGCAGCAGTGTGGTCTTGCCGGCGCGAGCCGGAGCCACAATCAACGCACGCTGTCCATATCCGATGGGTGCGATGACGTCGATGGCGCGGCGGGTCAGCTCCGGACCGGTCTTGGCCGGCTGGCCGGTTTCGAGCGTCAGCTTGCGGTCGGGGTAGCTGGCTGTGAGTGTGTTGAAGTCGGGGCGCTTGCCCTCGATGATCGGCGGGCCGTCGTTGAGCGAGGTGATTTCAATGAGCACCGCGCGTCCCCGATGATCGCGACCCCACGTGGCTTCGACCTTGTCACCACGCCGTAACCCATGTTGCCGCAGCAACTGCGGCGGTACGAACGGATCACTCGGCTCAGGCAAATA